>NZ_CP157578.1:1056000-1408000 GCF_046352925.1 Streptococcus sp. KHUD_011 | reverse complement strand
TGTTCTAGCTGTCCTACATGATATTCAACTTGCTTGTCGCTATTCGGATTATCTCTATCTGATGAAAGAGGGAGAAATCCTTTATCAAGGGACTCCAAAGGAGACCATCACCTCAGAATCATTGCAAACTGTATACGGAGTTCAGAGTCAGGTTACTTGGACCGAGGACCAACAAGCCATGATTCACTATTTATAAGAAAGAAAAGGAAAACAAGATGAAAAAAACACTTAATATTTTACTGGTAACAGTAGCTACATTAACTTTGGCAGCTTGTGGCAATACTACTACAGAAAAAGCTACCACACAATCTAGCACAGAAACAAGTCAAAAGGCGAGCACAGAGACGACTTATCCACTAACGGTCAAAACCTATGACGCGAAAGGGAATGAAGTTGAACAAGTCTTTGACAAGGCGCCTGAAAAAGTTATCACCAACAATCTTTCAACCACTGAAATCTTATTGGAGTTGGGGTTGAAGGATAAAATTGCTGGCATGCTCAATCCAGACAATGCTGTGACGGACAAATACAAGGACGCGATTGCGACGATTCCTCAAATTGGGGATAAAAAAATAGTCTCACAAGAGACAGTCCTTTCTTATGAGCCAGACGCTGTGATGGGTCGAAACATGATGTTTTCTGAAAAATCCTTGGGGACAGTTAGCACTTGGAATGAAAACAAAATCCCAGTTTATACTCAAAAAGCTTCTCTCTCAACGATTCAGCAAGATTTGGGGAATATCGTAGAAGATGTCAAAAATCTGGGAATGATTTTTAATGTTCAGGACAAGGCCAATGAATACGCAGCTCAATTACAAACTAAAATTGACGCTGTTAAGAAAGCAAATCCAGCAAGCCAAGGTGAAAAGAAAAAGGCTTTGATTATGGTTGCTTATAATGATGAAACCTTCGGTGCCTACAAGTCTGCTTTGCAAGAAAGTTTGCTGAACCAACTTGGTTATACAAACGTTGCAACGGGAACATCAGGCTTGACCTTGGAAAATCTCGTGTCAATGGATCCTGAATTGATTATCTATGTAACCAGCGACCGCAATAAAAAATTGGATGAAAAAGCAGTAGAGTTGATGAAGGCAAATGCTGTTTTGGAAAGCGTTCCTGCAATTAAGAATCAAAAAATCATGAACATCTCTTACGATGAATTGATGGACTATGGTCCAGCAGTGATTGATTCCCTTGAGAAAATCAATGACTTTATCAATAAATAATAAGTTTGATTGGGAAGGAATTCAAGTCAAAATCAGCCTTCCTTCTAACTACGACCCCAATCAAACCTATCCGGCTATTTTATTGAATGATGGAAACTTGGATTTCCTATCTTCCCTTTCCGAATCTGTGATTTTAGTGGGCTTGACCTCTAAAAATCGCTTAGACGATTACACTCCCTGGAAGGCATCTGCTCTGAGAGATGGGGCTCCAGATTTTGGAGGTCAGGCCAAGGTCTATCATGATCATTTGTTTGGAGGTCTTTTAGACAAGTTGCAGTCGCTTTATCGTCTGGACGAAACTCGCCTTGCTTATGGAGGTTACTCACTAGGTGGTTTGGCGGCAGTTTACAGTCTTTTCAGCTTTGACAAGGTTTCCTGTGTTTTCTCTATCTGCGGTTCTTTTTGGTATCCTGATTTTGTGGCTTACTGCAAGAAAGAGACAGTGAAAAATCTAGATTGTTTGCTGTATTTACAAAATGGTCAAACAGAAGGAGCCTATCATACTAATCGCTTGGCTCAAGCACCAGCTTATGCTGAACAGATCCATACCGATCTTCAAAAACGCTATCCGAAAGGTCAGTTTGTCTTTGATCCTTATGGGCACCATGAACAAGTGGCTGAGCGATTTCTAGCCTTTTCCGGCTGGTTGGCACAAAAATGGAAAATCAAATAAAAGAATTATCCCTTGGCTTTTGCCAAGGGATTGTTGTATTTTTTAACCAAGAGCCTCTCTTTTCTTATCTGGATTCCAGACGAAGCTTGCGATAAAGCTAAAGATGATGGTTAAGATAGCAAGGATAATGGCAAGGATGAGGGCAGGGATGCGGATAAACCACCAGAGTGGGTTCGGTTTTTTATCGTTGTGCCATTGTTTCGTTTCTTGGTCCAGACGTTGGAATTCTGTTTGGATACGGTCTGCAACCATTTCGATTCCTTCATCATTCATTTTCTTGATGTCTGAAATATCGATTGGATTTCCAAAGTTCATGTCGACACGTTCACGGC
This sequence comes from Streptococcus sp. KHUD_011, assembly GCF_046352925.1. Lineage (GTDB taxonomy): Bacteria > Bacillota > Bacilli > Lactobacillales > Streptococcaceae > Streptococcus. Next base: position 1,405,769 of record NZ_CP157578.1, on the reverse strand, counting down.
TAACCAAGCCCTTCAAAGTCATGGGACCTGTGTAGGTAACTGGCATGATACGAACCTTGGCCATTTTGGCAATCAGGGCTACGCCACCCTTAACATCGTTTGAGTGACGGCTTCCACTTGGAAACATGATGAGAGAGCGGTCACTTTTTTTTAGGACATTGATAGGATATTTTATGGCAGAGGCGCTAGGATTTTCACGGTCGATAGGAAAGGCACCACACATACGAATCCACCAACCAAAAATACGGTTAGTAAAGAGTTCTTTTTTGGCCATAAAGATGAACTGTTTTGGCTTAGTCGCAAAGGCCATATAAACTGGATCCCACCAGGTGCGGTGAGGCGCAACCAGGATATAATTTTCATCTTGATTAGGAATTTTATCGGTATTATGGTAGTGGGCATTGCCATTGATGGACCATAGTAGCAATACAACCAATCCACGTAAATAAGTATAAAACATGCGATCTCCTTCGATTCTTTTCTTGTTAATATTATACCTTATCAAAGGAGGGCTGGCAAACTTTTTCCCTTGACTAGGTGCATATTTGGGATGAGATTAGAATTCTTTTAGAAAAAATGATATGATATAATTTATGGATAAAAATAAGATTATGGGATTAACCCAAATAGAAGTCAAGGAAAGACAGGCTAAGGGCTTGGTCAATGATTTTACCGCATCGGCTAGTACCAGCACTTGGCAAATCGTTAAACGAAATGTCTTTACTCTTTTTAATGCTTTGAACTTTGCTATTGTTTTGGCACTAGCCTTTGTGCAGGCTTGGAGCAATCTGGTCTTCTTTGCTGTTATCTGCTTTAACACCTTTTCTGGTATTGTGACCGAGCTGCGGGCTAAACACATGGTAGATAAGCTCAATCTCATGACCAAGGAAAAGGTCAAAACCATTCGTGATGGACAGGAAGTTGCCCTCAATCCTGAAGAATTGGTGCTAGGAGACGTCATTCGTTTGTCTGCTGGGGAGCAGATTCCCAGTGATGCCTTGGTTCTGGAAGGATTTGCGGAAGTCAATGAAGCCATGTTGACGGGGGAAAGTGATTTGGTGCAAAAGGAAGTTGACGCCTTGCTTTTGTCAGGAAGCTTCCTAGCAAGTGGGTCAGTTTTGGCTCAAGTCCACCATGTCGGTGCTGACAACTATGCTGCCAAACTCATGCTGGAAGCCAAGACCGTTAAACCTATTAACTCCCGTATCATGAAATCGCTGGATAGGTTAGCAGGTTTTACTGGGAAGATTATCATTCCTTTTGGTCTGGCTCTCTTGCTAGAAGCCTTGCTTTTAAAAGGTTTGCCTCTTAAGTCGTCCGTTGTAAATTCGTCGACAGCCCTACTGGGAATGTTGCCTAAGGGAATTGCCCTTTTGACCATTACTTCGCTCTTGACTGCAGTGATTAAGTTGGGCTTGAAAAAGGTCTTGGTGCAGGAGATGTACTCTGTTGAGACCCTGGCGCGCGTGGATATGCTCTGTCTGGACAAGACGGGCACCATCACCCAAGGAAAAATGCAGGTGGAGGCTGTTCTTCCGCTGATGGAAGATTATGATGAAGAGGCTATTGCCAGCATCCTGACTAGTTACATGGCTCATAGTGAAGATAAAAATCCAACAGCCCAAGCTATTCGAAAGCGTTTTGTGGGAGAAGTTTCTTATCCTATGCTTTCCAATCTTCCTTTCTCAAGCGATCGCAAGTGGGGAGCTATGGAATTGGAAGGTTTGGGGACAGTTTTCTTAGGTGCGCCTGAGATGTTGCTGGACTCTGAAGCCCCAGAAGCCAGGGAGGCCTTGGAGAGAGGGTCACGTGTCTTGGTCTTAGCTCTCAGTCAGGAGAAATTAGACCATCACAAACCACAGAAACCATCTGATATTCAGGCTCTAGCCTTGCTAGAAATCTTGGACCCGATACGAGAAGGAGCAGCTGAGACGCTGGACTATCTTCGTTCTCAAGAAGTGGGACTCAAGATTATCTCTGGGGACAATCCAGTTACGGTATCCAGCATTGCCCAGAAGGCTGGTTTTGCAGACTATGACAGTTATGTAGATTGCTCAAAAATTACGGATGAGGAATTGATTACTATGGCTGAGGAGACAGCTATTTTCGGACGTGTTTCCCCTCATCAAAAGAAACTCATCATCCAAACACTGAAAAAAGCGGGGCATACAACAGCTATGACAGGGGATGGAGTTAATGATATCCTGGCCCTTCGTGAGGCGGATTGTTCTATCGTGATGGCTGAGGGAGATCCAGCGACTCGTCAGATTGCCAATCTGGTTCTCTTGAACTCTGACTTTAATGATGTTCCTGAGATTCTTTTTGAAGGTCGTCGTGTGGTTAATAATATTGCCCACATTGCACCGATTTTCTTGATAAAGACCATCTACTCATTCTTGCTCGCAGTTATCTGTATCGCCAGTGCTTTACTAGGTCGGTCTGAGTGGATCTTGATTTTCCCCTTCATTCCGATCCAGATTACCATGATTGACCAGTTCGTGGAAGGGTTCCCACCATTCGTTCTGACTTTTGAGCGAAATATCAAACCTGTTGAGCCAAACTTCCTCAGAAGATCCATGCTTCGTGCTCTACCAAGTGCTCTCATGGTTGTGTTCAGCGTTCTTTTTGTGAAAATATTTGGAAGTAGCCAAGGTTGGTCTGAGTTAGAAATTTCAACTCTACTCTATTATCTCTTGGGGTCAATTGGTTTCTTATCTGTATTTAGAGCCTGCATGCCATTTACCCTATGGCGTGTCCTCCTGATTGTTTGGTCAGTAGGAGGCTTCCTAGCCACAGCTCTCTTCCCAAGAATTCAAAAACTGCTTGAAATTTCAACCTTAACAGGACAAACATTACCTGTTTATGGTGTCATGATGTTGGTCTTTACCGTGATTTTCATCCTGACTAGTCGCTATCAAGCCAGAAAATAAAGAAAGGCTGCAATCTGTGGATTGCGGTCTTTTTAGGTACAAGATTGCCAGCTGAAATGTGGTATAATAAGAGGTAATAGAGTTTTGGAAAGTGAGAGAAAATGATTTCAAAGAGATTAGAATTAGTGGCTTCCTTTGTGCCACAGGGAGCTATTTTACTAGATGTGGGAAGTGACCATGCTTATCTGCCTATCGACTTGGTCGAAAGAGGAAAAATCGAAAGTGCCATTGCAGGTGAGGTGGTGGAAGGTCCCTACCAATCTGCAGTCAAAAATGTTGAGGCTCACAGCCTAAAGGAGAAAATCCAGGTTCGTTTAGCCAATGGCTTGGCAGCCTTTGAAGAGTCAGACCAAGTGTCTGTCATTACCATTGCTGGTATGGGTGGTCGTTTGATTGCTAGGATTTTAGAAGAAGGCTTGGACAAGTTAGCTAATGTAGAACGATTGATCCTTCAGCCCAATAATCGTGAAGACGACTTGCGTATCTGGCTACAAGAGAACGGATTTCAGATTGTAGCTGAAAGCATCTTAGAAGAAGCTGGCAAGTTTTACGAGATTTTGGTGGTGGAAGCAGGACAAATGAAGCTATCAGCCAGTGATGTTCGCTTTGGACCTTTCTTGTCCAAAGAGATCAGTCCAGTCTTTGTCCAAAAATGGCAAAAAGAAGCTGCTAAGCTAGAGTTCGCCCTTGGACAAATCCCTGAAAAAAATTTGGAAGAACGTCAAGTTCTAGTAGATAAAATTCAAGCCATCAAGGAGGTGCTCCATGTTAGCAAGTGAAGTGATTAACGTGTATGAAGCCTTTTGTCCTCAGGAATTTTCCATGGAGGGAGACAGTCGTGGTCTGCAAATTGGCACTTTGGACAAGGATATCCAAAGGGTCATGGTGGCTCTCGATATTCGTGAAGAAACGGTGGCTGAAGCCATTGAAAAGGGTGTGGACTTGATTATTGCCAAGCACGCGCCGATTTTCCGTCCTATCAAGGACTTGGTATCTAGCCGTCCGCAAAATCAGATTTACATCGACCTCATCAAGCATAACATTGCAGTTTATGTCAGCCATACCAATATTGATATCGTTGAAAATGGTCTCAATGATTGGTTCTGTCAGATGCTAGGTATCGAAGAAACGACCTATCTGCAGGAGACAGGTCCTGAACGTGGAATTGGACGTATTGGGAATGTTCAGCCTCAGACATTTGGGGAATTGGCCCAGCATGTCAAGCAAGTCTTTGGTTTAGATAGCCTTCGATTGGTGCATTATCAAGAGAGAGATTTGCAGAAGCCTATTTCAAGAGTGGCCATCTGTGGTGGTAGCGGGCAGTCTTTCTATAAGGATGCTTTGGCAAAGGGGGCAGATGTTTATATCACTGGTGATATTTACTACCACACTGCTCAGGATATGCTGTCTGATGGCTTGCTAGCCTTGGACCCAGGTCACTATATCGAAGTGCTTTTTGTAGAAAAAATTGCAGAGCTTCTTAATCAATGGAAAGAGGAAAAAGGCTGGACTATTGATATCTTACCTAGTCAAGCATCGACCAATCCTTTCCACCATATCTAGTTAGAAGGTGAAGACAATGAAAAAAGTTGCCATTATTGGAGCAGGGATTGTAGGTGCAACAGCTGTCTACTACCTCTCGAAAGAAAGTGATCTAGAAGTAACAGTCTTTGATCATGGACAAGGTCAGGCTACTAAGGCCGCAGCAGGAATTATCAGCCCCTGGTTTTCCAAACGCCGCAATAAGGCCTGGTACAAAATGGCGCGCTTGGGGGCTGACTTTTATGTGGATTTATTAGCAGATTTAGAGAAGTCAGGACAAGAAATCGACTTTTACCAGCGTTCGGGAGTCTTTCTCCTGAAAAAGGATGAAACTAAGTTGGAAGAACTCTATCAACTAGCCCTCCAGCGTAGAGAAGAATCTCCTTTGATAGGGCAATTAGCCATTCTGGACTCAGCATCAGCTAATGAATTATTCCCTGGTTTGCAGGGATTTGAGCACCTGCTCTATGCTTCTGGTGGAGCGAGAGTAGATGGCCAACTCTTAGTGACTCGTTTGCTAGAAGCCAGTCAGGTCAAGTTGGTCAAAGAAAAAGTAACTCTGACACCTTTAGCATCAGGTTACCAGATTGACGAAGAGGTGTTTGATCAGGTTATTTTGGCGACGGGAGCTTGGTTGGGACACCTGTTAGAGCCTTTAGGTTATGAAGTAGATGTTCGTCCCCAAAAGGGGCAACTCCGAGATTATCAACTTGCCCAAGACATGGAAGCTTACCCTGTTGTCATGCCAGAAGGGGAGTGGGATTTGATTCCTTTTGCAGGTGGGAAATTGTCCCTAGGAGCTACTCATGAAAATGATATGGGATTTGATTTGACGGTAGATGAAACCTTGCTCAAACAAATGGAGGAGGCAGCCTTGCCCCATTATCCAGTTTTATCTAAAGCGACTTCAAGAGCTGAGCGTGTGGGAGTCCGTGCCTATACCCGTGATTTCTCGCCTTTCTTTGGGCAGGTGCCAGAATTGGCAGGTGTTTATGCTGCTAGTGGACTAGGTTCATCAGGCCTCACAACTGGTCCTATCATTGGTTACCATCTAGCTCAACTGATCCAAGATAAGGAGTTGACCTTGGACCCTGAAAACTATCCAATTGAAAACTATGTCAAACGAGTAAAAAGCGAATAATACTCAATGAAAATCGAAGAACAAACTAGTAAACTAGCCGCGGGCTGCTCAAAGCACTGCTTTGAGGTTGTGGATAGAACTGATGAAGTCAGCTCAAAACACTGTTTTGAGGTTGTGGATCGAACTGACGAAGTCAGTAACCCTACCTACAGCAAAGCAAGGCTGACGTGGTTTGAAGAGTATAAGCATTTTACTGAAATTTTATCCTACCCTCTAGGATGGCAAATGACATTCCCTATCAAAAATGGTAAAATAAGAAAAAATAATCCGAGAATCGAGGAACAAAGATGCAAGAAAAGATTTTGGTAACGGGTGGAGCTGGTTTTATCGGAACCCACACTGTTATTGAGTTAATCCAAGCAGGTCATCAGGTTGTTGTGGTGGATAACCTTGTTAATAGTAACAGAAAAAGTTTAGAAGTTGTTGAGAGAATTACAGGAGTTGAAGTGCCTTTCTATGAGGTAGATATCCGTGATACAGATACTCTTCGTGACATTTTCAAACAGGAAGAACCAACAGGGGTCATTCACTTTGCTGGTTTGAAGGCTGTTGGAGAATCTACCCGTATTCCTCTTGCCTACTATGACAACAACATCGCTGGGACTGTTAGCCTTTTGAAAGTTATGGAAGAAAACAACTGTAAAAACATCATCTTCAGTTCTTCTGCGACAGTTTACGGAGATCCTCATACAGTGCCAATCTTGGAAGATTTCCCACTTTCAGTGACCAATCCATATGGCCGTACTAAGCTTATGCTTGAGGAAATTTTGACGGATATTTACAAGGCAGACTCAGAATGGAATGTGGTCTTGCTTCGTTATTTCAACCCAATCGGAGCTCATGAGAGTGGAGATTTGGGAGAAAATCCAAACGGTATTCCAAACAACCTCTTGCCATATGTGACTCAAGTAGCAGTTGGAAAACTAGAACAAGTGCAAGTGTTTGGAGACGATTACGATACGGAAGACGGAACTGGTGTTCGCGACTATATCCACGTTGTCGATTTGGCTAAAGGTCACGTTGCAGCTCTACAAAAAATCCAAAAAGGTTCAGGCCTAAACATTTATAACCTTGGAACAGGTAAAGGCTATTCTGTTCTAGAAATTATCCAAAACATGGAAAAAGCAGTGGGACGTCCAATTCCTTACCGCATTGTAGACCGTCGCCCAGGTGATATCGCAGCCTGCTATTCAGATCCTGCAAAAGCAAAAGCAGAACTCGGCTGGGAAGCAGAATTAGGCATCACTCAAATGTGTGAAGACGCATGGCGTTGGCAAAGCAAGCATCCAAATGGATTTGAAGACTAAGATGGTGATGTCAATCATTGTCCCCTGTTTAAACGAAGAGGAAGTACTTCCTCTTTTTTATCAGGCTTTGGAAGATTTGATTCCTGATTTGGGAGCAGCAATCGAGTATGTCTTTGTCGATGATGGATCGAGTGATGGGACCTTGGAACTCTTAAAGGTCTATCGGGAACAAAATCCGGCAGTGCATTATATTTCTTTCTCTCGAAATTTTGGCAAAGAAGCAGCCCTCTATGCAGGCCTGCAGTATGCGACAGGAGATTTGGTGGTGGTAATGGATGCGGACCTCCAAGATCCTCCTAGTATGTTGCTTGAGATGAAAGCCTTACTAGATCAGAATGCAGACTTGGACTGCGTTGGAACACGGAGAACTAGTCGGGAGGGAGAACCCTTCTTTCGCAGTTTCTGTGCCGATCTCTTTTATCGACTCATGCAAAAAATCAGTCCAGTAGCTCTGCCGTCAGGTGTCCGTGATTTTCGCATGATGAGAAGGTCTGTAGTCGATGCCATTTTAGCTTTGACCGAGTCTAATCGTTTTTCAAAGGGCCTCTTTGCCTGGGTGGGGTTTAAGACCCACTATCTGGATTATCCCAATGTCGAAAGACAGGCTGGCAAGACCAGTTGGAGTTTCAGGCAACTCTTTTTCTACTCCATTGAAGGGATTGTTAACTTTTCAGATTTTCCCTTGATTATCGCCTTTGTGGCTGGTCTCCTATCTTGTTTTATTTCTCTGCTTATGACTTTTTTCGTTGTGGTTCGGACTCTCATTTTGGGCAATCCGACATCAGGTTGGACCTCTCTGATGGCTGTTATCCTCTTTCTTGGGGGAATCCAACTCTTGACCATTGGGATTCTCGGCAAGTATATTAGTAAGATTTATCTAGAGACTAAAAAAAGACCACTTTATCTCGTCAAAGAAAAAAGTGACCTTCCTGATTTTACAGAAAAAAATAAAGAGAAAAGACTATAATTTTGCATGGAAATATGCTAAACTAGGAGGAGTAGAACGTTCTTGTCTATATTATAGTTAATCTTTAATCAAGGCACGTGTCGGACAGTTTCTAACAGCTTCTACGACGTCCTGACTAGGAGAAATTTCTTTTTCTAGTTGATCAGGATCATCGTAAAAACGCACGATTCCATTATCGTGGTAATCAAATAATTCAGAATAAGTTTGGCAAAGCCCACAGGCAATGCAGCGTTCAGGTATAAGTGTGATTTTCATATTTATATTGTAATAAGAAAAGTAAAAAAAAACAAGGAGTAAGGTATGGCAAAAGAACCGTGGCAAGAAGATATTTATGAGAATCAAGAAGAAACAAGATCAGAACGTCGTAAGAGAGAACAAGGTGGAGGAGTGCTGGCTAATCGTATCTTGACTATTTTAGCAAGTATTTTCTTTGTGATTGTAGTCGTGATGATTATTGTTCTTATCTATCTTTCATCGGGTGGGAGTAATCGCACGGCAGCCTTGAAAGATTTTCACGATTCAGATACAAAAGTAGAGCAAGTTTCTTCTACATCTAGTAGTAGTTCAGAGCAGGCATCTTCTAGTTCAGAGGAGAAGGTAGAAGAGTCATCTAGTAGCTCAGAACATCCAAATGATCCAGAAGGAACTACAAAAGTCTTGGCTGGAGAAGGAGAAGCAGCCATTGCCGCTCGTGCAGGAATCTCTATTGCTCAGTTAGAGGCTTTGAATCCTGGCCATATGGCTACAGGATCTTGGTTTGCTAATCCAGGTGATGTTGTCAAAATCAAATAGGAGTTGATATGAAAACAATTCAAATTGCTATTGACGGTCCTGCTTCAAGTGGCAAGAGTACGGTCGCAAAGATTATCGCTAAGGATTTTGGTTACACCTATCTAGATACAGGTGCTATGTATCGTGCAGCGACCTATATGGCTCTGAAACACCAGTTAAGAGTGGAAGAGATTGAGGAACTTTTAGCCTTATTGGACCAGCATCCAATCAGTTTTGGGCGCTCAGAAACTGGAGAACAACTTGTCTTTGTAGGGGATGTGGATATTACCCATCCTATCCGTGAAAATGAAGTGACCAATCATGTTTCAGCAATTGCAGCAATTCCTGAAGTACGTGAGAAACTAGTTTCTCTCCAACAAGAGATTGCCCAGCAAGGTGGGATTGTCATGGATGGTCGCGATATTGGGACTGTTGTATTGCCACAAGCAGAATTGAAAATTTTCCTAGTAGCTTCGGTAGATGAACGAGCAGAGCGCCGTTACAAGGAAAATATTGCCAAGGGAATTGAAACAGACCTTGAAACCCTAAAAGAGGAAATTGCTGCGCGTGACTACAAGGATAGTCATCGTGAGACTTCACCTCTCAAACAAGCAGAGGATGCTGTCTACCTTGATACAACTGGTTTGAACATTCAAGAAGTAGTTGAAAAAATCAAAGCAGAAGCTGAAAAAAGAATGTAAATGTAGAGAAGCCGATAGATTGATATCGGTTTTTTTCTAAATTTGTCAAAATGCTGATTTTAAGGTATAATAGTTGCTGTTCGAGAAATTTTGATTTTCAAAGAATAGTGAATGATGATAAGGAGAAACCATGAACAACCTACCAAATTGCCCAAAATGTAACTCAGAGTATGTCTACGAAGACGGTGCCCTACTGGTTTGCCCAGAGTGTGCTCATGAGTGGAATCCTGCTGAAGTTGCAGATGTAGAAGAGGGCCTTGTTGCTATCGATGCCAACGGGAATAAATTGGCTGACGGTGATACTGTAACCCTCATCAAGGACTTGAAAGTAAAAGGTGCGCCAAAAGATTTGAAACAAGGGACGCGCGTGAAAAATATCCGCATCGTAGAGGGCGACCACAATATCGACTGTAAAATTGATGGCTTTGGTGCCATGAAACTCAAATCAGAGTTTGTGAAGAAAATTTAAGCATGTCAAAACACTATAAACTTGTATTTTATAGCCGTATCTTCTTGTTTCTAGCGGCTTTTACGGGAGTTTATCTTGAAATCGCCAAGCATGGTGGATTTGGGATGTTGCTCTATTATACGGTTCTGTCCAACCTTTTAGTCGCGATTTTTACGCTCTATCTCCTAAAGGTTATGAGCCGTTTAGGTGAAAACTGGCAAAGACCAAGTCTCTTGCGCTTAAAAGGTGGGGTCACCATGAGTATCATGATTACCTGTGTGATTTACCATTTCCTCTTGGCACCCATTGCGACTAATTTCTATACTCTAGAAAATTTCCTTTGCCACTATATCGTTCCCCTCTGGTTTTTAGCAGATACCCTCTTTTTTGACAAACAGGGTCAATACAAGATTTGGGATCCAATTGTGTGGACGATTTTACCCTTGCTTTATATGATTTTTGCTCTTTTTAATGGCTTGGTACTGAAACTTGATGTTCCTAATTCTAAGGTCAGTCCCTTCCCTTACTTCTTTTTGAATGTGAACAAGGGTTGGGATGTCGTGTTCAAGTGGTGTCTGATTATCTTTGTTGCCTATATGGTGGCAGGATTTATCTTCTACTTTATTAAGCAAATCAAGAGAAAGTCATCCTAATACTCTTCGAGAATCTCTTCAAATCACGTCAGTTTCGCCTTGCCGTATATATAGTTACTGACTTCGTCAGTTTCATCTACAACCTCAAAACCATGTTTTGAGCTGACTTCGTCAGTTCTATCTACAACCTCAAAGCAGTGCTTTGAGCAACCTGCGGCTAGCTTCCTAGTTTGCTCTTTGATTTTCATTGAGTATAAGACACAAGGGATTCATTTTCTAGTTTAAGAAGGAGTCTATACACCAAAGAGGCTTCTTCTTTTCTTGCCTGTTTGATAACTATCAAAAAAGTAGAAGATTAAGAGAAATATAGAAAGAGATTTCATGAAACAATTTTTAGAACGGGCCAGTATTTTGGCTCTCTCTCTCGTTTTGATTACATCCTTTTCCATCTCGAGTGCCCTGCCAGCCATGTTTGACTATTATCAAGGTTATCCTAAGGAACAAATTGAGCTCTTGGCGAGCTTGCCTTCCTTTGGAATCATGATTATGTTATTACTAAATGGTTTCTTAGAAAAAATATTTCCTGAGCGCTTACAGATCAGTTTGGGATTGCTGATTTTATCACTAAGTGGAACTGCTCCCTTTTGGTACCAAGCTTATCCTTTTGTCTTTGGAACACGGATTCTTTTTGGTTTAGGTGTTGGGATGATCAATGCCAAGGCCATTTCTATTATCAGTGAACGCTATCAAGGAAAAACGAGAATTCAGATGTTAGGGCTACGCGGTTCTGCAGAGGTCGTTGGGGCTTCTCTCATTACCTTGGCAGTCGGCCAATTGTTGGCCTTTGGTTGGACAGCTACTTTCTTAGCTTATAGTGCTGGATTTTTAGTTCTGATCCTTTATCTGCTCTTTGTACCTTATGGAAAAGAAAAGAAAGAAGTCAAGAAAAAAACGAAGGAAGCAAGTCGCTTAACTCGGGAAATGAAGGGCTTGATTTTTATCTTAGCTATTGAAGCGGCGGTTGTAGTTTGTACCAATACAGCTATTACCATCCGTATTCCAAGTCTGATGGTGGAAAGAGGACTGGGAGATGCCCAGTTATCTAGTTTTGTTCTTAGTGTCATGCAGTTAATCGGGATTGTGGCTGGTGTGAGTTTTTCTTTCCTGATTTCAATATTTAAAGAGAAACTGCTCCTCTGGTCTGGTATTACCTTCGGCTTGGGGCAAATTGTGATTGCCTTGTCTCCATCCTTGTGGGTGGTAGTGGCAGGAAGTATTCTGGCTGGCTTTGCCTACAGTGTAGCCTTGACGACAGTCTTTCAACTTGTCTCTGAAAGAATTCCAGCTAAACTCCTCAATCAAGCAACCTCATTTGCAGTTTTAGGCTGTAGTTTCGGAGCCTTTACGACTCCATTCGTTCTAGGTGCAATTGGCTTATTAACTCACAATGGGATGTTGGTCTTTGCTATCTTAGGATCTTGGTTAATTGTAACCTCTATCTTTGTCATGTACCTACTTCAAAAGAGAGCTTAGGATTGGTTTCCTAAGTTTTTCTTTCGGGAATTTTGTACCCATACAGTATTTATTTTAGGACCTTGTCTACAGATTATTTTCTTGATAAAATAGAAGTTATGACGAGATATAAAGCAACTATTTCCTATGATGGTTACGCCTTTGCTGGTTTTCAGCGCCAGCCTCATGCGCGTAGTGTTCAGGAAGAAATTGAAAAAACCTTGACCAGGTTAAATAAAGGGGAAGCCATTACTGTTCACGGTGCTGGTAGGACAGATAGTGGGGTTCATGCCCTGGGACAGGTTATTCATTTTGACCTGCCTTATCAAATGGATGAGGAGAAACTCCGTTTTGCTCTAGACACTCAGTCCCCTGAAGATATTGATGTGATTTCGATTGAGCTTGTGGCGGATGATTTTCATTGCCGTTATGCCAAGCACAGTAAGATCTATGAGTTTATCGTGGATAGGGGCCGTCCCAAGAATCCTATGCGCCGTCACTATGCCACTCACTTTCCCTATCCACTCGATGTGGAACGCATGCAGATTGCAATCAAAAAGCTAGAGGGAACCCATGATTTTACCGGTTTTACAGCCTCTGGGACTAGTGTAGAGGACAAGGTTCGTACTATTACAGAAGCTAGTCTTAGGGTTGATGAGACAGGCCAGTTTTTGACTTTTACCTTTTCAGGAAATGGTTTCTTGTATAAGCAGATTCGCAATATGGTGGGGACACTGCTCAAAATCGGCAATAACCGCATGCCAGTAGAGCAGATTGACCTCATCTTGGAGAAAAAGGACAGGCAGCTTGCAGGTCCCACTGCAGCACCAAATGGTTTGTATTTAAAGGAGATTCGTTATGAAGAATAATCGTATTTTAGCACTTTCTGGAAATGATATTTTTAGTGGTGGTGGTTTGTCCGCGGATTTGGCTACCTATACCTTGAACGGCTTGCATGGCTTTGTAGCAGTGACTTGTTTGACAGCCTTGACGGAAAAGGGCTTTGAAGTCTTTCCAACTGACGATACCATTTTTCAACATGAATTAGATAGCTTGCGTGATGTGGAGTTTGGGGGAATTAAGATTGGTCTTCTCCCTACTGTCAGTGTGGCTGAGAAGGCATTGGACTTTATCAAGAAACGCCCAGGAGTGCCTGTGGTTCTGGATCCTGTCTTGGTCTGCAAGGAAACGCACGACGTAGCAGTTAGTGAACTCTGCCAAGAGTTGATTCGCTTTTTCCCTCATGTCAGTGTGATTACGCCTAATCTTCCTGAAGCAGAATTACTAGCTGGTCAGGAAATTAAAACCTTGGAAGACATGAAAACTGCAGCTCAGAAATTGCATGACTTAGGAGCGCCAGCAGTCATTATCAAGGGAGGCAATCGCCTTAGTCAGGACAAGGCTGTAGATGTCTTTTATGACGGACAAAACTTTACAGTCCTAGAAAATCCTGTCATCCAAGGCCAAAATGCTGGTGCAGGTTGTACCTTTGCCTCAAGCATTGCCAGTCACTTGGTCAAAGGTGATGAACTTTTACCAGCAATAGAAAGCTCGAAGGCTTTCGTTTACCGTGCCATTGCACAAGCAGATCAATATGGAGTAAGACAATATGAAGCAAACCAAAACAACTAAAATCGCCCTTGTATCCCTCTTAACCGCCCTTTCTGTGGTTCTAGGTTATTTCCTAAAAATCCCAACACCGACAGGCATTTTAACTCTTTTAGATGCGGGTATCTTCTTTACGGCCTTTTACTTTGGCAGTAAAGAGGGAGCCGTCGTTGGAGGATTAGCAGGTTTCTTGATTGACCTTTTATCAGGCTACCCTCAGTGGATGTTCTTTAGCTTGGTCAATCATGGATTGCAAGGATTTTTCGCAGGATTTAAAGGAAAAACTCAGTGGTTAGGCCTTATCTTAGCAACGATTGCCATGGTAGGGGGCTACGCCTTGAGTTCTACTTTAATGAATGGCTGGGCAGCAGCCCTACCAGAAATCCTACCAAATTTCATGCAAAATATAGTAGGGATGATTGTAGGATTTGTTCTTAGCCAAAGTATTAAGAAGATTAAGTAATACTCTTCGAAAATCTCTTCAAACCACGTCAGCTTCACCTTGCCGTAGATATGGTTACTGACTTCATCAGTCTTATCTACAACCTCGAAACAGTGTTTTGAGCAACCTGCGGTTAGCTTCCTAGTTTGCACTTTGATTTTCATTGAGTATAAAGAGGCTGAGTAAAAAGTCTTTCAAATAAGAAAAACGCATAGTATCAGGTGTTGAAAAACCTTGATACTATGCGTTTTATTGTGGGAAGATTTTATACTCTTCGAAAATCTCTTCAAACCGTGTCAACGTCGCTTTGCCGTAGATATGGTTACTGACTTCGTCAGTTCTATCCACAACCTCAAAACAGTGTTTTGAGCAACCTGAGGCTAGTTTCCTAGTTTGCTCTTTGATTTTCATTGAGTATTAGATGAATATTAATCAAAATAAAGCAAATCTTTGCTGGTGTTTGTAAAGAGATCAAAGCCATCCTTGGTAACAACACCGCAGTCTTCGATACGGACACCGACTTTACCAGGGATATAGATACCTGGTTCAACAGAGAAGCACATGCCTTCTTCGATGACCATGTCGTTTCCTTCCATGATAGATGGGAATTCATGGACATCCATACCGATACCGTGGCCGAGACGGTGGTTGAAGTACTCGCCGTAACCAGCTTTTTCGATGACCTCACGGGCAGCACGGTCCACTTCATGGGCAGTCACACCTGGCTTGATAAAGTCAAGAGCAGCTTGTTGGGCTTCAAGAGTCAAGTTGTAAATGTCTTTCTTGAATTGGTCAGGTTTACCGACAGCGACTGTACGAGTCATATCTGACGCGTAGCCGTTGACGAGGACACCGAGGTCAAAGAGGAGAAGGGCGTTATTCTCAACCTTGTTAGCTGCTGGAATGCCGTGTGGATTTGCTGCGTTATCACCAGTCAAGACCATGGTATCAAAACTCATTTCATAGCCTTCACGTTTCATGGCAAAGTCAATTTGGGCGATGATATCTGTCTCAGTCTTATCAAGAGAAATATTGTCAAAACCAACATGAACAGCCTTATCAGCATAGAGACCTGCAACCATCATTTTTTGCACTTCATCAGCTGATTTGATTAGACGCATGCGTTGGATACGAGGAGTGAGGTTTTCAAATTCGGCAGTCTCAAAGACAGTTTTCAAGCCATGGTATTTGGTCAAGATGAGATTGTCAAACTCAACAGCAACGCGTTTGAAGTCGTGCTGTGGAAGAGCATGTTTCATTTTTTGCCAAGGATTTTCAGAATCCACATAGCCCACAACTGGGAAGGAAACAGTGCTAGTAGCACGCTCCACTTCAAGGGCTGGGACAAAGAGGAGGGGTTCCTGATCTGCTAGGACAAAAAGGAACATTTGGCGTTCATGGGGATCACTGTAAAAGCTAGTGAGGTAATTGATAGTGACGGGGTCAGATACGACAGCGACGTCTAGTTTTTCTGATTCAAGATATGTTACGATTTGTTGTAATTTAGACATATGCTACCTTCTTTCTACCCCTCTATTTTGGCAAAAAAAGAGAGAAAATGCAAGGGAGAAGGGTAAAAGAACAGACAAAAAGAACTCCGACAAGATAACGGAGTTCTTTGATATCATTTTCCTTTGTTTAAGAAAAGTCAGCCTTGCTTTTGACATCACTGTATTCTTCAGCGATTTCTTGGCTGAGAATGTCCTTATAAGCAGGGAGTTGGATGTCCTGACCATATTTCTTCTTGAGGGCAGTAGTGACTAGGCGATAAGCCAGATTGGCATTACGAGAGAGGATAGGCCCGTGGAAGTAGGAACCAAAGACATTCTTATAATGAACCCCTTCACCGATTTTTTTTTCATTGTTTCCATTTCCATAGACAACCTGTCCCAGTGGTTTTTGGTCATCCGAGAGGAAGGTACGGCCCTGATGATTCTCAAATCCATAGTAGGTTTCATTGAAATCTTCATTATGAATCTTGATGTCACCGATAAAACGGTTATTGGTCTGGTTGAGGGTGTAGTGGCCCATGACCCCTAAACCTTCGATACGTCTCCCAGAAGCCTCAACATAATATTGGCCCAATAGTTGGAAACCACCGCAGATAGCCAGAACCACACCGTCGTTTTGGATGTAGTTGTCAATGCTCTCTTTTTTAGCAGGTAGGTCGTCTGCAATGATACTCTGTTCAAAGTCTTGACCACCACCGAAAAAGGCAATGTCGTAGTGATTTTCATCAAAGTTATCATGGAGAGAAACGATGTCAACCGTCACATGGGCTCCCAGTTTTTCAGCCACATACTTGAGCATGAGGATGTTTCCATTGTCCCCATAGGTATTCATGAGATTTCCGTAGAGGTGGGCAATGTTGAGCTGATAGGGGTAATTGCCAGCTTTTGAGGAAAGTGAAGTATAAACCATTAGTTCATCTCCTTTCTAACAATCTGACGACTAGCCAGCAGTTCGCGGAATTCAAGCATAGCAGTATAGGTAGCTAGAATATAAGCATGCTTGCAGTCTTGGTTCTCAATGGTCTTAAGAACTTGCTCCAGACTACTTGTTTCAGTAATTTTATCAGCTGGATAGCCAGTTACTCGTAGACGACGTGCGATTTCAGAATGGCGAACACCGCCAGCGTTGATTTCGGGAATGTCCATGTCAGTGATTTGTTCAAAATCAGCATCCCAGATCCAGCTGGTGTCAATTCCATCCGCATAGTTGGCATTTAGGAGGACAGATAGGCTAAATGGATAAGGAGCTAGTTTAATCATCTCGATAGCTTGGGTCGCACCGACTGGATTTTTAATCAAGACGAGGGTGCATTCCTTGTCACCGATATGGAAGGTTTCTTGGCGTCCAAAGACTGCACGGCTCTTGTCAAATCCCTGCTTGATTAGTTGGGAATCTGCACCAAGGAAACGGGCGATAGCAACTGCAGCTAGGGCGTTGTAGATATTGTAGAGACCACCGATTTGAATACCGTATTCTTGTCCGTCAATGACAAAGCGAGAGCGATTGTTGGTCAACTCAACTAGTTCTGTCAAGCGATAGTCGAGATCAGGACGTTTACATCCGCAGCCTTCACAGATATAGGCACCCAAGTTTGCATAGGTATTGTGCTCATATTTGAGGATGCCTTGGCAGTCAGGACAGAGAATCCCTTCTGTATTATAGTGAGCCAGCTGGGCTGGGCCTTTCTCCAAGTCAAAACCAAAATACTGTACAGGATTTGGAATAGCTGGCTTGTAGAAAAGTGGACTGTCTCCATTAAGGAGAACAGTGGCAGTAGGCACTTTACGAATAGCATCCAAAATCATCTTGTAAGTTGTGTAAATCTCACCATAGCGGTCCATCTGGTCACGGAAGATATTCGTGATGACAAAAAGGCTTGGCTGGATATAGTCACAGATACGAGATAGACTGGCCTCGTCGATTTCTAAGACGGCAATATTTTTCCCAGTTTTTGAAGATTTGGCTGTTAAGAAGGTTGTCGCAATCCCTGTAATCATGTTGGCACCGCTTGGGTTGGTAAGAACCTGACCATAAACCTCTTTTAAAATGCCGACAGTGAGGGCAGTTGTCAGGGTTTTTCCGTTGGTTCCAGTGACTACGACAATCTCATAGTTCTTAGCTAGGTTTTGTAAAATATCTTTATCAAATTGAAGGGCGACTTTTCCTGGGAGCGTACTTCCACGGCCAAGACGGCTCAAAACGAAGTGGGAAGAACGCCCAGCAAGAAGGCCCAAGGTAGTTTTTAATTTCATGTTTCTATTATATCATAAAAGAGGGAAAAGACAGATTTGAGATTTCGCAGAAGTAAAAACAGCCCAAGGAGGGCTGTTCGATACGATTAAATCTCAACTTAAATCGCAAACAAGTCATTCAAGTTCTCAGCCAAGGTTGGGTGAGTGAAGATTTGTTTTGTGAAGTAAGTGTAAGGAATCTTGTTGTCCATAGCAACAGTGATGATGTTGATGATTTCTTGAGAACCTTCTGAGAAGATGCTTGCTCCAAGAATTTCTTTTGTTTCAGTATTAACCACAGCTTTGAAAGCTCCACGAAGGTCTCCGTTTACGTGACCACGAGGCATGGCTGCAACAGGAATTTCCTTAACGGCGTATGGAAGTTTCAAATCAGCTGCTTGGCTTTCAGTCAAACCAACTTGTGAAAGTGCAGGTGTGATAAACATGGTGTTTGGTACATTGAGACGGTCTTCAAGCGTGTAGCTGCCATCTCCAGCAAGGTAGCTGTAAACAACACGGAAGTCATCAAGTGAAATGTAAGTAAATTGAAGTCCACCGTTGACATCCCCAACCGCAAATACACCAGGAACGTTTGTTTGACAATGTTTGTCTACTTTAATAGCACCACGTTCAGTTAGTTCAATATCTGTATTTTCAAGTTGAAGTGGTTCTACATTTGGTTTGCGTCCAGTTGCGTAAAGAAGGGCATCGAAACGGTAAGTTTCGTTTTCAGTCACAACGAGCACTTGGTCACCGTCGTTTTTGATTTCAGTAGTACGGATATTTTGAAGCAATTCAATACCGTCTTCTTCCATATATTGTTTAGCAAGAGCTGCAATGGAAGGTTCTGCACGAGGAAGGAAAGTATCCAAGGCATCTAGGACTGTAACCTTGCTTCCAAGTTTGTTGTATAGGCCGGCAAATTCAAGACCGATATTTCCACCACCAAGGACTCCAAGGTTTTCAGGTAATTTGTCCAAGTTTTGGATACCTGTTGAGTCAAAGACGTTTTTGCTTGTAGCAAGTCCAGGGATTGGCAAGACGTTTGAAACAGCACCAGTGTTGATGACGATTGTTTCAGCAGTCAGTTCTTTCTTTTCATCACCAGCTTGGATTTCGATGACTTTATTTGAAAGGAAGTGAGCTTCCGCATCAAAGATATCGACGCCTGTACCAGCAACAGTCGCATAGTTTTTACCGTTGAGGCGACTAGTGATAGTGTTTTTGGTAGCAATCACTTCTTCAAAAGACAAGTCTTTCTCAGCAGCAACCAGCAAAGTTTTAGTTGGGATACAACCGATGTTGATACAAGTTCCACCGTACATAGCTTTGCTACGTTCAACGAGGGCAACTTTTTTACCAGCTGAAGCCAATTTACCTGCTAGTGTTTTACCAGCTTTACCAAATCCGATAACGATTAAATCATAAGTTAACATTTAGAGTTCCTCCTATTCGAATTTCATTCTAGCATAAGAAAAAAACTTTTGCACAATTCTGCTACGCTTTAAAAAAGTTTATGAAATAGTGGAAATTTCATCCTTATTTTCTCTGAAAAATCGTTTACATGAGTTTATCGATAGATTGGGCTATCTTTTGCTTCTCTCTTGTGTTATACTAGATAGGTTGCAAAGAAAACAGTACTTTTCTTTTGTGGAAAAGAAGCAACACGATTTTATATCCAGTATATGAAAATACGTCATAAAAAGAAAAGTATAAACTAAGCCCTATAGGGTGGCTTCGCACCACCTTTAGAAAGAAGAATATCGTGAAATTTAATGAATTAAACTTGTCTGCTGATTTGCTAGCAGAGATTGAAAAAGCTGGTTTTGTAGAAGCCAGTCCGATCCAAGAACAAACCATTCCCTTGGCCCTTGAAGGCAAGGACGTTATCGGTCAAGCTCAGACTGGTACAGGAAAAACTGCAGCCTTTGGCTTGCCTACCCTTGAAAAAATCCGTACAGAAGAAGCAACCATCCAAGCCTTGGTCATCGCTCCAACTCGTGAACTTGCTGTCCAAAGTCAAGAAGAACTTTTCCGCTTTGGTCGTAGTAAGGGAGTCAAAGTCCGCTCAGTATATGGCGGATCAAGCATTGAAAAACAAATTAAGGCTCTTAAATCTGGTGCCCATATCGTGGTGGGAACTCCAGGTCGCCTCTTGGACTTGATTAAACGCAAGGCCTTGAAATTACAAGATATTGAAACTCTTATCCTTGACGAAGCGGATGAAATGCTCAATATGGGCTTCCTAGAAGATATCGAGGCCATCATTTCTCGTGTCCCTGAAAACCGTCAAACTTTGCTTTTCTCAGCAACTATGCCAGATGCCATCAAACGTATCGGTGTTCAGTTTATGAAAGAACCTGAGCATGTCAAGATTGCTGCTAAGGAATTGACAACAGAATTGGTTGACCAATACTATATTCGTGTTAAAGAACAAGAAAAGTTTGATACCATGACTCGTCTCATGGATGTGGAACAGCCTGAGCTTGCTATCGTATTTGGTCGTACAAAACGTCGTGTAGATGAATTGACTCGTGGTTTGAAAATCCGTGGCTTCCGTGCAGAAGGAATTCATGGTGATTTGGACCAAAACAAACGTCTTCGTGTCCTTCGTGACTTCAAAAATGGTAATCTCGATGTTTTGGTTGCGACAGACGTTGCAGCGCGTGGGTTGGATATTTCAGGTGTGACCCATGTCTATAACTACGATATTCCACAAGATCCTGAAAGTTATGTTCACCGTATTGGTCGTACAGGTCGTGCTGGTAAGTCAGGTCAGTCTATTACTTTCGTATCACCAAATGAAATGGGCTACCTCCAAATCATTGAAAACTTGACTAAGAAACGCATGAAAGGTCTCAAACCTGCAAGTGCAGAAGAAGCCTTCCAAGCAAAAAAACACGTAGCTCTCAAGAAAATCGAACGTGATTTTGCAGATGAGACTATCCGTGCCAACTTTGAGAAATTTGGTAAGGATGCTCGTAAGCTAGCTGCCGAATTTACTCCAGAAGAATTGGCAATGTATATCTTGAGTCTGACTGTTCAAGATCCAGATAGCCTTCCTGAGGTAGAGATTGCGCGTGAAAAACCACTACCGTTTAAACCATCAGGTAATGGCTTCGGTGGTAAAGGTAAGGGAGGTCGTCGTGGAGATGACCGTCGTGATAATCGCCGTGGAGACAACCGTCGTGGTGGTCGTCGTGATGATTTCAAAAAAGGAAGTCGTGGCAATGATCGTTTTGATAAAGACAGACGTTACCGTAATAAAGACAATAAAAAACCACGCAATACTTCAAGTGAAAAGCAAACAGGATTTGTTATTCGTAACAAGGGCGATAAATAAGAAAAAGCGGTTCAAAATGAATCGCTTTTTTATATAAGGAGACCGAATGGAAAAGAAAGATAAATAAATAGATATATTATCTTCTTGTGATATTATAATACACAAAAATAGGGAGCTTGTCAATAGAAAAGAAGCAATTTAATTAAAAATATTCTTGTTTTTTCAAATTGCAATTAAATAAGCAATTTTCAGATAATAATTGAAAATTCAAGCTGTTTATGTTATAATGATAGCGATTAAATTCGAGGTGAAAAATGGCACATTTATTAGAAAAAACTAGAAAAATTACTTCTATCCTGAAGCGCTCAGACGAGCAGTTGCAGGAAGAACTTCCCTACAATGCGATTACCCGTCAATTGGCTGATATTATTGACTGTAACGCCTGTATCGTTAATAGCAAGGGACGTCTCCTTGGCTATTTTATGCGTTACAAAACCAATACAGATCGTGTAGAGCAATTCTTCCAGACTAAAATTTTCCCGGATGATTACATTCAAGGTGCGAACATGATCTACGATACAGAAGCCAATCTGACAGTTGATCATGATTTAAGTATTTTCCCTGTGGAAAGTCGTGCCGACTTTCCTGATGGCTTGACGACTATTGCACCGATTCATGTGTCAGGGATTCGTTTAGGTTCTTTGATTATTTGGCGCAATGATAAGAAATTCGAAGATGAGGACTTGATCCTTGTTGAGATTGCCAGTACCGTTGTTGGGATTCAGCTTCTCAACTTCCAACGTGAAGAGGATGAGAAAAATATCCGTCGCCGTACTGCTGTTACCATGGCGGTCAATACCCTTTCTTATTCAGAACTCCGTGCTGTTTCAGCAATTTTAGGGGAGTTAAACGGAAATGAGGGACAGTTGACTGCGTCAGTGATTGCAGACCGTATCGGTATTACCCGTTCTGTGATCGTTAATGCTCTTCGTAAACTTGAGTCTGCTGGGATTATTGAAAGTCGCTCACTTGGAATGAAGGGAACCTACCTTAAGGTCTTGATTTCAGATATTTTTGAAGAAGTGAAGAAAAGAGATTACTAATGACTAAGGCTTTGATTTCGATTGATTATACAGAAGATTTTGTGGCTGATAGTGGAAAATTGACAGCAGGTGCTCCAGCTCAGGCAATTTCAGATGCCATTGGCAAGGTGACTCGGTTGGCTTTTGAAAGAGGAGATTACATCTTCTTTACCATCGATGCTCATGAAGAAAACGATTGTTTCCATCCAGAAAGTAAATTATTTCCTCCTCATAATTTGATTGGGACTAGTGGGCGTAATTTATACGGAGATTTGGGAACCTTTTATCAAGAGCATGGTTCAGACAGTCGTGTCTTTTGGATGGATAAACGCCATTACTCAGCATTTTCAGGGACTGACCTGGATATCCGCTTGAGAGAGCGTAGAATTTCAACAGTTATCTTAACAGGAGTCTTGACGGATATCTGTGTCCTGCATACAGCTATAGATGCCTATAATCTAGGGTATGACATCGAGATTGTTAAACCAGCCGTTGCTTCCATCTGGCCTGAAAATCATCAATTTGCCCTAGGTCATTTCAAAAACACACTTGGAGCTAAGTTAGTAGATGAAAATCTAAATGAACTTTCTGAGTAATTTGGTTGATGAAATGAAAAAAATTGAAAAAAAGTGTTGACAAGCATCCCAAAAGTTGATATACTAGTAAAGTAATCGACGCGGGGATGGCGGAATTGGCAGACGCGCAGGACTAAGGATCCTGTGACCGCTTTAGGTCGTGAGGGTTCAAGTCCCTCTCTCCGCATAGGATAAGAGTTAGCTGAGGCTAGCTCTTTTTTTATCTAATTTACGTAGAGCAAAAAATTTTTGCTCTTTTTTTGGATTTCATAAACATTTCATATTTGGATTTTATAATAGTCTTACAAATATGGAGGTGACAAATGAATCCGATCCAAAGAGCTTGGGCTTATGTCAGTAGAAAACGACTGAGAAGTTTTATTTTATTTCTGATTTTATTGGTCCTATTGGCTGGAATTTCAGCCTGTTTGACTCTGATGAAGTCCAACAAAACAGTGGAAACCAATCTTTACAAATCGCTCAACACATCTTTTTCTATTAAGAAGATAGAAAATGGACAGACTTTTAAGTTGTCGGACTTATCATCCGTGAGCAAGATTAAGGGGCTGGAAAATGTCTCTCCTGAACTTGAGACGGTCGCAAAACTGAAAGACAAGGAAGTAGTGACTGGTGAGCAGAGCGTAGAACGTGATGACTTGTCAGCTGCGGACAAGAACTTGGTTAGCTTAACGGCTCTTGAGGATTCATCCAAAGATGTGACCTTTACTAGCTCGGCTTTCAACCTAAAAGAAGGTCGACACCTCCAAAAAGGAGATTCCAAGAAAATCCTTATCCACGAAGAGTTGGCCAAGAAGAACGGTCTTTCTCTTCATGACAAGATTGGCTTGGATGCTGGTCAGTCCGAATCTGGTAAAGGGCAAATAGTAGAGTTTGAGATTGTCGGCATTTTTGCTGGTAAGAAACAAGAGAAATTTACAGGTTTGTCTTCTGACTTCAGTGAAAATCAGGTCTTTACAGACTATGAAAGTAGCCAGACCCTTCTGGGAAATAGTGAAGCTCAAGTCAGTGCAGCGCGCTTCTATGTAGAAAATCCTAAGGAAATGGACGGACTCATGAAGCAGGTGGAAAACTTGGCCTTGGAAAATCAAGGCTACCAAGTTGAGAAGGAAAACAAGGCCTTTGAACAAATCAAAGACTCAGTTGCAACCTTCCAAACCTTCCTAACCATCTTCCTTTATGGGATGTTGATAGCAGGAGCAGGGGCCTTAATTCTTGTTTTGTCTCTCTGGTTGAGAGAAAGGGTCTACGAAGTGGGAATTTTACTTGCACTTGGGAAAGGCAAGAGCTCGATCTTCCTACAATTCTGTTTAGAGGTAGTTTTGGTGTCGCTTGGAGCTTTGCTTCCAGCATTTGTTGCAGGAAATGCCATCACATCCTATCTACTCCAAACTCTACTAGCAAGTGGAGATCAGGCAGCCCTACAAGATACGCTAGCCAAAGCAAGCGGTTTATCAGCCAGCATCCTATCTTTTGCAGAATCCTATGTCTTTCTGTTGTTGATTAGTTGCTTATCTGTAGCCCTTTGTTTCCTATTCTTATTTAGAAAATCACCTAAAGAAATTTTATCATCTATTAGTTAAGAAGGAGAAATCATGACTTTATTACAATTACAAGATGTTACCTACCGTTATAAGAACACTGCTGAAGCAGTCCTATATCAGATCAATTATAATTTTGAACCCGGGAAATTTTACAGTATTATTGGTGAGTCAGGAGCAGGAAAATCCACTCTCTTGTCCCTCCTTGCTGGTCTAGACAGTCCTGTTGAAGGTTCTATCCTTTTCCAAGGAGAGGACATTCGTAAGAAGGGCTATTCTTACCATCGTATGCACCATATTTCCCTGGTCTTTCAAAATTATAATTTGATAGATTATCTTTCTCCACTGGAAAATATCCGCTTGGTCAATAAAAAGGCAAGCAAGGATACACTGCTTGAGCTTGGTTTGGATGAAAGCCAGATCAAGCGGAATGTTCTCCAGTTATCAGGTGGTCAACAACAACGTGTTGCCATTGCTCGCAGTTTGGTCTCAGAAGCTCCAGTTATTCTAGCTGATGAGCCAACAGGAAATTTGGATCCTAAGACTGCTGGAGATATTGTCGAACTGCTCAAATCACTTGCCCAGAAAACAGGTAAATGTGTCATTGTCGTAACCCACAGTAAAGAAGTGGCACAAGCGTCAGATATTACACTTGAGTTGAAGGATAAGAAACTGACTGAAACTCGCAATACTAGTAAATAATTTAAGCTTGTTTTGATAGGATTATAAAACAAAATCTAGAAAGGAAACCTATGTTACACAACGCATTTGCCTATGTTACAAGGAAGTTTTTCAAATCGATTGTCATCTTCCTGATTATTCTCCTCATGGCTAGCTTGAGTTTGGTCGGCTTGTCGATTAAGGGAGCTACTGCCAAGGCTTCTCAGGAGACCTTTAAAAATATCACCAATAGCTTCTCCATGCAAATCAATCGTCGCGTTAATCAAGGAACGCCACGTGGTGCTGGGAATATCAAGGGTGAGGATATCAAAAAAATCACCGAAAACAAGGCCATCGAGTCTTATGTTAAACGCATCAACGCTATTGGGGATTTGACTGGCTATGAACTCATCGAAACGCCAGATACCAAGAAAAATCTGACACCTGACCGTGCCAAACATTTTGGAAGTAGCTTGATGATTACAGGTGTCAATGACTCCTCTAAAGAAGACAAGTTTGTCTCTGGTTCTTATAAGTTGGTCGAAGGTGAGCACCTAACCAACGACGACAAGGACAAGATCCTCCTGCACAAGGACTTGGCAGCCAAACACGGCTGGAAAGTAGGGGACAAGGTTAAACTGGACTCCAATGTCTACGACGCAGACAATGAAAAAGGTGCTAAGGAAACAGTTGAAGTGACAATCAAGGGACTCTTTGATGGTCACAATAAGTCGGCAGTGACTTACTCACAAGAACTCTATGAAAATACAGCTATTACAGACATTCACACTGCTGCAAAACTTTATGGATACACAGAAGACACAGCTATTTATGGGGACGCAACCTTCTTTGTAACAGCGGACAAGAACTTGGATGATGTTATGAAAGAGTTGAATGGTATCAGCGGTATCAACTGGAAGAGCTATACACTCGTTAAGAGCTCATCTAACTACCCAGCTCTTGAGCAATCCATCTCTGGTATGTACAAGATGGCCAACCTCCTCTTCTGGGGTAGCTTGAGCTTCTCAGTCCTTCTCCTTGCCCTCTTGCTTAGTCTTTGGATTAACGCTCGACGCAAGGAAGTGGGAATTCTCCTCTCTATCGGTCTCAAGCAGGCAAGTATCTTGGGTCAATTTATCACAGAATCCATCTTGATTGCCGTCCCTGCTCTTGTTTCTGCTTATTTCTTAGCCAGCTACACAGCGCGTGCAATCGGGAACACTGTTCTTGCCAATGTAACTTCTGGTGTTGCCAAACAGGCTAGCAAAGCTGCTCAAGCCTCTAACCTTGGTGGAGGTGCAGAAGTAGATGGCTTTAGCAAGACCTTATCGAGCCTAGACATTTCTATTCAGACATCAGATTTTATCATCGTCTTTGTCCTTGCCTTGGTTCTAGTGGTTCTAGTTATGGCGCTTGCTTCAAGCAATCTCCTTAGAAAGCAGCCAAAAGAACTCTTGCTGGATGGTGAATAAGTTTGAAAAAATGATTCTGGAAATAGAGAAAGCATCTTGTTTTTCTATTCAAGAATGGTGGATAGAGAATGGCTATTTAACAATACAAAATAGAGCTGAAAGCAGTGGTGAAAATCATTGCTTTCAGTTGCTTTCCTTGTACTTTAGTACTTAAATATGATATACTAAAGTTATGGAATTTATTAGAAAGGGGTTTCACAACTTATATATGGAATTGTGCATAAAAATCTATAGAAATCTTATCTTGAAAATAGATAGATAAATCTGTAGAAGCCTATCCATATCGCAAACATAGGCTAGTAGACCTAGGCAGGGTATACTTTGGAAAATATAGAATAGTGAGGAAAAATAAACATTATGAGACAAACAAATGTTAGAGGAAGCTTGTCCCTCCGTGGTTTTAGAAAATTGAGAACTGGTGCAATTGTTGCGACAGGTGTGATTCTACTAGGTCTGGGCTTTTTAGCTCCAACTGTATCAGCTAATGAACAAGATGGTGTCTGGGTAGCCAGAACAGTTGCAGAAGTAAAAGCTGATATTCAAAATATAAACAATTTATCACACTACACAATTAAGTGGGGAGATACACTGAGTGCTATTAGTGGGGCAACGGGGCTATCTGTTGATAGTTTGGTTGAGATAAATCGTATTGCAAATAGAGATTTGATTTTTGCTAATAATAAATTGTATTTTAGCGAAGAAGCTTTTCTAAAAGATGGAAATACAGAAGTAAAAAGACAGCAAGTGTCGATTGATAATTCTGGTAGCCGTCAAAGTTATGAAGTTGAAACAAAGACAGATACTGTAACTGGAGAGCAAACTACTACTGTTAAACAAACGACACCAGTAGTTGTGGAAACACCAGCAGTATCAGCACCGAAATCAGAAACCTCAGTCTTAGTTGCGCCAAAAGCGGAAGAGCCAGTGACACCGGCACCGAAAGCAGAGACTCCATCGACACCAGCGCCAAAAGCGGAAGAACCATCGACACCAGCTCCAAAAGAAGAGACTCCATCGACACCAGCGCCGAAAGCAGAGACTCCAGCAACACCAGCGCCAAAAGCAGAGACTCCAGCAACACCAGCGCCAAAAGCGGAAGAGCCAGTGACACCGGCACCGAAAGCAGAGACTCCATCGACACCAGCGCCAAAAGCGGAAGAGCCAGTGACACCAGCTCCAAAAGAAGAGACTCCATCGACACCAGCGCCGAAAGCAGAGACTCCATCGACACCAGCGCCGAAAGAAGAGACTCCAGCAACACCGGCACCGAAAGCAGAGACTCCATCGACACCGGCACCGAAAGCAGAGACTCCATCGACACCAGCGCCAAAAGTGGAAGAGCCATCGACACCAGCGCCGAAAGCAGAGACTCCAGCAACACCAGCGCCAAAAGCGGAAGAGCCAGTGACACCGGCACCGAAAGAAGAGACTCCATCGACACCAGCGCCAAAAGTGGAAGAGCCATCGACACCAGCACCGAAAGCGGAAGAGCCATCGACACCAGCGCCAAAAGTGGAAGAGCCAGTGACACCAGCGCCGAAAGCAGAGACTCCAGCAACACCAGCGCCAAAAGCGGAAGAGCCAGTGACACCGGCACCGAAAGAAGAGACTCCATCGACACCAGCGCCGAAAGAAGAGACTCCATCGACACCGGCACCGAAAGCAGAGACTCCAGCAACACCAGCGCCAAAAGCGGAAGAACCATCGACACCAGCGCCAAAAGCAGAGACTCCAGCAACACCAGCGCCAAAAGCGGAAGAGCCAGTGACACCGGCACCGAAAGAAGAGACTCCATCGACACCAGCGCCAAAAGCGGAAGAGCCAGTGACACCAGCTCCAAAAGAAGAGACTCCATCGACACCAGCGCCGAAAGAAGAGACTCCATCGACACCGGCGCCGAAAGAAGAGACTCCAGCAACACCGGCACCGAAAGAAGAGACTCCATCGACACCAGCGCCAAAAGTGGAAGAGCCATCGACACCAGCGCCGAAAGCAGAGACTCCAGCAACACCAGCGCCAAAAGCGGAAGAGCCAGTGACACCGGCACCGAAAGAAGAGACTCCATCGACACCAGCGCCGAAAGAAGAGACTCCATCGACACCGGCACCGAAAGAAGAGACTCCAGCAACACCAGCGCCAAAAGCGGAAGAACCATCGACACCAGCTCCAAAAGAAGAGACTCCATCGACACCAGCGCCAAAAGCGGAAGAACCATCGACACCAGCGCCGAAAGAAGAGAAGCCAGTAACTCCAGAACCGAAAACTGAAGAAGAAAAGTTATTAGAGGAAACTAAACAGGATAGCATAAGAGAAAATATTGATGCAGTTGTTAATATTAAACTAGCGGAAATTGAAAAGATTGAAAATCCAGATGAAAAAGAAAAATTAAAAGAAAAATTATATGAGTTAAGAAAGAATGCAGTAGATGACATTAAAAATGCTAAAGATGAAGAAGAGGCATTAATACTTACAGAAAAACATCAAAATATAATTAATTCTCTTGAAATATCTGGTGAAAAATATACAAAACCAAATTTTGATAAAGATAATTTATCAAATGGACGTAATGATGGAACTACGATTGAAGGTGGTAGTACAGCAATAGGACATGGTTCAGGAGAAGCACCTTCAGGAGCAACGCAACCAGCCTCAGCAGAAGGGACAGATAACTCATCAGCACCAACAGCACAACCACAACCAGAAACAACATCATCAGGGACTTCAAGTTTTAGAAATGCTCCATCAGTTCAAGCAAGAGCAAGAAGAGTAGCACGTTCAACATCAGAACCAGATGGAACTGTAAATATTAGCTATAACTTCGCTGGAATGCCAGATATTCATGGTTTCCTATCTGACCCAGGAGAAGATAACACTGTTACAATTCCTGCTGGAACGAGTGAAGCACAGGCAAAAGAATTAGTAAAAGAAAAAATTCAAGCCAAGATAAAAGACTTAGCTGCTAGAGGGTATTATGTTAAAAATGACATTATTTTTGAACAAGATACTACTGTGAAAAATTATAACTACGTTGTTACATTCACTAAGGAGGCTACAGGAACTTCAGGTTTCAGAATGGCTCCAGCAGTTCAACCACGGGCTAGTAGAAATCGTAGAAGTCTAGAACAGCCAGCTCCTCAAAAGGTCAAAGTAAATGTATTTTATAACTTTGATAAAATGAAAGATATTGCAGGTTTTCTGGGAGATATCAATGGAACTCCTATTGAAATCGCGGAAGGTTCAACAGATGATCAAGTAAAAGCAGCAGTCAAGAACCAAGTTGATGCCAAGAAAGAGGAATTACGTAAACGTGGTTATACTGTTAAAGAAGACTATCTCTATAAAAACAATGGGAAAGATTATAACTACGTTGTCACATTCACTAAGGAGGCTACAGGAACTTCAGGTTTCAGAATGGCTCCAGCAGTTCAACCACGCTCTAGCAGAAATCGTAGAAGTCTAGAACAGCCAGCTCCTCAAAAGGTCAAAGTCAATGTTTTTTATAACTTTGATAAAATGAAAGATATTGCAGGTTTCCTAGGAGATATCAATGGAACTTCTCTTGAAATCGCGGAGGGTTTATCAACTGAACAGGTGAAAGCAGCGGTCAAGAGCCAAGTTGATGCTAAGAAAGAAGAGTTGAGCAAACGTGGCTATACTTTCAAAGAGGACTATGTCTATCAAGCTAATGGGAAAGATTATAACTACGTTGTAACATTTTCAAAAGCAACTAAATAATTTTCATTCCATAGGGAGTGAAATGTGAGCAGAGAGAGCGATAGGCTCTCTTTGTTTTATCTAGTAGCAAGTTTCTTAAAGACAAAAGACCAATAAGAGGCTATAATAAATAGAGTAGGTATTTATTCTAAGAAAAATAAAAAAAGAGAGCAGTTAAAGTATGAAAATTTTAATTGTAGAAGATGAAGAGATGATCCGTGAGGGGGTCAGTGACTATTTGACGGATTGTGGTTATGAAACCATTGAGGCGGTGGACGGTCAGGAAGCTCTGGAGCAATTTTCCAGCTATGAGGTGGCCTTAGTTTTACTGGATATCCAGATGCCCAAGCTCAATGGGCTAGAAGTCCTAGCTGAGATTCGCAAAACCAGCCAAGTCCCTGTCTTGATGTTGACAGCTTTTCAGGATGAGGAATACAAGATGAGTGCTTTTGCTTCTCTGGCAGATGGCTATCTGGAAAAGCCCTTCTCCCTCTCCCTCTTAAAAGTAAGGGTGGACGCGATTTTCAAGCGTTACTACAATACGGGACGAATCTTCTCCTATAAGGATACCCAAGTGGACTTTGAGAGCTACAGTGCCAGTCTAGCAGGAGAGGAAGTAGCCATCAATGCCAAAGAGTTGGAAATTCTGGACTATCTGGTGAAGAATGAAGGACGGGCCTTGACCCGATCTCAGATAATCGATGCCGTCTGGAAAGCGACAGATGAGGTTCCCTTTGACCGTGTCATTGATGTGTATATCAAGGAATTGCGGAAAAAGCTAGACTTGGACTGTATCCTCACTGTGCGCAATGTTGGTTATAAATTGGAGCGAAAATGAAACGAACAGGTTTATTTACAAAGATATTTATCTACACCTTCTCGATTTTTAGTGTTCTAGTTATTTGCCTTCATTTAGCCATTTATTTTCTTTTTCCCTCGACTTATCTGAGCCATCGTCAGGAAACCATTGGTCAAAAAGCGACAGCCATTGCCCAGTCCCTAGAAGGGAAAGATAGGCAGAGTATCGAGCAAGTCTTAGACCTATATTCCCAGACCAGTGATATCAAGGGGGCTGTCAAGGGCGAGATGACCGAGGACAAGTTAGAAGTTCAGGACAGCCTTCCTCTGGATACGGACAGCCAGACAACCTCTCTCTTTATCGAGGAGCGGGAGGTTAAAACGCAAGACGGTGGCATCATGACTCTCCAGTTTCTAGCTTCTATGGATTTGCAAAAGGAAGCAGAGCAAATCAGTCTCCAATTTCTCCCCTACACCTTGCTGGCATCCTTTCTGATTTCCCTTTTGGTGGCCTACATCTATGCTCGGACCATTGTTGCTCCGATTTTGGAAATCAAGCGGGTAACCCGTCGGATGATGGATTTGGATGCCCAAGTGCGATTGCGCGTGGATTCTAAGGATGAGATTGGTGATCTCAAGGAACAAATCAATAGCCTCTATCAGCACCTCTTAACTGTCATTGCGGACTTGCATGACAAGAATGAAGCCATTCTCCAGCTGGAAAAGATGAAGGTTGAATTTCTGCGAGGGGCTTCTCATGAATTGAAAACACCACTGGCTAGTCTCAAAATCTTGATTGAAAATATGAAAGAAAATGTCGGTCGTTATAAGGACAGAGACCACTATCTGAGAGTTGCCTTAGGAATTGTGGATGAGCTTAATCACCATGTTCTCCAGATACTTTCTCTCTCATCTGTGCAGGAATTACGAGATGATAGGGAACAAATTGATCTACACCAGATGACACAAAGTCTGGTTAAGGATTATGCCTTGCTAGCCAAGGAAAGAGAGCTCCAGATAGACAATAGTTTGACCCATCAGCAGGCCTATCTAAACCCATCTGTCATGAAATTGATTCTGTCTAACCTCATCAGCAATGCCATCAAGCATTCTGCTCCGGGTGGTTTGGTTCGTATTGGAGAGAGAAAAGGGGAACTTTTTATAGAAAATAGCTGCAGTCCAGAAGAACAAGAAAAACTAGCCCAGTCTTTTTCTGATAATGCTAGTCGCAAGGCCAAGGGGTCAGGGATGGGGCTCTTTGTAGTCAAGAGTCTATTGGAACATGAAAAATTAGCTTATCGTTTTGAAATGCAAGAGAATCGTTTGACCTTCTTCATAGCTTTTCCAAAAGTCGCCCAAGACTAGGGAGAGAAAGGGTTTACATAGATGAAGCTAGAAGAAATTCAATCGAAACTGCGGGAAAAACTAGATTTTTTTGTCAAAAAGTGATAAAATGAACAATGTAAATGGGATGACCCATAAAAATATACAGGAGGCCTGATAAAATGGCAATCGTTTCAGCAGAAAAATTTGTCCAAGCAGCTCGTGACAACGGTTATGCAGTTGGTGGATTTAACACAAACAACCTTGAGTGGACTCAAGCTATCTTGCGCGCAGCAGAAGCTAAAAAAGCTCCAGTTTTGATCCAAACTTCAATGGGTGCTGCTAAATACATGGGTGGTTACAAAGTTGCTCGCAACTTGATCGCTAACCTTGTTGAATCAATGGGTATCACTGTACCAGTAGCTATCCACCTTGACCACGGTCACTACGAAGATGCACTTGAGTGTATCCGAGTTGGTTATACTTCAGTTATGTTTGATGGTTCACACCTTCCAGTTGAAGAAAACCTTGAAAAAGCTCGTAAAGTTGTAGAATTTGCTCATGCAAATGGTGTATCAGTGGAAGCTGAAGTTGGTACTATCGGTGGTGAAGAAGACGGAATCATCGGTGATGGTGAATTGGCTCCAATCGAAGACGCTAAAGCAATGGTTGAAACTGGTATCGACTTCTTGGCAGCTGGTATCGGTAACATCCACGGTCCTTACCCAGAAAACTGGAAAGGTCTTCACCTTGATCACTTGCAAAAATTGACTGAAGCTGTACCAGGATTCCCAATCGTATTGCACGGTGGATCAGGTATTCCTGATGAGCAAATCCAAGCAGCTATCAAACTTGGTGTTGCGAAAGTTAACGTTAACACTGAATGCCAAATCGCATTCGCTAACGCAACTCGTAAATTTGCTCGTGACTACGAAGCAAACGAAGCAGAATACGACAAGAAAAAACTCTTCGACCCACGTAAATTCTTGGCTGACGGTGTAAAAGCTATCCAAGCATCAGTTGAAGAACGTATCGACGTATTCGGTTCAGAAGGTAAAGCTTAATCTAGCTGAATAATAAAGATGAAACCTGCCCATTGGGTGGGTTTTTTGGTGTTTTAAGGAAACGGTTAGACCAGAATTTTTGAATAAAAGTATTATTTTAAGAGAGGAATCTCTAATTTTATAAATTTTGGGCAAACGCTTGCATTCCTTTTTTTATTGGACTATAATAGGTTGGTATAAAGCCTTCTGTAAGAATAAAATGTAGAAGGAGTAAAAGTAAGGACTTAGAATATTTGTAGTCAAAAATACAATGTTGCTATTCCTTGCGCTAGGGAGAGATTTATGGCAATGATAGAAGTGGAACATCTTCAGAAAAATTTTGTAAAGACTGTCAAGGAGCCAGGCTTGAAGGGAGCATTACGTTCCTTTATTCATCCTGAAAAGCAGACCTTTGAAGCGGTTAAGGATTTGACCTTTGAGGTGCCAAAGGGGCAGATTTTAGGTTTTATTGGTGCTAATGGTGCTGGGAAGTCGACAACCATCAAAATGCTGACCGGGATTTTGAAACCAACATCTGGTTTTTGTCGGATTAATGGCAAGATTCCCCAGGACAATCGCCAAGATTATGTCAAGGATATTGGAGTGGTCTTTGGACAACGCACCCAGCTATGGTGGGATTTGGCTCTACAAGAGACCTACACGGTTTTGAAAGAGATTTATGATGTGCCAGATTCGCTCTTTCATAAGCGCATGGATTTTTTGAATGAAGTCTTGGATTTGAAGGATTTTATCAAAGACCCCGTGCGGACTCTTTCACTTGGTCAACGGATGCGGGCGGACATTGCGGCTTCCTTACTCCACAATCCCAAGGTTCTCTTTTTAGATGAGCCTACTATAGGTTTGGATGTATCGGTCAAGGATAACATTCGTCGGGCCATTACCCAGATCAATCAGGAAGAAGAAACAACAATCCTCTTGACCACTCACGATTTGAGTGATATTGAGCAACTTTGTGATCGGATTTTTATGATTGACAAGGGGCAGGAGATTTTTGATGGAACGGTGAGTCAGCTCAAGGAGACCTTTGGCAAGATGAAGACTCTATCCTTTGAATTGGTGCCAGGGCAAAGTCATCTCGCTTCTCACTATGAAGGTCTGCCTGATATGACCGTTGATAGACAAGGACATAGCCTCAATATTGAATTTGATAGTTCCCGTTATCAGTCAGCTGAAATTATCAAGCAAACCCTGTCTGATTTTGAAATCCGCGATTTGAAGATGGTGGATACGGATATTGAGGATATTATCCGTCGCTTCTACCGAAAGGAGCTCTAAGATGGTCAAATTGTGGAGACGTTATAAACCCTTTATCAATGCAGGGATTCAGGAGTTGATCACCTATCGAGTTAATTTTCTTCTCTATCGGATTGGCGATGTCATGGGGGCTTTTGTGGCTTTTTATCTCTGGAAGGCAGTCTTTGATTCCTCGCAGGAGTCCTTGATTCAGGGATTTAGTATGGCAGATATCACCCTCTACATCATCATGAGTTTTGTGACCAATCTCTTGACCAAGTCAGATAGCTCTTTTATGATTGGGGAGGAGGTCAAGGATGGCTCTATCATCATGCGTTTGTTGCGACCAGTACATTTTGCAGCCTCTTATCTCTTTACCGAGCTTGGGTCTAAGTGGTTGATTTTTATATCTGTTGGTCTTCCTTTTTTAAGTGTGATTGTGCTGATGAAAATAGCATCTGGGCAAGGCATTGTAGAAGTGCTGGGATTAACGGTACTTTATCTTTTTAGCTTAACTCTGGCCTACCTGATTAATTTTTTCTTTAATATTTGCTTTGGATTTTCAGCCTTTGTGTTTAAAAATCTATGGGGTTCCAATCTACTCAAGACTTCCATAGTGGCCTTTATGTCTGGGAGTTTGATTCCCTTGGCTTTCTTTCCAAAGGTTGTTTCAGATATTCTCTCCTTCCTGCCTTTTTCATCCTTGATTTATACTCCGGTTATGATTATTGTTGGGAAATATGATGCTAGTCAGATTCTTCAGGCACTCGCTTTGCAGTTTTTCTGGATCTTAGTGATGGTGGGCTTGTCTCAGTTGATTTGGAAACGAGTCCAGTCCTTTATTACCATTCAGGGAGGTTAGTATGAAAAAATATCAACGCATGCATCTGATTTTTATCAGACAATACATCAAACAAATCATGGAATACAAGGTGGATTTTGTGGTTGGTGTGCTGGGAGTTTTTCTAACTCAAGGCTTGAACCTCTTATTTCTCAATGTCATTTTTCAACATATTCCATCCCTAGAAGGTTGGACTTTTCAAGAAATCGCCTTTATCTATGGATTTTCTTTGATTCCCAAGGGATTGGATCATCTCTTTTTTGACAATCTCTGGGCGCTAGGGCAACGCCTAGTCCGAAAAGGGGAGTTTGACAAGTATCTGACTCGTCCTATCAATCCGCTCTTCCATATACTCGTTGAGACCTTTCAGATTGATGCCTTGGGCGAGCTCTTGGTCGGTGGTATTTTACTAGCGACAACAGTATCAAGTATTGCTTGGACTCTTCCCAAATTTCTGATTTTCCTAGTCTGTATCCCTTTTGCGACCTTGATTTATACTTCTTTGAAAATTGCGACAGCCAGTATTGCTTTTTGGACCAAGCAGTCAGGAGCTATGATCTACATTTTTTATATGTTTAATGATTTTGCTAAGTATCCGATTTCCATTTACAATTCTCTTCTTCGTTGGTTGATTAGCTTTATCGTACCTTTTGCCTTTACGGCCTACTATCCTGCCAGCTATTTCTTACAGGACAAGGATGTAATCTTTAATATCGGAGGTTTGATGTTGATTTCCCTTGCTTTCTTTGTCATTTCCCTTCAACTTTGGAATAGAGGATTGGATGCCTACGAAAGTGCGGGTTCTTAGCATAGATGTTATCAAAGCCTTGTCTCAGGACAGGCTTTTTTTTATAGAGATGAAAATTTCTTGACGCCTATTCTCAGAGTGCTATATTGTAAGTGTAATCGCCGATTTAGCTCAGTTGGTAGAGCAAGGCACTCGTAAAGCCTAGGTCACAGGTTCAAACCCTGCAATCGGCAAAGTGAAGGAACTCAAAGCCTTGTCTTGGGACAGGGCTTTTTTATATGTTAGGAACATGCATTGAAGCTAATTCTAGAGTGTTAAACTAGATGAAAAAAGAAGCAATAAGATGTAATTCAATCGCAGTTAGTCTAAATGAATGAAAAAGATGGGATAGCCCCTTAGAATCAGATTTTGTAGGTATTTCTTTGATTCCTGTTGTAGGAATTATTGAAAAGATAGTGTAAAAGGGATTTTATAGAAAATTTTTTGCAAACAAAATACTGCTCAAGTACGGTCATTAAAAGCATTAGATTTTTTGGTTAAGTTTTGAGGGTCGGTTCATGACAAGAATTTTTTTACATTCATGATATAATAAGCTTAGATTCCGCTATACAGGAGGAAAGAGATGAAAAAAAATAAATGCTTATTTTTGGTTGTTAGTGTAATGTTAATGCTCTTAACACTTTTTGCTCTAAATGGATGTAGTTTGGGTGGTGAAACAATCCCTAAAAATAGAACAAAAAAACAGTACGAATTTGAAAAAACGTTTGAGCCCATGTTTAAATTTTTAGAGCAAGACAAGAAGGAGTTTAATGGATTAAAGCTTTACAAAAATAGTATTTATATAGAGAGTGGAAACGTAGTAAAGGATTATAAAGTATTCTTAGATA
Source organism: Streptococcus sp. KHUD_011 (assembly GCF_046352925.1). Classification (GTDB taxonomy): domain Bacteria; phylum Bacillota; class Bacilli; order Lactobacillales; family Streptococcaceae; genus Streptococcus. The sequence continues at coordinate 1,368,825 of NZ_CP157578.1, read as the reverse complement.
CTAGCCAATCTGAAATTAAGGGTGACTATACAATAAAAATTGGGGATAATAAAGAAACAGTTCCTGTTACTTACTCTAATGAGAGATTACAGTACGAATCGAAGTTAGAACCTTTGTTTGACGAAGAAATTCTTAATTTGGTAGTACAAAGAGATTATTTCGCTTCCTTGAATATAAAAGAAACCTTTAAGAGTGCTGAAACTGAATTGAGCGATATTATCTACCAGCCTGAAAATCATTCTGACCTCTATAAATATCTTAAAAATAAGTACGATATGCCAGAAGATACGACCTGTCGAATAATATTAGATTACTCTAGTGGCTCAATTTATGGGATTACAATCCAGTTGAATTCGAAAGATAAGACAGTTCAGTTGGATTTAACAATATTTAAACAATAGGGATGGTAGTTTATGAATGAAATCGAAAAGAGCATAAACGATATCGGAAGCGGCATTGATTCAGGTATTAAATCAATTCAGAAAGTGTTTGGGTGGTAAATGTGGAATTAAAATTTAAAGAAACAAATAAAACATTTCATAAAATTGTAGAATTTAAAGGTGAAAAATATCTTTTGGATATGACTAGCATTAGTCCTAAAACTTATTTCTGGGGTTCTCTTCCTAGTGAAATCACAGCTAAATGCTTAAAGTTAGATAAAAGAGATACGAGATTTGAGAGCTTAGCTCCAACTATGAACAAATCTCTTGGTATTGGAATAGGTGTAGCAATAGGTGGAGCTTGTTATGGGATTGTTACGAATGCTGTTAAGAGTTATGACATTAGCCATAATATTTCTTTTAAATTAGGATTATTTGTCCTCTTTATTGTCATAGCTTATCTTACTTTCAGGTTCATTGCTTTCGTGGCCCGTCATAATCTTCAACAAAAGCTTTCAAGTAAAGAAACGAAGCATCAAATAGTTTTCAAATTAGCAAGACAACAACGTCAGTTGAAACTGTATAAACTTCTGCCTATTCTTTTCGTTATGGTTATAGGATGTTTGGGGTTTTATATATTTACTGATAATGGGACAGAGGCATCTATCCTTATCGTTAACAGTATTTTATTTTTGGGTTTCTTTACGGTTATCTTAGGTATGTTACCACTCCGAGAAAGTTACGAAAAGCAAGAGATTATTTTTGATAGAGTAGAGAGGTTATAAGTTAAAAAGATACATAAATACTATTCTATAACGGATTTTTAATGAGTAACAGGAGACGTTATGTTAAAAATATTAAAAACGAACAAATGGATATTCCTTGCAGTTTCTGTGCCTTTTCTTATTATCATTCTTTCTTATTTGCTTATGGGGCATTCGTTTGGCAACACTGCTAAGTTTATACATGTTCATGAAGATACTATCAAGAGAGAAATTCTTGCAGACATAGATAGTCAAGGACAGTATATAAAGTCTGTGACGCTTTTACCTGGTTCAGCGATGGGGTCTTTTGATAATGGCGGAGATGTAGGCGGAAATTATCATATTTACTTTAGAGCCTATGTTAATAATAATCGCAAGCAGTCAATGAAAGTAGAAATATACTTTCCTGATGCTGGCATACCTCCTTTTACCTTTATAAAACCCAATCCTTATAAATCACCTGAAACTATGGAGAGATGGTACTTGTCAGTACAAGAGGTATCCAATGACCCCTCGTGGGATTGGAAGCGAGAGCAAGATAAATTGACTGAAACTATGAATAAACTTTCGGATGTTGCTGTTCGCAAGGCCAAGGATGCATCTTGGCAAATTCAAAAAGAAATTATGATTCGTTTTCTTAACAAATGGCTAAATGAACATGAGGAAAATTTCAAACTAGCTATCCAAACAGATCTGTATAGAAACGACCCAGAATTGGAACAGAAATTAGGAAAGATTCAAAGTATAAGTGTAAGTGAATATCAAATGTACATTCCTTCGACAGGTAGCGACATTCGTTTTGATGTTAGATTTGAGAAATATCCTGAAGAAGTAGCTACTATAAACGTTCGCTTGCATTCCCAAGGGGAACAATCAGTTTTTAAGGATCCCTTAGTAGCTGCAACTATTAGTTTTGAAAATGAACGTTTTGCTATAAAAACGAAGTACGACTCCAAGCTATTTCCAATTTTTAATCAAAGTCGATTTGGTAATAGTAATGGAGAAATATCTTATAAGCTCCCAAAAGACTATGAAAATCAATTTTTAATTCCTTAACTATCAAGCAAGCTATTGTGCTTGCTTGATCTTTATCAAACACTTCCAGTTGCTTCAACTGATAATAGTAAGTTGAGAGAGCTAAACGTGCTGTTTCAAGAAGTAAATCTAATCGAAATCCTCCTGAAACCATTTCTCTATCTGTTTCTGCCTTCCTCGCCCTAGTGCTTCGTCTCTTTCCTTCAATTCTTTTAACTTTTTTAGGTAGGCCACCTTGGTACGTAAGCGTTCATTCTCCTCTTGAAGTCGCTCTAGTTCTGTCATTTTTTCCCAAGGTTTCTTCCGTTTCCTTCCCATTTTAGCTGGTCTCCCTCTTGTTTTTTCAACAATAGTATACCCGTTTTTCTTGTATTGTGCTAGCCAATTTGTCAACAGTGAACGATCGGGTAAAGCATAATCTAAAGCTACACTTTTTTGTGAACAACCTTCAAGCATAACTTTCTTAACTATTTATTGTTTTAATTTTGGGAAATAGTGACGATTCTTCCACTTTTTTATGATTTCTATTTCATAACGGTCAATTAATTTTAACATATACTTTAGACCAGAAGCATTCACACCAAATCTATTTGAAAGCTGTTTGAATTTTTGGCCTTGCTTTCTAAGTTCATAGATTTGAACTTTATCATCATAAGTTAATTTCATAATAAAAACACCCCAAAAGTTAGATTTTTTCTGTCTAATTTTTGGGGTGCAGTTCATTACAGATGGTTTTCTTTTGCTATTCTCAACTTCTCTTCTTACGGTATCTCTCATATGGTATAATGGAGAAGGACATTCTTTCTGTTTGGCAAAAATTCGAAGACAGCTATTGGGGCTATCGTTGGGCTCGCTTGGGGAACGCTTAATCTTATCGGTTCTGTAGTTGCACCAGAATTTAAAAAGTCTGTTTATGACGGAGTTAAAAATTTTGCTTATGGTGCTGTGGACGTGGGAGAATTAGGAGTGGAGGCTATCGGAAAGGGAATCCACCAGGGAGTGGAGACTGTCAAGAGTGTCGGCAAGAATGTTTCTGATTTTTTCAATGGTGGTCTGAAGGCTGCCTCATCCTTGTTTGGATAATAGGAGAGAATAAATGGATAAGATACAAAAAGATATTAATGATGCACTCGATCCAACTCGAAGATTAAACTTAGTAAAGATAATTTTTGTAGCGCCTTTTTTTTCATTGATGATTATGCTTGGGACATCTTTACCGATAAACCTATTTCGAATGGCTAGTGAAGCTGGACATGAACTAGTTACGCAATTGACATCAGTTGAAAAAGGTCTCATTCCCCCAGATAGTTTCTTTGGTTTTCTATTCTTGTTTTGTTGGTGTTATTTTATTTGTTGTTATATCATTACGAAAAGAAATCGCATTAAAGCCTATTTAATGACTCAGATTTTTCAATTATTTTTGCTCGTAATTTTATATTATAGTTTGTTTATAGCCGCCTTGTATCTAATCCCTCTAGTAGCAGTTCGTATCGTCTACTGGATAGGTTTTGTCTTATCACTGATTTACCTTATCTATATCCTTGTTACTAAGCAACGCGCTAAAAAAGATTTTTTTACTTCTCTAAATATTAAAAAATTTTTGAATGTTATTTTGTTTTTATGGCTATTAATGTCTGGAATCAATCTCTTTACTAATGGTCTTAATAATCTTCTGGCACATTTATTGCTTGCTTTATTGCCAATTTCACCTATTTTATTAGGCCTTTTTCTGGTATCATTTTTCAAGTCCAATTTAGTAACACTAGAGAATCTGAATACAGTCAATAAAAACCAAGAGAAATACCGTGAAGAATATGGCTATACCATTGAAGAATGGTACGGGAAAAAGTCAAAAATCTACAAGGAACATGTTAAGAAGTCTAATTAAGATAAATTGGAGAATGTGTAATACCGTTAGTGAATAAATTAGATGGATTCTTAGGGAGCGCTAAATTTGCGAAGGCATTACCATATGGATTGGGAGCAGCACTTGACTTTGCAGGGCAATTGTTAGGTAGTGAAGAACTTGGAGATGCAGTTAATGGATTTTTCTCGGGGTTAGGTAGTGTTTTTAATTAATAAATTAACGGAGAAATTTTAATTATGAAAATATATATTGGTTATTTGGATTCGAAATGGATTCATTTTGATGAAGAAAACGAAGTATTTCAATATCAAAATCAAAAAAATAGTTCTAATTGGATTATGGTTGCTGCTCCACTTGCAGTCTTTCTTTTAAAAGGAATTGCAAGTACTTTAAATTCAGCCATTGGTACATTATCGTATACGATTAATCTCGGTATTGCAATGATTGGAACTCTGATAGTTTGCGGAATATTGATGATAGCGAAGGCGAGAAAAAAATATCCGAGAACTGATTGGAAAACAGTTGTTTTGAAGGAAAAAGATCTCAAAACACTATTAGTAAAGGTGATTTCAATTTTTATTATTAAGATTCTCTTTATTATTTTAGGGATTTATTTTTTTGTTACTTATATTAGAGAAACTGATTTTTTATGTCTGTTGATATATCTACTTGCTTTTGCTTGTGTTATACATTTTCATCAGGAATTTAAGACAAGTAAAATTAAAAAAATATTGAAAAGACAAAAAATATTGTTAAATGGTTAGGGAGATTCATAGTAGGAAGGGAATAAATACTTTATTGCAAGCAAACAACAAAATAGTATAAACATTTCTCCGGATGTTCTAAAAAATGAGTCTGTAGATTTTTTAAAGGAAAGTATCACTTCAAAATTAAGTGATATAGCTTTTGATTTAGGAACGGGTTATTATACCTCTTACATGCTTCCATATCAAGTTCCATATTTAATCAATGGCTTAAAATCACAGATTGGGAATACACTAACGAAATGTGGATTGAGTGCACTTCAATAAACTGCACCTGGTTCTACAGTTAATAAAATGGTGGGAGAAAGCATTGAGAAAATTGGAGATTGTGTGATACTGTTAGTGAATAAATTAGATGGATTCTTAGGGAGTGCTAAATTTTCGAAAGCATTACCATATGGATTGGGAACAGCGATTGATTTTGGCGCAACAGTGGTGGGATCAATGATTTTTGATTATCTATATGATAAATATGGGGATAAAGTCGTGCAATTTGCTGGTGATGTTTGGGATGGTACAAAGAAAGTAGTAGGTGAAACGATGAAATCTGTTGGTGATACAGCTGAGAAAATATGGGATAGTGCTGGAGATGCAGTTAATGGATTTTTCTCGGGGTTAGGTAGTGTATTTTAATAATAAGGAGAAAAAATCATGCATAATTATAAATCTTTGCTTAGTTTAGGCAATTATAAAGAGGATAGTTATTATATAGATTTAATCACCGGTGATTTAAAAAAGTCTATTGCTCATAAGGTATCTGAATCCAAAATATTTTTGTCTTCTATCATTGGTTACCATATTCTAGGAATTGGACTCTTTAAAAGCGTTGAATCTAACTTGCTATTAAGTATCTATCTGTTGATTGTATCCTTTGTTTTTTCAATAATTGCTGCAATTATTTTTAATAAACGGTTATATAAGAATACAGAGTTTGAAATGGTTGAATTTACAAGAGCTGAATTTAACGGATTTAAGAAACAAGTAAAAAAACATAACAAAACCATAGTGTTACTTACCTTATTATTTATTGTTATGTTTTCTTTTTCAATGTTTCTATATCTTTCAAGACCTAGTGTATTCTTGTTACTAGTGATGGACTATGTAGTTTGTTTTTCTTATCTATTTTATACGAACGGATTTTTTACAAAAAGGTTCCATTTTGAAGAATATATAAATAAAAATTTTTTAAAGGAAGGAAAAATAATGAATGACTAATTTATTACCTATTGGTACTGTTGTTCGCCTTCATAATGGTACAATTGGCTATTTTTGATTATGTAAGATTGATGAAGACTCTTGAGAAAATAAAAGATGGAAAAGAACCATCTGAGGATGATGTGAAGAAGATAGAGGAATATAAGAGGAGATATACAAATAGAGAATTGCCGGAAACAGTTCAAGTAGTTCTCGATAAACATAAACAGGCTATCGAAGATAAAAAGCTAAAAGCAGAAGTTAAAGAAGAATCTGAAGAGGAGGGAATTCCATTTGATATATACCAGTCTATTAAGAGTGGTATATTGAGTGGTGGGGTAGCTTTCCTTAGCGAATTTGTAAAAGTAAAGTTACAGATAAGGCTGTTGAAAAAATAATAAAATATGCTTGGGAAACTTTAGTACATATATCTCAAAATATGCAGAATTCATTAGTAGGAGCTTTGGTAGGCGGAGAAACTGCGACTATTCCTATTAATGTCAATCCTGCTTATAGTCGACTTGTAAGTGGTGTTGCTAAATATGGAATTCCTTTACTAGGAGCTGCTGTGGATTATACGATGCAGGTTAACAGTGGAACAGATCCTGTTGATGCAAGTATAAAAACTGGTGCACATGTTACGATGGGATTAATTGGCGCTGCTGTAGGTAAAGTATCGGGAACAGCAGTTATAACAGCATTGGGGTCAACAGTTGTCTTAGCTCCATTAGCTCCGATTGCTGGTGTGGTTACCGATTTTGTTGTGACTTCAGTAATTTTAGTTGGTGGTTCAATGATTTTTGATGCAATTTACGATAACAAAGATAAGATAGCAAAATGGGGAATAGATACATTTAATTCCGCAAAGGATATTGTTAATGGCGTGGGTGATGCTATATCAGGTGCTTTAAGTGGTTTAGGAAGTGTTTTGGGTTAGAGTATGAAGAGTAATCAATTTAAAATTGAATTGTATCATGATGGTAAGGTTGGTTACTTTTATGACATCTCAGAAAATCAATGGTACATTCTAGAAAGAAATACATTGAAATATAGACGTCAAAGTCAGAAATTATTAGTTAATTCATCGGCATTTTCACTCATTATTGCTATCTTTTCAGTTGTTATTAACAGATGGTATATTTTAAATTCAAATTTTTATCTAAATTCGATTCTTTTTGTAGGTGCTATGATTTCCTTTTTTGTCCTTAATAGTATTTTAAATAACTATATAAAAAAGCAAGAAATATCTGATTGTTTATTTACACCTATTTCTTTAGATGAAGTGGAATTAGAGGATATTGTGGTTCATGCAATACAATTGGTGCATGTTTTAAGGAATATTTCTATACTATCATTTGTAGGGGCGACACTAGGACTTATACTCTTCTTAAGTTTGTCAATTTTAATAGGATTAATTGTTTTTATTTTTGGATTATTGTTATCAACTGGAATCGTAAAGAATCTACATATTCTCAGACGTTTTAAGGCAATAAAAAGAATAGAAGAGACTATGAAATATAGCGAAAGGAATAATTTTAAGTGAATAGAATATTACCTATTGGAAGTATCGTACAATTGAAAAATGGAGAAGTAAAGTTAATGATAATAAATCGTTTCCCTCTTTATAATAACAATGGGGAAATTGGCTATTTTGATTATCTATATGATAAATATGGGGATGAAGTCGTGGAATTTGCTGGTGATGTTTGGGATGGTACAAAGAAAGTAGTAGGTGAAACGATGAAATCTGTTGGTGATACAGCTGATAAAATATGGGACAGTGCGGGAGATGCAGTTACTGGATTTTTCTCGGGATTAGGTAGTGTATTTAATTAAAAAGGATGTACATATGGAAACAATTATTAATTTAGGGATATGGGAGAACAAAAATTATCATTTTGATTGGGAGAATAAGGTGTTGCTAGAGGAAACATCTTCTCCTAATTACTGGTCTTATATTCTACTGCCTGTTACGCTGTACATTATAAATAAAATTTCTGATATATTGGCTGAAGCAGGAATATTTAATAATCAGTTAGTCCGAGTTGGGACGGTTCCAATCTTAGGCGTTTTATCTTATTTTTTAGCCGCTTTGATTATCAGATTTTACCACGGAACTTTAAAATTAAAAAAATCAGAGTTGGGTGAGGAACAGAGTAAGAAGTTTGTCAGATCTTTGAAGAGAAAAAGAGGGTACTTTAAATGTCTTCTTAATCTTTTTAGAATCCTAACTGTAGTCGCTATTCTTTTGTTTGTCTTTGGAAATGAAACCATTGCCGTACTCTTTTTGGCGGTTAGTTTTTTAGTGATATTTATGTTCAAATTTGATTACCAACTTAATAGATGGTTAAAAATCATTAAAATAGTAGAAAAAGGAGAGAAGAATGTCTAATTTATTACCTATTAGTACGGTTGTTAGCTTTCATAATGGAACGATTGATGTGATGATTATTTGTATAATTTTTATTAAAAGGCGAAAATAATGAAAAAAGTTCGAAAAATTCAAATGCTGATGGGAGTTATACTTTCAGTTTTAGTCGTCTTGATAGTAGCATCGATCTTCTTATTTAGATTTAATGGAGAGAAAGATTCAAAGCAAGTATCATCAACGGTTTCTGTTAAAGATAGCAGAAGTCAGGCGAAAAGTGATAAAGATACCAAAGTTAAAGAGGAGGAGATACATAAACTCAAGGATCAACTGACTGATTTAGACACCAAGATTACTGAAGCAGAAGCAATTGTTAGCAAGCAAAAAGAAGAAACTGCTGTTCCGAAACTGGATATTGAAGCACTAAGAAATAACGATTTATCTAGTTTGAAAGGTACTTGGCGTACAGCTTCGGGTAATGAATATGTCATTAATGAGTCTGGGGAAGTACGTTCCTCTTGGATATCAAATGGTCAAAAGAATGAATCTATTGTCGAATTGAAAGCATCAGGTGGAAAAAATAGTCAAAATCCAGAAACGGTTTCTATTAGTGCTTGGGTAAAAGATTCTGTCGCAGGCGGATTTGTGGTAGTTGCCGTACCAAGTGGAGTTGCCATGCAACCTGGTGATGATGGAAAATTGACAGATAAAACTAATTATAATGAAGAGAGACTTTTTGCAGGACAGCAGTATGAAGCGATGTTGTCGAGACCAGAAGATGTTTACTATCGTGTAAAACCAGACACTAGTAAACTTGAGGAAGAAGAGAAGAATTTAGCTCAACTACAGGCTGAACGCGAAGCAATCAAAATTTCTCTAGAATTTAAGGAAAAGAAAAATACGAACTAGAAAAACTAGTTTAGAATCTAACTTTCGATTGTTTTAGTTCAGAAATACTGTTGCAATTGCTAGAATGAAGAAGCTCATTAGGGCTTCTTTTCTTTTATCTTAACGCTTCAACCACTTAGACCGAGATTAAGACCAGATAGGCAAAAGAATTTGTTCTTGAAATTGAGCTCTGCTATAATGATTTTTGTAAGGGACGTGAGGATACAACATCAAATAACTCAAGTTCTAAAAAAGAAATTGGAGATAAAAAAATGAAAAAATTATTAGGGATTATATTTTTAGTAGCAGCAGCGACAGTAGTGTATTTTGGTTCTGTTGGATGGCCAAGTTTGGATGTCAGCCTATGGTCACTGATTCCGGTAGGATTGTTCCTCTTTTTCACTCTAGAGAATCTTTGGAAAAAAGATTACAAAGCTAGTCTGATGTGTTTGATTATTGCCTTTATCATTGCGAATGCAATTTTGGATCTATTGCCGATTTCAAGTGGCTTGGTGATTGGAGCAGGTGTGCTGGCTTGTGTAGGTATTGGTTATCTATTTCCTGATAAAGAGAGTAAATAGAAATTATTGAAAAATAGATAAAGAAAAAACACTTCAATCACTGTATTTCAGTTTGATTGAGGTGTTTTCGATTTAGTTTTTTATTTCTGAGCCATCAATTCAACAATCATCTCGATATACATGACAAGGGTTACTAAGAATCCTGCACGCCAGAAGAATTTGATGAATTTAGGATAGTAAAAGCTGCGTTTTTTCAAAAGGAAGAAAAAAACGAGAATAATGGCTAGGAGTGAGAGGGCTAGGCCTAGTCTAGGGAGGAAATTATGGGTAAAGGTTTTAGCTGTAATAAGGTAATATTCAAATACCAAGACTGGAAAAGCCAAATCCGCAAAGTTTCGTCCTAGTTTTTTTAATCTAAAAAGTTTGGTTATGATAATGCAGACTACTAAGGTCAGTATCAATAATAAAATAGATGCTAATTTCATTAAAATCATATCCATATTGTATCATAAAAAATCGCTAAAGGAAACGAGAAACAGAGGAATTTATAGGAAAGTCAGGCTTTTGAGATTGTGGGTGTTTTTTGTTATAATGAAAGTTATGAAATCTTATAACACCTTGAATGATTATTATCGAAAACTCTTTGGAGAAAAGACCTTTAAAGTCCCTATTGATGCTGGGTTTGACTGTCCCAATCGTGATGGGACTGTGGCTCATGGGGGCTGTACTTTTTGTACGGTTTCAGGTTCTGGAGATGCTATCGTAGCACCGGACGCGCCTATCCGTGAGCAATTTTATAAAGAAATTGACTTTATGCATCGTAAGTGGCCTGATGTGCAGAAGTATCTGGTTTATTTTCAAAATTTTACCAACACCCATGAAAAGGTTGAAGTTATTCGAGAGCGCTATGAACAGGCTATCAACGAGCCAGGTGTAGTAGGAATCAATATTGGAACGCGCCCAGACTGTTTACCAGACGAAACCATCGAATATTTGGCTGAATTATCGGAGCGCATGCATGTGACGGTTGAATTGGGCTTGCAGACCACTTATGAAACAACCTCTGACCTGATTAACCGTGCCCACTCCTATGAGTTGTACGTGGAAACGGTCAAGCGTTTGAGAAAGTATCCCAAAATTGAGATAGTTTCCCATCTGATCAATGGGCTTCCTGGTGAAACCCATGAGATGATGATTGAAAACGTCCGCCGCTGTGTTACGGATAACGATATTCAAGGGATTAAACTGCATTTGCTTCACCTGATGACCAATACGCGAATGCAACGGGATTATCACGAAGGACGCTTGCAGTTGATGAGCCAGGACGAATATGTAAAGGTTATCTGTGATCAACTGGAAATCATTCCTAAACATATTGTCATCCATCGAATCACAGGAGATGCACCTAGAGATATGCTGATTGGGCCTATGTGGAGCCTCAATAAATGGGAAGTCCTCAACAGCATTGAGATGGAGATGCGACGTCGTGGAAGCGTTCAAGGATGCAAGGCTGTAAAACAGGAGTTTGAAAATGAAAAGACCACTTGAGATGGCACATGATTTTTTGGCTGAGGTAGTGACTCAGGATGATATCGTAGTGGATGCAACCATGGGAAATGGTCATGACACGCTTTTTCTAGCCAAGCTAGCTAAGCAAGTCTATGCCTTTGATATTCAGGAGCAAGCCTTGGAAAAGACCAAGGAGCGTTTGGATCAGGCTGATCTGACAAATGCCCAGTTAATCTTGCAAGGCCATGAGACACTGGACCAGTTTGTGACAGAAGCCAAGGCAGGGATTTTTAATCTGGGCTATCTGCCGTCAGCTGATAAGTCAGTCATTACCCAACCTCAGACGACTATTGAAGCATTAGAAAAGCTGTGTCATTTGCTTGTCAAAGGGGGACGGATTGCTATCATGATCTACTATGGTCATGAAGGAGGCGACCTCGAGAGGGATGCTGTCTTGGATTTTGTCAGCCAGTTGAACCAACAAGAGTACACAGCTGCTATTTACCGAACTTTAAACCAAGTCAACAACCCACCATTTTTAGTAATGATTGAAAAATTAGAGAGATATAGACATGGATAAACAATACCTACGTGAAAAGCTGGATGCCATGCGCCAGAATTTTGTTGAATCAACTCACCATGAACGAGCGGTGGGTGTGTTAGACCAAGCGCATATGAGCAAAAAAATGCTTAAAATCAAGAAAAAATTAGTTGCTCTTGAGATGGAACGGTGTCAGAGAAAAATTGAGCACAAAGATTGTTCCAAGATTGACCAAAAAATCAAAGAGCAGAAGGAGATATTTGAATCCTGTTGTAAAAAAGATTAAGGAGGACGTGCGTGGAATTACTGATTTACCTCATCCTATTTTTACTAGTCTTGATTGTCTCGAGTACAACCAATAAGCTCCTGCCCTTTTTGCCTCTACCTTTGGTGCAAATTCTTTTGGGAATTGTGATTGGTCTCTTTTTACCCAATACCGACTTTCACCTCAATACAGAGTTGTTTTTGGCACTGGTTATTGGGCCCTTGCTTTTTCGAGAGTCGGAAGAAGCGGACATTACAGCTATTTTAAAACACTGGCGAATCATTGTTTATCTCATATTTCCAGTGATTTTCATCTCGACCCTGAGTTTGGGTGGCTTGGCCCATCTTCTTTGGCTCAGTCTTCCCTTGGCGGCTTGCTTGGCTGTTGGGGCAGCCCTTGGCCCTACGGATTTGGTGGCCTTTGCCTCTCTTTCGGAGCGTTTTAGCTTTCCTAAGCGCGTGTCCAATATCCTTAAGGGTGAAGGACTCTTGAATGACGCATCTGGCTTGGTGGCCTTTCAGGTAGCTTTGACAGCTTGGACAACTGGAGCCTTTTCTCTTGGACAAGCGAGTAGTTCGCTCATCTTTTCAATCCTAGGCGGTTTTTTGATTGGATTTTTAACAGCCATGACCAACCGTTTCCTCCATAGTTTCTTACTTAGTGTACGAGCAACGGATATTGCCAGCGAACTTTTATTAGAATTGAGTTTACCTCTGGTAACCTTCTTCCTGGCAGAAGAAGTCCACGTTTCAGGGATTATTGCCGTTGTAGTTGCTGGGATTTTAAAGGCAAGTCGTTTTAAGAAAATTACGCTCCTTGAAGCCCAAGTGGATACGGTGACCGAGACGGTTTGGCATACAGTGAATTTTATGCTGAACGGTTCTGTCTTTGTGATTTTAGGGATGGAGTTGGAAATGATAGCAGAGCCTATCTTGACCAATCCAATCAATAATCCCTTACTGTTATTGGTATCTCTTATAGCCCTTACCTTTGTCCTCTTTGCTATTCGTTTTGTCATGATCTATGGTTATTATGCCTATAGGACTAGACGTCTCAAGAAAAAACTGAATAAGTATATGAAGGACATGCTTCTTTTGACTTTCTCAGGTGTTAAGGGAACCGTGTCGATTGCTACGATCCTTCTGATACCAAGTAATCTAGAACAGGAGTATCCTCTCTTGCTTTTCCTTGTCGCAGGTGTGACGCTTGTAAGCTTTTTAACAGGCCTCGTAGTCTTGCCTCATCTTTCTGATGAACAGGAAGAAAGTAAGGACTATCTCATGCATATTGGCATTTTGAATGAAGTAACGATAGAGTTGGAAAAAGAGTTGGAAGATACCAGAAATAAGCTCCCCCTCTATGCAGCCATTGACAATTACCATGGACGAATAGAGAATCTTATCTTGAGTCAAGAAAATAAGGGGGCTCAAGAAGACTGGGAGGCCTTGAAACTTCTTATCCTCAGTATTGAAAGTGATGGTTTAGAACAGGCTTACGAAGAAGGCAAGATGAGTGAGCGTGCTTATCGAGTCTACCAACGTTACTTGAAAAACATGGAGCAAAGTATCAATCGTAAGTTTGCTTCACGTTTGACCTATTATTTCCTTGTTTCCTTGCGGATTTTACGTTTTCTCCTTCACGAAGTCTTTACCTTTGGCAAGACCTTCCGCAGTTGGAAAAATGAAGAATCACAGAAACTCAGAGCCCTTGACTATGATCAAATTGCAGAGCTCTATCTAGAAAATACAGAGATGATTATCGAAAGTCTGGAGAACCTAAAAGGGGTTTATAAGAGTTCTTTGATCAGTTTCATGCAGGATTCTCGTCTCAGAGAAACAGCTATTATCACCAGTGGTGCCTTTGTCGAACGGGTTATCAATCGTGTCAAACCCAACAATATCGATGAAATGCTGAGAGGCTATTATCTGGAGCGCAAGTTGATTTTCGAATACGAAGAAAAACGATTGATTACGACCAAGTATGCCAAGAAGTTACGACAAAATGTAAATAACCTAGAGAACTATTCCTTGAAGGAAGCTGCCAATACCCTGCCTTATGATATGATGGAATTGGTAAGAAGAAATTAATCAAGATTATAAGTGAAGGAGTATGATATGAAGAAGTGGTGGAAAGAGCTGATAGATAAGCCCTTATTAAAAGCTTTTTTGCATTATTATCAAGCATCAGATAGTGAGTTAACCAGTGTCGCAGTAGCCTACTATTGGTTGATTTCGATTTTTCCCCTGCTTTTGGTGGTAGTTAATATCCTCCCATATTTTCAGATTCCAGTTTCTAATTTTTTAAAGGTTGTCAATGAATTCTTGCCGGATACCATGTATGATGTGGTCGCAAAGATCATTACAGAAGTGCTGACCCAACCGTCAACGGGTTTATTGAGTTTTGCGGTTTTGTCAGCCCTCTGGACCTTTTCAAAATCTATGAATTTCCTGCAGAAAGCCTTTAATAAAGCTTACGGAGTATCAAAAAATCGTGGAATGATTTCCCATCAACTCATGAGTTTGTTTGTCAGTTTTGGCTTGCAGATTCTCTTTGCTTTAGCTCTGTTTTTGAGTGTCTTTGGCCGTATGCTCCTCAACCTTGTCAAAAGCTATTGGAAATCGGATAGTCCTCTTTTTGATTATCTGCAAGACCTAACAGGCCCTTTGGTCTATGCCTTGATTTTTGCCATCCTGGTCATGCTCTACTATTTTCTACCCAATGTTAAGGTGCGAAGGATTCGCTCTGTATTGCCAGGTAGTGCCTTTGTCTTGTTGACCCTGGTCTTACTACTCAATATCTTTTCAGTCTATGTTAACAATTATGTCAATCACCTAGTGGACGTCCGTTTTTTCAGTTCCGTCGTCGTGGTGGTCATGATGTTCTGGTTTATTCTCATCGCTAAGATTTTGATTATCGGCGCGGTGATCAATGCCAGTGTCCAGAGTTTGAAAGATCCAAGCTTGAGAATAAATTAACTCAATTTTTATCCATTACAAAACGCATATTATCAAGCATTATAAAATCTTGATAATATGCGTTTTTTGATTATATAAATTAATAGATAAACATGGCATCACCGAAACTGAAGAAGCGGTAGTGTTCTTGGATGGCATGGTGGTAGGCATCTAAGACTAATTCACGACCTGCAAAGGCAGAAACCAACATGACCAGAGTTGATTTTGGCAGGTGGAAGTTGGTTGAGAAGGCATCCACAACCTTCCATTCATAGCCAGGTTTGATAAAGATATTGGTCCAGCCAGAATCTGCTTGGATTTGCCCATCAAACTTGGAACCAATAGTCTCTAAGGTGCGGATAGAAGTGGTTCCGACAGCGATGACACGGCTTCCATTTTTCTTGACAGAGCGAAGGGTGCTAGCAGCCTCCTCAGAAAGCTGGTAGAATTCTGAGTGCATTTCGTGTTCGTCCAGATTGTCAACTGAAACAGGTCTAAAGGTTCCGAGTCCGACATGAAGAGTCAAATAGACTAGATGAACACCCTTAGCTTGGATTTCTGCCAGCAATTCTTTGGTGAAGTGCAATCCAGCAGTTGGTGCTGCAGCAGAACCACTTTCCTTAGCGTAAACGGTTTGATAGCGTTCACGGTCATCCAGTTTTTCATGGATATAAGGTGGTAATGGCATTTCTCCCAGACTTTCTAAAACTTCTAGGAAAATTCCTTGGTATTCAAAGCGGACAATGCGGCCCCCGTGAGTCAATTCTTCCGTAACAACAGCTCTGAGACGGCCATCACCAAAGCTAACACGAGTCCCGACCTTGAGGCGTTTGGCAGGTTTAGCCAGAACTTCCCACTCATCTCCACTAGTATTTTTAAGCAGGAGAAGTTCCACATGACCTCCAGTTTCTTCCTTTTGACCATAGAGGCGGGCAGGGAGAACTCGGGTGTCGTTCATAACAAGGGCGTCACCAGGTTCCAGCATATCAATAATAGAGTGGAAGTGTTTATCCTGCATTTCTCCAGTATCACGGTTGACAATGAGGAGTTTGGAAGCATCTCGTTTTTCAAGGGGCGTTTGGGCAATCAATTCCTCGGGTAAGTGGAAATCAAAATCAGCTGTATTCATATATCTGTTCATTCTTTCTAAGTTCTAATCCTATCCATTATAACATGTTTCAAGTATAGTCGCTCTTTTTTTAGAAATTAAATCGTTTTCACTTGACAAAAATTGGTCTATACCATATAATAAATATAGATTGAAACGGAGGATGAAAAGATGAAAGTCATTAAAGTTGAAAACCAAATCGAAGGTGGAAAAGTTGCTTTTGAGATTTTGAAGGAAAAATTGGCCAATGGAGCTCAAACACTAGGACTTGCGACAGGAAGTAGCCCACTTGAGTTTTACAAGGAAATTGTTGAGAGTGACCTTGATTTTTCAAATCTAACCAGTGTCAACCTTGATGAGTATGTAGGACTTGATGGAGAAAATCCACAGTCTTACCGTTACTTCATGCAAGAAAACTTGTTTAACCAAAAACCATTTAAAGAAAGTTTCTTGCCTCGTGGGGTTAAGGACAATGCTGAAGCTGAAGTTGAACGCTACAACCAAATTTTGGCTGACCATCCAGTTGACCTCCAAATCTTGGGAATCGGTCGCAATGGACATATCGGATTTAATGAACCTGGTACTCCATTTGACAGTCAAACACATCTTGTGGAGCTTGACCAGTCTACTATCGAAGCTAATGCTCGCTTCTTTGACAAGATTGAAGATGTTCCAACACAAGCCATCTCAATGGGGATTAAAAACATTTTGGATGCCAAATCAATCCTTCTCTTTGCATACGGTGCATCAAAAGCAGAAGCTATTGCCGGAACAGTGTCTGGCCCAGTGACTGAGAGTCTACCAGCAAGTAGCCTCCAAAATCACCCTGATGTGACCATCATTGCAGATGCAGAAGCGCTCAGCTTACTCGAAAAATAAAAAAGTGAAACCCTTCAGTTTTTTCTATTGAATGCTTTCAAGACTTGTATAAATGGCAGAAAAATCAAAATTAAACCGCATTTTTTCTTGACAATTATTACTTTTACGTGTAAAATAGAATAGATCTTGAACTTGAAGGGAGTGAAAAAAATGTCTAAAACAGTAGTACGTAAGAATGAATCTCTTGACGACGCACTTCGTCGTTTCAAACGTGCGGTTACTAAAGCTGGTACTCTTCAAGAAACACGCAAACGTGAATTCTATGAAAAACCTTCTGTAAAACGTAAACGTAAATCAGAAGCAGCTCGTAAACGTAAAAAATTCTAATTAGAAATGAAAGGCTGGAGAAATCTAGTCTTTTTTCTTTTAATACTCTTCGAAAATCTCTTCAAACCATGTCAACGTCGCCTTGGATTATATATGTGACTGACTTCGTCAGTCTTATCTACAACCTCAAAACGGTGTTTTGAGCAACCTGCGACTAGTTTCCTAGTTTGCTCTTTGATTTTCATTGAGTATAAATAAATACTTCAAAGCCTGCAAAAATCTGAAACTTCTAAGGACAATTTGATATAATAGTAAAAAGAACTCGATTGAAGGAGGAAATGATGTCGGTTTTAGTAAAAGAAGTGATTGAAAAGCTCAGACTAGACATTGTCTATGGCGAACCAGAATTACTTGAAAAGGAAATTAATACCGCGGACATTACGCGACCTGGTCTTGAAATGACGGGCTATTTTGACTATTATACGCCTGAGCGAATCCAACTCTTGGGAATGAAGGAGTGGTCCTATCTCGTTTCGATGTCCTCTCACAACCGTTACCAAGTCTTGAAAAAAATGTTTCTACCTGAGACACCTGCGGTCATTGTTGCTCGTGGTTTGGTGGTTCCAGAGGAGATGCTAAAGGCAGCCAGAGAATGTAAGATTGCCATTTTAACCAGCCGTACGGCAACCAGTCGTTTATCTGGAGAGTTATCTAGTTATCTGGATTCACGTTTAGCAGAACGGACCAGTGTGCACGGTGTCTTGATGGATATCTATGGAATGGGTGTCTTGATTCAAGGTGATAGTGGCATCGGTAAGAGTGAGACAGGTCTAGAGCTTGTCAAACGTGGTCACCGCTTGGTAGCCGATGATCGTGTCGATATCTTTGCCAAGGATGAGATTACTCTTTGGGGTGAACCAGCTGAAATCTTGAGACACCTGATTGAAATTCGTGGGGTTGGGATTATCGATGTCATGAGCCTCTACGGTGCGAGTGCCGTCAAGGATTCTTCACAAGTCCAGCTGGCTGTTTATTTGGAAAATTACGATACACATAAAACTTTTGATCGTCTTGGAAACAATGCAGAGGAAATAGAAATTTCTGGCGTAGCCATTCCTCGTATCCGCATTCCAGTGAAAACAGGTCGTAATATCTCTGTCGTGATTGAGGCTGCTGCCATGAATTATCGTGCCAAGGAAATGGGCTTTGATGCGACGCGTTTGTTCGAAGAACGCTTGACCAATCTCATTGCTCAAAACGAGGAGGTGCCTAATGTTTGATCCAATTGCGATTCATCTAGGCCCTCTAGCCATTCGATGGTATGCCTTGTGTATTGTAACAGGCTTGATTCTTGCGGTTTATTTGACCATGAAAGAAGCACCTAGAAAGAAGATCATACCAGACGATATTTTAGATTTCATCCTGATAGCTTTTCCTTTGGCTATTTTAGGAGCACGTCTCTATTATGTTATTTTCCGTTTTGATTACTATAGTCAGAACTTGGGAGAAATTTTTGCCATTTGGAATGGTGGTTTGGCTTTTTACGGTGGTTTGATAACTGGGGCTATTGTACTCTATATCTTTGCTGATCGTAAACTCATCAATACTTGGGATTTCCTAGATATTGCGGCGCCTAGCGTCATGATTGCCCAAAGTTTGGGTCGCTGGGGCAATTTCTTTAACCAAGAAGCCTATGGTGCAGCAGTGGATAATCTGGATTATCTACCTGGCTTTATTCGTGACCAGATGTATATTGAGGGGAGCTATCGTCAGCCAACCTTCCTTTATGAGTCTCTATGGAATCTTCTTGGATTTGCCTTGATTCTGATTTTTAGAAGAAAATGGAAGAGCCTTAGACGAGGTCATATCACTGCCTTTTACTTGATTTGGTATGGTTTCGGTCGTATGGTCATCGAAGGTATGCGGACAGATAGTCTCATGTTCTTTGGTCTTCGAGTGTCTCAATGGCTATCAGTTGTCCTTATCGGACTGGGTATTTTTATCATTCTATATCAAAATCGAAAGAAGGCCCCTTACTATATTACAGAGGAGGAAAATTAAATGTTAGAAGTTGCATATATTCTTGTAGCCCTTGCTTTGATTGTATTTTTAGTGTATCTAATCATTACTGTACAAAAGCTTGGACGTGTTATCGATGAAACAGAGAAGACGATTAAAACCTTGACTTCAGATGTGGATGTGACCTTGCATCATACCAATGAATTGCTGGCTAAGGTCAATGTCTTGGCAGATGATATTAATGTCAAGGTAGCAACGATTGATCCACTCTTTAGCGCTGTTGCAGATTTATCTCTATCTGTTTCAGATCTCAATGACCATGCGCGTGTCTTGAGTAAGAAAGCTTTATCAGCTGGTTCAAAAACACTTAAGACTGGTGCAAGTTTGTCAGCTCTTCGTGTCGCAAGTAAATTTTTCAAAAAATAAAAAAGGAGAATCCTTATGGGTAAACTATCCTCAATCCTTTTAGGAACCGTTTCAGGTGCAGCTCTTGCCTTGTTTTTAACAAGTGACAAGGGCAAACAAGTTTGCAGTCAGGCTCAAGATTTTCTAGATGACTTGAGAGAAGATCCTGAGTATGCCAAGGAGCAGGTCTGTGAAAAACTGACAGAAGTCAAGGAGCAGGCTACAGATTTTGTTCTTAAAACTAAAGAACAGGTTGAGTCAGGTGAAATCACTGTGGACAGTGTCCTTTCTCAAGCCAAATCATGTGTTCGTCAAGCGACAGAAGCATCAAAAGATCAATTCAATAATCTCAAGGAGCAATGGCAAGAAAAGGCTGAAACTCTTGATGAATCAGAAGAGATTGTTATTGACATAACAGAAGAATAAACCATCACCATCTCTGGACGGACTATGTATCTGGGGATGGTGATTTTTTTCTCGTAGCCTGTCTTTGTGGTATAATAATTACTATGCAGAAAAAACCAACGTCAGCCTATGTGCACATCCCATTTTGTACCCAGATTTGTTATTATTGTGACTTTTCAAAAGTTTTTATCAAGAATCAGCCGGTAGATAGTTATTTGGAGCATCTGTTAGAAGAGTTTCAATCTTATGATATTCAAAAGTTGAGAACCCTCTATATCGGTGGTGGCACACCGACAGCTTTGTCAGCTTCTCAACTGGAGGTGTTATTGAAGGGCTTGACTAAAAACTTGGACTTGTCTGTCTTAGAAGAGTTGACCATTGAAGCCAATCCAGGCGACTTGGATGCGAATAAGATAGCTGTTTTGAAGAACTCGGCTGTCAATCGTGTTTCGCTAGGTGTGCAGACCTTTGACGACAAGATGCTGAAAAAGATTGGGCGCAGTCATTTGGAGAAGGATATTTATGAAAATATCGACCGACTGAAACTGGCTGGTTTTGACAACATCTCCATTGATTTGATTTATGCGCTACCTGGCCAGACTATGGAGCAAGTAAAGGAAAATGTGGCTAAGGCCATTGGACTGGATATTCCCCATATGAGTTTGTATAGCTTGATTTTGGAAAATCATACGGTCTTTATGAACCGTATGCGACGAGGAAAATTGCCTCTGCCTAAGGAGGAACTGGAAGCTGAGATGTTTGAGTACATCATTGCAGAGCTGGAGCGAGCTGGTTTTGAGCATTATGAGATTTCCAATTTTTCCAAACCCGGTTTTGAAAGTCGTCACAATCTCATGTACTGGGACAATGCTGAGTACTATGGCATTGGTGCTGGTGCATCTGGTTATGTCAATGGTATTCGCTATAAGAATCATGGTCCCATTCGTCATTACCTCAGTGCAGTTGAGGAAGGTAATGCGCGTATCACAGAAGAGCACCTGAGTCAAAAAGAGCAAATGGAAGAAGAAATGTTCCTAGGGCTCCGCAAGAAATCAGGGGTCTCCAGGGTACGATTTGAGGAAAAATTTGGACGGTCTTTTGATGGACTTTATGGAGAAATTGTCAAGGACTTGGTTCAACAAGGTCTCATGCAAATAGAGGGTGACCGCGTGCGCATGACAAAAAGAGGTCTCTTTTTGGGAGACACCGTAGCAGAACGATTTATTTTGGAGTAGAATGATGGGCTTAACTTATCAAATGAAAATGAAAATTCCTTTTGATATGGCTGATATGAACGGTCATATCAAACTCCCAGATGTGATTTTACTATCCCTACAAGTTTCAGGGATGCAGTCGATTGAGCTGGGAGTTAGTGATAAGGCCATTTTGGAAGACTATAATCTGGTATGGATTATCACAGACTATGATATTGAGGTGGTTCGTTTGCCTCGTTTTGCGGAAGAAATTACTATTGAAACGGAAGCCTTGAGCTACAATCGGCTCTTTTGCTACCGTCGCTTTACCATTTATGATGAAGCAGGTCAAGAAATCATTCGCATGTTGGCGACCTTTGTTCTCATGGATCGAGATAGTCGAAAAGTCCATGCTGTCGAACCTGATATTGTGGCTCCTTACCAGTCTGATTTTGATAAAAAGCTTATTCGTGGACCAAAATATGCAAATCTAGAAGAGCCAATCAGCAAGGATTACCATGTCCGTTTTTACGACTTAGATATGAATGGTCATGTTAATAACAGTAAGTATCTGGACTGGATTTTTGAGGTTATGGGAGCTGATTTTTTGACCCAATATATTCCCAAGAAAATCAACCTCAAGTATGTCAAGGAAGTTCGACCAGGTGGGGTGATTACATCGGCTGTTGAACGGACTGGACTGGAAAGCAAGCATGAGATTACAAGCGACGGGGCTACCAATGCCCAAGCAATCATCACTTGGCAAGAAATAAAAAAGGATTAGGGAGAAAGTATGAAATACAAAGGCTATTTAATTGATTTAGACGGAACCATTTATAAGGGGAAGGATCGAATTCCAGCAGGAGAGACTTTTGTCCATGAATTGCAAAAGCGGGATATCCCTTATCTTTTTGTAACAAACAATACAACCCGCACTCCAGAGAGTGTTCAAGAGATGTTGGCTCAGAATTTTAATATCGATACGCCCCGATCGACTGTCTACACAGCGACTTTGGCAACGATCGACTATATGAACGACTTGGGGCTTGAAAAGACCGTCTATGTCATCGGAGAAGCAGGGCTCAAGGAAGCCATCAAGGCAGCTGGTTATGTGGAAGACAAGGATAATCCTGCCTATGTGGTAGTAGGTCTGGACTGGCAAGTTGACTATGAAAAATTTGCGACAGCAACTCTAGCTATCCAAAAGGGAGCTCACTTTATCGGAACCAATCCTGACCTCAACATCCCTACAGAACGTGGGCTTTTGCCGGGGGCTGGTTCACTGATTACCCTTCTTGAAGTGGCAACACGAGTAAAGCCTGTTTATATCGGAAAACCAAATGCCATCATTATGGACAAGGCAGTTGAGCACTTAGGCTTGGAACGTGAAGAGTTGATTATGGTTGGGGACAACTATTTAACAGATATTCGAGCAGGGATTGACAATGGCATTCCAACGCTCTTGGTGACGACAGGTTTTACTAAGGCAGAAGAAGTAGCAGACCTGCCAATCGCACCGACTCATGTGGTTTCTAGTCTTGCGGAGTGGGATTTTGATGAAAACTAAACTGACCTTTTGGAGCTCTATGCTCTTTCTCCTCTCCCTCTCAATCCTTTTGACCATTTATTTGGCTTGGATTTTTTATCCTCTGGAAATTCAGTGGCTTAACTTAACAGATAGGGTTTATTTAAAACCAGAAACTATTCAGTACAACTTTCATATCTTGATGAATTACCTGACCAATCCTTTTAGTCAGGACTTGCAGATGCCTGATTTTCGTTCGTCAGCATCTGGGCTACATCACTTTGCGGTGGTGAAGAATCTCTTTCACTTGGTGCAGCTAGTTGCTCTAGTGACACTACCAAGTTTCTATTTCTTTGTCAAAGGGATTGTGAACAAGGGCTTTTTGTCTCTCTTTTGTAAAAGTCTCCTAGCTCTAGTAGTCTTGCCTTTGCTGATTGGGCTTGGGGGAGTTTTGATTGGTTTTGATCAATTCTTTACTCTTTTCCATCAAATTCTCTTTGTGGGAGATGATACTTGGCTTTTTGACCCAGCCAAGGATCCTGTTATTCTGATTTTGCCAGAGACCTTCTTCCTGCATGCCTTCCTTCTCTTTTTTGCCCTCTATGAAAGCTTCTTTGGCTATCTTTATATGAAAAGTCGTAGGACGTAAAAAGAAAGATGTTTTTAATTTGTATATATAAATGTATATAATTTAAAATCATCGTTAAGAATGAATTAACTAAATCCAAAATCTATCAAACGTTCGCAAACAGTCTATTTTTCTTGAAAAAATAGGCTTTTTTTTCTAAAAATCGCTAGTCAAGCGCTTTATTTTTTTGTATAATAGAACTAGCAAAGTATAGATAAGAAGAGAAAAGCATGATTACACTATTTCTATCACCGAGCTGTACTTCATGTCGTAAGGCAAAGGCCTGGTTAGAAAAACATAAGGTTCCCTTTGAGGAACACAATATTATGACCAGTCCTTTAACAAGAAAAGAATTGCAACACATTCTTTCCTTGACCGAAAATGGTACTGATGACATCATTTCAACTCGTTCAAAAATTTTTCAAAAATTAGATATTGATGTAGAAAGTATTTCGGTATCGGAATTGCTTCATTTGATTGAGCAGTATCCTAGTCTTTTGCGTCGCCCAATTATTATCGATGCCAAGCGCATGCAAATCGGTTTTAATGAAGATGAGATTCGTGCTTTTCTCCCTCGTAGTTATCGTAAGCAAGAACTAAAAGAAGCAAGAATGAGAGCTGGTATTAGTTAATGAACAAACAGTATAGTTACCCACTAGATTTGTCGTGGAGCACTGAAGAACTTGCTTCAGTGCTTTCTTTTTTTAATGATGTTGAAGCTGCCTATGAAAGCAAGGTAGAGGCTAAAAAGCTACTGGATTCTTATAAGGGATTCAAAGCAGTCGTGCCAGGCAAGAGCGAAGAAAAACGTTTGGGACGAGAATTTGAAACGGTTAGTGGCTATTCGCTTTATCGAGCGGTTCAGGCGGCCAAGGAAAAAGGGGAAGGAAAGATTTCTCTTGGAAAGTAAATTTGAATTTGCTAAAGAGCTAATTAAGAAAGCAGGCCAGTATATCCTTGACCACATGCAGGAAGACTTACGTGTTGAGACCAAGTCCTCTCCGACAGACTTGGTGACCCGACTGGACAAGGAAGTTCAGGAATTCTTGGTTAGTGAGATTTTGTCTCGTTATCCTGAGGATAAGATTTGTGCTGAAGAGGGCTGTTTGCGAGCTTCAGTTCAAGAGGGCAAGGTTTGGGTCATTGATCCGATTGATGGGACCAATAATTTTGTAGCCCAGCAGGAAGATTTTGCTGTCATGATGGCTTATTTTGAGAATGGTCAAGGGCAATTTGGTTTGATTTATGATGTGGTCAAGGGGGATTGTTATCACGGTGGTGGTAAGTTTCCGGTTTGTCGAAATGATAAACCCCTAGCTCCCTTTAAAGCCAAACCACTTGGAGATTTTCTCATTGCAGGAAATAGTGGTATGCTGGAAACCAATGAATGGGGGCTGGCTGATTTGAGCCGAGCGGTTCTTGGTGTTCGTGTCTATGGAAGTGCGGCCATTAGTTTTGCCAAGATTTTGTCAGGGCGTTTGTTGACCTATGTCACCTATCTGCAACCATGGGATTATGCTGCGGCTAGTATTTTAGGGGAAAGTCTGGGCTATCGAGTTGTGACCCTTTCTGGTCAACCTCTTGATTTTCAAACCAGACAGCCGGTCATGATGGTGCCTCTTGAGATGCAGGAGGAAATTCAGTCCTATATTTACGAAAGGAAAAGAACTTAAATGCAATTTCCAGAAGGATTTGTTGAAAAATATGAAGAGATACTAGGAGATGAGGCAAGAGATTTTCTTGCCTCTTTTGAGGAGGAAGCGGTTTCGGCCTTTCGGGTCAATCCTTTAAAAGAAGCGCCAGTTTCCTTTCCTGATGCCATCCCTCAAACCCCTTGGGGTCACTATGGAAAGGTTTCAGGGAAATCGCCTGAGCATGCTACAGGTCTAGTTTATTCGCAAGAACCCGCTGCCCAGATGGTGGCTCAGGTAGCCCAGCCCAGTCCTGGTATGAAGGTCTTGGACCTAGCTGCTGCACCGGGTGGCAAATCAACTCAACTAGCAGCCTATCTAGCAGGTGAAGGTATCTTGGTTTCAAATGAAATTTCAAGCAAACGGGCTAAGATTTTAGTAGAAAACATGGAGCGATTTGGAGCGACAAATGTCTTGGTGACCAATGAATCTGCTGACCGTTTGGCCAAGGTTTTTAAAGGCTATTTTGACTTGATTGTCCTTGATGCCCCTTGCTCTGGTGAAGGAATGTTTCGTAAGCAACCAGATGCTATGGACTATTGGAACCTTGATTATCCGAGTCAATGTGCTAGCTTGCAAAGAGAAATTCTGGAAGATGCAGTGACCATGCTAGCAGAGGGAGGTCGTCTGGTTTATTCAACCTGTACCTGGGCACCTGAGGAAAACGAAGAGATTGTTAATTGGCTGCTGGAAGAGTATGATTTTGATTTGCTGCCAGTAGAGCATATCAATGGAATGGTAGCTGGTATTGACTTGCCAGAAACGGCTCGGATGTATCCTCATCATTTTAAGGGAGAGGGTCAGTTTGTAGCACATCTACAGTTTAAAGGTAAAAATCCAGTTCCTAAATTTAAGGTAAGTAAGAGCAATCTCAGCCGAGAACAAGTTACTTTGTGGCAGGAATTTGCACAAAAACACTTGAAAATCAATCTAAGGGGAATCTTGCAGACTTTTGGGGACCAACTCTATCTTTTGCCAGAACTCTTGCCAGATTTAGGGAAGCTCAAGATTGCTCGCAATGGACTGCATCTGGGTACCTTTAAGAAGAAACGCTTTGAGCCTAGTTTTGCTCTTGGTCTAGCCTTGAAACCAAGTCAGGTCAAACAGTCGGTTGAAATTGACCAAGAAGAGTTTGTAAAGTATGCGGCTGGAGAAACCGTTCAGCTATCGGAAAGTCTGCCAAATGGTTGGTACCAAGTTTTGGTTCAAGGCAATGGTTTGGGCTTTGCTAAGGTGACTGGAAATGTTTTAAAAAATTATTTTCCAAAAGGCCTCAGATTCAAGTGAAAATGCTAGTCAAAGTAGCTTGTCTATGTTATAGTGGAAGTATGGATTTTTTCAAATTGTCTTTTATTTTAAGTCAAAATTTGTTGAGAAGGCAACTGAGCAAATTTCTAGTAAAACTAAGCTAGTAACTTCAGTTGGCTCCCAATTTTAAAAAAGAAAAACATAAATAAATAGTTGAAAAAATTCACAGCATTCACCATTATTTTCAAGGAGAAAAACAGTGAAAAAAAGGAAAAAACTCGCTCTATCCCTTGCTGCTCTTTTGCTAGCAGGTTCTTTGGCGGGATGTGCTAGCTGGATTGATCGTGGAGAATCCATGACTGCTGTTGGCTCAACGGCTCTTCAGCCCTTGGTCGAAGCAGCAGCAGATGAATTTGGCTCTATGCACATTGGAAAAACAGTCAACGTTCAAGGTGGAGGATCTGGTACAGGTTTGTCTCAGGTTCAGTCTGGAGCCGTTGATGTAGGAAATTCAGACGTATTTGCCGAGGAAAAAGACGGTATCAACGCATCCGCTCTTGTGGATCACAAGGTTGCAGTAGCGGGCTTGGCAGTGATTGTAAATAAGGAAGTTGACGTTGAAAATCTGACAACTGAACAACTCCGTAGCATCTTCACAGGTCAAGTAACCAACTGGAAAGAAGTTGGTGGGAAAGACCTAGCCATTTCCATTATCAACCGAGCAGCAAGTTCTGGTTCGCGTGCAACCTTTGATAGTGTCATCATGGATGGTCAGTCTGCTGTGCAGAGTCAAGAGCAGGATTCAAATGGGATGGTCAAAAACATTGTTTCCCAGACACCAGGAGCCATTTCTTACCTAGCCTTTGCCTATGTGGATGACTCGGTGAAACGCATGAAGTTGAATGGCTATGAGCCGATTGCAGAAAATGTTACAACCAATAACTGGCCTTTGTGGTCTTATGAACACATGTATACCCTAGGTCAGCCGAACGAATTGGTGGCAGAGTTTCTCAACTTTGTCCTCTCAGATGAAGCGCAAAGCGGAATCGTTAAGGGAATGGGCTATATTTCTGTTAAGGAAATGAAGGTTGAAAAAGATGCTGTAGGAACGGTGACAGCACTAGAAGGGAGTCAATAATGAATCAAGAAGAATTAGCTAAAAAATTACTTTCTCCCTCAAAGAACTCTCGTCTAGAGAAATTAGGAAAAGGATTGACCTTTGCCTGTCTGTCTTTGATTGTCATTATTGTGGCTATGATTTTGATTTTCGTAGCCCAAAAAGGCTTGTCGACCTTCTTTGTCAATGGAGTTAATATCTTTGATTTTCTTTTTGGACAAACTTGGAATCCTTCAGGTAAACAATTTGGTGCGCTTCCAATGATTTTGGGTTCCTTTATTGTCACAATCCTATCAGCCCTTATCGCAACTCCGTTTGCCATTGGTGCGGCAGTCTTTATGACGGAAGTCTCACCAAAAGGTGCTAGAATCTTGCAACCAGCCATTGAATTGCTAGTCGGGATTCCTTCAGTCGTGTATGGATTTATCGGTTTACAGGTCGTAGTTCCTTTTGTCCGTAGTGTCTTTGGTGGAACTGGTTTTGGGATTTTGTCAGGGATTTTTGTTCTCTTTGTCATGATCTTACCGACGGTAACCTTTATGACAACGGATAGCTTGCGTGCGGTGCCTCGTCACTATCGCGAAGCTAGTTTGGCTATGGGAGCTACTCGTTGGCAAACCATCTGGCGCGTGACCTTAAAGGCGGCGCGTTCAGGAATTTTCACAGCAGTGGTCTTTGGGATGGCGCGTGCCTTTGGTGAGGCCTTGGCCATTCAGATGGTGGTCGGAAACTCAGCCGTAGTCCCAACTTCACTAACAACACCTGCTGCGACCTTGACCTCTGTCTTGACCATGGGTATCGGAAATACCGTTATGGGAACCGTTGACAATAACGTACTTTGGTCGCTGGCCCTAGTCTTGCTCTTGATGAGTTTGGCCTTCAACAGTGTGATTAAATTGATTACGAAAGAAAGAGGAAAGAAAAACTATGCACGCTAAGAAATTAGATAAAATTGCAACAGCTGTCCTCTACTCGATTGCAGGTATTATCGTTGCCATCTTGGCATCCTTAATTCTTTATATCTTGGTTCGTGGTTTGCCCCACATCTCTTGGTCTTTCTTGACTGGCAAATCATCTTCTTACCAAGCAGGCGGAGGAATTGGAATTCAGCTCTATAATTCCTTCTTCCTTCTGGTCATCACCTTGATTATATCTGTGCCTTTATCTATGGGGGCTGGGATTTTCCTAGCTGAATACGCCAAAAAAGGTCCTGTGACCAATTTTGTCAGAACTTGTATTGAAATCTTGTCTTCACTGCCATCAGTGGTTGTAGGTCTCTTTGGTTACTTGATTTTTGTAGTTCAGTTTGAGTATGGATTTTCAATCATTTCAGGTGCCTTGGCCTTGACAGTCTTTAACCTGCCTCAGATGACTCGTAATGTTGAAGACAGCTTGAAACACGTTCACCACACGCAACGTGAGGCTGGCCTAGCCCTTGGAATTTCTCGTTGGGAGACTGTAGTCCATGTGGTCATTCCAGAAGCCCTTCCAGGTATTGTCACTGGGGTTGTCTTGGCATCTGGTCGTATCTTTGGTGAGGCGGCTGCTTTGATTTACACAGCAGGACAATCCGCTCCAGCCCTTGACTGGTCTAACTGGAACATTCTCAGTGTAACCAGTCCAATCTCTATCTTCCGTCAAGCAGAAACCTTGGCTGTCCACATCTGGAAAGTCAATAGCGAAGGAACCATTCCAGATGGCACCATCGTATCAGCAGGTTCTGCAGCCGTGCTCCTCATCTTTATCCTTATCTTTAACTTTGGAGCCCGTAAACTCGGAAGCTACCTACATAAGAAATTAACTGCTGCCTAAAGGAGAAGCCATGTCAAAATATAATTGGGATGAAAAGCATATCATCACCTTTCCTGAAGAGAAAGTGGCCCTCTCTACTAAGGATTTACATGTTTACTACGGTAAAAAAGAATCCATCAAGGGCATCGATATGCAATTTGAAAAAAATAAAATTACAGCCTTAATTGGCCCATCTGGATCAGGGAAATCAACCTACCTCCGCAGTCTCAATCGTATGAATGATACCATTGATATTGCTAAGGTAACAGGTCAAATCCTCTACCAAGGGATTGATGTCAACCGTCCAGAAATCAATGTCTACGAGATGCGTAAACACATCGGAATGGTCTTCCAACGACCAAATCCTTTTGCTAAGTCTATCTACCGCAATATCACTTTTGCCCATGAACGTGCAGGGGTTAAGGACAAGCAAGTATTGGATGAAATTGTGGAAACCTCTCTTCGTCAAGCTGCCCTTTGGGATCAGGTCAAAGACGATTTGCACAAGTCCGCCTTGACCCTGTCAGGTGGTCAGCAGCAACGTCTCTGTATCGCTCGTGCCATCTCTGTCAAACCAGATATCCTTTTGATGGATGAACCAGCGTCAGCCTTGGATCCAATTGCGACAGCCCAACTGGAAGAAACTATGTTGGAATTGAAAAAGGACTTTACCATCATCATCGTGACCCACAGTATGCAGCAGGCTGCGCGTGCTAGTGACTACACAGGATTTTTCTACTTGGGTGACTTGATCGAGTACGATAAGACCTCTAATATTTTCCAAAATGCTAAACTACAGTCAACCAATGACTACGTAACTGGACACTTTGGATAGAAAGGAAACAGTATGACAGAAGCGATTTTACAGGTGTCAGACCTGTCCGTTTACTACAATCAAAAAAAGGCCTTGAATAGTGTTTCCCTATCTTTCCAACCTAAGGAAATTACAGCCTTGATTGGTCCATCTGGATCAGGGAAATCAACCCTCCTCAAGGCAATCAACCGCATGGGGGATCTTAATCCAGAGGTGACCACAACTGGTTCGGTGGTTTATAATGGCCACAACATCTACAGTCCGCGTACAGATACAGTTGAATTGCGCAAGGAAATCGGTATGGTTTTCCAACAACCAAACCCCTTCCCGATGTCTATCTACGAAAATGTTGTTTACGGGCTTCGTATTAATGGAGTTAAGGATAAGCAGATTCTGGATGAAGCAGTAGAAAAAGCCTTGCAACGAGCATCTATCTGGGATGAGGTCAAGGATCGCCTGCATGATTCAGCTATCGGGCTTTCAGGTGGACAACAGCAACGTGTTTGCGTTGCCCGTGTTTTGGCAACTAGTCCTAAAATCATTCTCTTGGATGAACCGACTTCAGCCTTGGACCCTATCTCGGCTGGTAAGATTGAAGAAACCTTGTATGGTCTAAAAGATAAATATACCATGCTCTTGGTTACGCGTTCTATGCAACAAGCCTCTCGTATTTCTGACAAGACAGGATTTTTCCTAGATGGAGATTTAATCGAGTTTAACGATACCAAGAAGATGTTCCTCAGCCCACAACACAAGGAAACAGAAGACTATATTTCAGGAAAATTTGGATAAGGAGATAAATGATGTTACGTTCTCAATTTGAAGAAGATTTAGAGAAATTGCATAACCAGTTCTATGCCATGGGACAGGAAGTGCTATCCCAAATCAATCGTACAGTGCGTGCCTTTGTTACGCATGACCGTGATTTGGCCAAAGAAGTCATCGAAGACGATGCAGAAGTAAACGAATACGAAGTAAAATTGGAGAAGAAATCATTTGAAATGATTGCCCTTCAACAACCTGTTTCTCAAGACTTGCGTACTGTTTTGACAGTCTTAAAAGCCGTATCTGACTTGGAACGTATGGGAGACCATGCTGTTTCCATCGCCAAAGCAGCCATTCGTATGAAGGGGGAACAACGTATCCCAGCTGTTGAAGAAGAAATCAAGAGAATGGGTCGCGATGTCAAGAATTTCGTCGAAGCAGCCCTTGAACTCTATCTGAATGGTTCAGTGGACCAGGCCTATGAAGTAGCAGCTATGGATGAAAAAATCAACCATTACTTTGATAGCATTCGTGAGTTGGCTACGGAAGAAATCAAGAAAAATCCAGATGCTATCGTTACAGGACGTGATTACTTCCAAGTGATTGCCTTCTTGGAACGTATTGGAGACTATGCAAAAAATATCTGTGAATGGGTTGTTTACTTTGAAACAGGTAAGATTGTCGAACTATAAAATAGATTCATTCTGTATAAAAAGGAGCTTGAAATCAATAGATAGCTCCTTTTATTGAATGAAAAAATTTTTTTTAAGATAAAAATTCAAAAAATACTTGACAAGCATCTTGAATGGCGTTATAATTATACAAAATTAACAGAGAGGTTGTTTATTTATGAAATCAAAAAAATGGATATTTGTTTTATGTAGTTTTCTTGCAAGTTTCTTCTTAGTAGCTTGCCAGTCGGGTTCTAATGAGTCTCAATCAGCTGTTGAGGCCATTAAGCAAAAGGGAAAATTAGTTGTGGCGACCAGTCCTGACTATGCACCCTTTGAATTTCAATCCTTGGTTGACGGAAAAAACCAGGTAGTCGGTGCGGATATTGATATGGCACAGGCTATTGCTGATGAACTTGGAGTTAAGTTGGAAATCTCAAGCATGAGTTTTGACAATGTCTTGACTAGTCTTCAGACAGGTAAGGCTGATCTAGCAGTTGCGGGAATTAGCGCTACTGAGGAGAGAAAAGAAGTCTTTGATTTTTCAATTCCTTATTATGAAAACAAGATTAGTTTCTTGGTTCGTAAGACTGATGTAGAAAAATACAAGGATTTAACTAGCCTAGAAAGTGCTAATATTGCAGCCCAAAAAGGGACTGTTCCAGAGTCGATGGTCAAGGAACAATTGCCAAAAGCTCAATTGACTTCCCTAACCAATATGGGTGAAGCAGTCAATGAATTACAGGCTGGAAAAGTAGATGCTGTTCACATGGATGAGCCTGTTGCTCTTAGCTATGCTGCTAAAAATGCGGACCTAGCTGTCGCAACTGTCAGCTTGAAGATGAAGGACGGCGAAGCCAATGCCGTTGCCCTTAGAAAAAATAGTGCTGATTTGAAAGAAGTGGTGGACAAGGTCATCCAAAAACTCAAGGATGACGGTACCTACCAAAAATATCTTGAAAAAGCAGCAAGCCTAACAGAAGTTGAACAATAAGAAAAAAGCAGAGTTGGAAGTCATTCCAATTCTGCTTTTAAATAGTTTAAAACCTTTTCTAGATTTTCTAAGGATACCTTGGCAAATTGATAAGGGCAGGCATCCAAGTAAGCTTCTTCAAAGAAGTCCAAGCCCAGTTGGCTGTGTTTGAGACTGGCGATTTTAGGGTACTGTCTCAGATCTAGTAATAAACCATCATGTAGGGGAAAATGAGGGAGGGGACAAGGTGTTTTGGTTAAACTTTTCTCGAGTTGTTTTTGGTAGTCTTCCTGATTGCACAAGCGAGCCAGACGATTTTTCTCAAATAATTGACTGTCAATATAGAGTGACAGAGCCTTTTGCATGATGAGGTTGCTGTCGTAGTCTAGGATATTTTTATAGGCCACAAAGGCTTCCTTGATAGCATTTGGCAGAATGAGTGCCGTAATCCGCAGGGCTGGAAAGAGGCTGGTTGAGAAGGACTTGATATAAATGACGCGCTCCTCTGTATCTAGATAGTGGAAGGTCTGGCCCTTTTTAGAGTTCAAATCCCCCAAATAGTCGTCCTCTACGATATAAACACCGTACTTGGCAGCTAAGTCAAGAATAGCTCGTTTGTCCTGCTCAGAATAGGAATGGCCTAGAGGATAGTGAAAACGAGGAATAGTGTAGAAAAACTTGATCTTTCCCGTTTGGAAATGCCGTTCAAGTTCCATTAAGTCAATCCCATCAATGCCTCGTTCAATCGTTTGATAGTCTAATCCTTGAGCAATCAAGAGGCGATTCATCCGATGGTAGGTCGGCTGTTCCACCAAGATTTCCTTTGCTTGGCTTGGAAAGGATATTTGAGAGAGGATAAACAAGGCTTGTTGGGTCCCAGAAGTCAATACCAGTTGGTCAGCCTTGCAGTAGAGGGCTTGGTCAAAGAGAAGTTTATGAATAGACTGTCTTAGGTCTTCTAAACCTTCTTGATTGTCATAATAGTTGAAGAGGTAGTTTTCCCGGCCAATCAAGGTTTCATTGACACAGAGTCGGAAATCATCATAGGCACTAGCATGTTCGTCGGTAACCTCGATTTCTAGGTCTTGGTGTTGCCCTTGTTCTAAGACATAGTAGCCACTCTGGGGCTTGGCATAGAGGTATTGTTCGTGCCGTAATTCCAGCAAGGCACGTTGAATGGTGTCCTTGCTACAGTGAAAGTCAAGGCTCAGTTGACGGATAGAAGGCAGGCGGCTACCCGTCGGAAAGCGTCCAGACTCGATACCATTTTTCAGATAGGAAACGACCTCTTGGTACTTGCTTTGTTTCTTCATTCCAGACCTCCCTTGATTTTGTTACATTGTACCCTTTTTTTTTCTTCTTGGCAATATCTAGGGTGTTTCTCTCGTTCACATCTAGTGGCAAATGTGGTATACTTAGGAAGTATGATTTACATATTAAAATCCAAGAAAGAGAAAAGATAAAAAGTGCAAGAACCAGTGAAATTATTTCAATACAATACCCTTGGAGCCTTGATGGCTGGCCTTTATGGTGGGACCATGACGGTAGGAGAATTGCTAGAGCATGGTGACCTTGGTTTGGGAACCTTGGATTCCATTGATGGGGAATTGATTGTCTTGGATGGCAAGGCTTATCAGGCCAAAGGATCAGGCGACCAGCCAGAGATTGTGGAGGTGTCACCAGATGCTCTTATTCCTTATGCAGCAGTAGTACCGCATCAAGCAGAGGTTATTTTCCGCCAGCGCTTTGAGATGACGGACAAGGAATTGGAGGAGCGAATTGAGTCTTATTATGACGGGGAAAATCTTTTCCGCTCTATCAAGATTCGTGGGGAATTTTCACATATGCATGTGCGCATGATTCCCAAGTCGACACCAGAGACCAAGTTTGCTGATGTCGCAACCCATCAACCTGAATATAGTCGTGAAAATGTGGCGGGAACCATCGTTGGTTTCTGGACTCCAGAGATTTTCCATGGGGTCAGTGTGGCAGGCTACCATCTGCACTTCATCTCAGATGACTTGACCTTCGGTGGGCATGTCATGGACTTTGTCATCAAGGAAGGGATTATCGAGGTGGGAGCGGTTGACCAGTTGGACCAACGTTTTCCAGTCCAAGATCGTCAATACTTGTTTGCTAAGTTCAATGTTGACGAGATGAAAAAAGATATTGAAAAGGCGGAATAGGAGAAGAAAATGACCATTCATATCATTATTACCATGTTGCTGTTGCTGGCTTTCTTGATAGGAAGCATTTGGTATGCCAAAAA
Organism: Streptococcus sp. KHUD_011; assembly: GCF_046352925.1. Lineage (GTDB taxonomy): Bacteria > Bacillota > Bacilli > Lactobacillales > Streptococcaceae > Streptococcus. Next base: position 1,334,007 of record NZ_CP157578.1, on the reverse strand, counting down.
GAAGTACCAGATTAATCTAGCTGTCTTGGGCTTGGGGGCTGTTGCTTTCTTTGTCTCTTCACAGATTTTGGAAAAACTGGTGCATATCTTGGTTTTACATCCTCAAAAAGACGGTAGTATTGCCCTCATGCAAGACCATCCGCTTGTCTATATCATCTATGGCCTAGCTATGGCAGCATTTTTTGAGGAAACAGCTCGTCTTGTTTTCTTCAAATGGTTGGAGAAAAAGAGAAGTTTGGAAAAGGCAGATGCCTTGGCTTATGGATTGGGGCATGGTGGTTTGGAGTTGATTTTCCTAGGTCTTACTAGTTTGATTAATCTCTACATCGTTCTCTCAGCAGTTCAAACTCAGAATCCACAGGTCATGCAATTGCTGTCTGAAAATATGTTGAAAACTATTCAGTCGCTATCAGTCTGGCAGATTTATTTGCTTGGTTTTGAGCGAATCTTGGCCCTAGGTTTCCAATTACTCTTGACTGTTTGGGTTTACCAAGCTGTTCGCCAGAAGAAATGGATTTATCTCCTAGCGGCCTATGGACTACATGCCTTCTTTGATCTGGCACCATCTCTTGCCCAAGTTGGCTGGTTGACCAATCCAGTCTTGGTTGAAGTTGTCCTAGCACTTGAGCTTGTTCTGGTTGCCTATGGAACAAAGGCTATCTTTTGCAAAAAATCATAAAAAGAGGGGAAACCTCTTTTTTTGTTTAAAATAATCCCAAGATTTTTTTAGGGTCGTCAAATGGTCTTAAAAATGGTATAATGGAATGAATTTTGTAAAAGGAAGAGTGTCATGTCAGTAAAAGAAAAAATACTTGAAATTTTAGAAGGGATTGATATCCGTTTCAAGGAACCCTTGCATAGCTATAGTTATACAAAAGTAGGTGGAGAGGCTGATTATCTGGTCTTTCCACGAAATCGTTTTGAGTTGGCGCGCGTTGTTAAATTTGCCAATCAAGAAAATATTCCTTGGATGGTTCTTGGAAATGCCAGCAACATCATCGTTCGTGATGGTGGGATTCGTGGATTTGTCATCTTGTGTGACAAGCTCAATAATGTTTCCGTTGATGGCTATACCATTGAAGCTGAAGCTGGTGCTAACCTGATTGAAACAACTCGCATTGCCCTTCGTCATAGTTTGACTGGCTTTGAGTTTGCTTGTGGCATTCCAGGGAGCGTCGGTGGTGCTGTCTTTATGAATGCGGGTGCCTATGGTGGCGAGATTGCCCACATCTTGCAGTCTTGTAAGGTTTTGACCAAGGATGGAGAAATCGAGACCCTGTCTGCCAAAGATTTGGCTTTTGGGTACCGCCATTCAGCCATTCAAGAGTCTGGTGCAGTTGTCTTGTCAGCTAAATTTGCCCTTGCTCCAGGAAGCCATCAGGTTATCAAGCAAGAAATGGATCGTTTGACGCATCTACGTGAACTCAAGCAACCTTTAGAATATCCATCTTGTGGTTCGGTCTTTAAGCGTCCAGTAGGTCATTTTGCAGGTCAATTAATTTCAGAAGCTGGCTTGAAAGGCTATCGTGTCGGTGGCGTAGAAGTGTCAGAAAAACACGCAGGATTTATGATCAATGTTGCTGACGGAACGGCTAAAGACTACGAGGACTTGATTGAGTCTGTTATCGAAAAAGTCAAGGAACACTCTGGCGTCACTCTTGAGAGAGAAGTCCGTATTTTAGGTGAAAGCAAGTAGGAAGCTTTGGCTAAAAAGCTGCTGCTATGTCATGGAAAGGGGGTGAAAGCCTATCGTTAGTGTAGAAGAATGTAGGCAGTTCAATCTCCTACACGAGGTAGTAGTGGCCTGACAGAGCCCTGATCTGTTAATCTATGAAAAAGAAGGAATAAATGACAATTGAAAAAACCAATTATTGAATTCAAAAACGTCTCTAAAGTTTTTGAAGACAGCAACATCAAGGTTCTCAAAGACATCAACTTTGAGTTGGAAGAGGGGAAATTCTATACCCTTCTAGGCGCATCTGGTTCAGGAAAATCAACCATCCTAAACATCATTGCAGGGTTACTAGATGCGACGACAGGAGATATTTTGCTGGACGGTGTCCGCATCAATGACATCCCAACCAACAAGCGAGACGTCCATACGGTCTTCCAATCCTATGCCTTGTTTCCACACATGAATGTGTTTGAAAATGTTGCCTTTCCACTCCGTTTGCGTAAGATTGATAAGAAAGAAATCGAGCAACGTGTAGCGGAAGTTCTCAAGATGGTTCAGTTGGAAGGTTATGAAAAACGTTCCATCCGCAAACTTTCTGGAGGACAACGTCAGCGTGTGGCTATCGCCCGTGCCATTATCAACCAACCCCGTGTGGTTTTGTTGGACGAGCCTTTGTCAGCGTTGGACTTGAAATTAAGAACAGACATGCAGTACGAACTGCGTGAACTGCAACAACGATTGGGAATCACCTTTGTTTTCGTTACTCACGATCAGGAAGAAGCTTTGGCTATGAGCGACTGGATTTTTGTCATGAATGATGGCGAGATTGTCCAGTCTGGAACACCAGTAGATATCTACGATGAGCCGATTAACCACTTTGTTGCCACCTTTATCGGTGAGTCAAATATCTTGCCAGGAACCATGATTGAGGACTACTTAGTTGAGTTTAACGGCAAACGCTTTGAAGCGGTCGATGGTGGGATGAAGCCAAATGAACCTGTTGAGGTTGTTATTCGTCCAGAGGACTTGCGCATTACTCTTCCTGAAGAAGGCAAGCTCCAAGTTAAGGTGGATACCCAGCTCTTCCGTGGGGTTCACTATGAAATTATCGCCTATGACGAACTTGGGAATGAATGGATGATCCACTCGACTCGTAAGGCCATCGTGGGTGAGGAAATCGGTCTGGACTTTGAACCGGAAGACATCCATATCATGCGTCTCAACGAAACTGAAGAAGAGTTCGATGCTCGTATTGAGGAGTACGTAGAAATCGAAGAGCAAGAAGCAGGTCTAATCAATGCAATCGAGGAGGAAAGAGATGAAGAAAACAAGCTCTAAACTCTTTGTAGTGCCCTACATGCTTTGGATTACCCTCTTTGTCCTGGCACCCTTGGTCTTGATTTTCGGTCAATCCTTTTTCAATATTGAAGGACAATTCAGTTTAGAAAACTATAAATCTTACTTTGCGTCACAAAACTTGACCTACCTAAAAATGAGTTTCAACTCAGTGCTTTATGCAGGAATTGTGACCTTTGTAACCCTGCTTATCAGCTATCCAACAGCCCTCTTTTTGACCCGTCTCAAGCACCGTCAACTCTGGCTCATGCTGATTATCCTGCCAACCTGGATCAATTTGCTCCTTAAGGCCTATGCCTTTATTGGGATTTTTGGTCAGAATGGTTCTATTAACCAATTCTTGGAATTTATCGGAATCGGTTCGCAGCAGTTGCTCTTTACCGATTTCTCTTTTATTTTTGTCGCAAGCTACATCGAGCTTCCCTTTATGATTTTGCCGATTTTCAATGTCTTGGATGATATGGATAACAACCTCATCAATGCCAGCTATGACCTAGGTGCGACCAAGTGGGAGACCTTCCGCCATATCATCTTCCCTCTATCGATGAATGGTGTGCGAAGTGGGGTACAATCAGTCTTTATCCCAAGTTTGAGTCTCTTCATGTTGACCCGTTTGATCGGTGGGAACCGCGTTATCACTCTTGGGACAGCCATTGAGCAGAACTTCCTAACCAATGATAACTACGGTATGGGTTCAACCATCGGTGTGATTCTCATCCTGACCATGTTCATCACCATGTGGGTGACCAAGGAAAGGAGAGAACGATGAAAAAATTTGCCAACCTTTATCTGGGACTGGTCTTTCTTGTCCTCTACCTGCCCATTTTTTACTTGATTGGCTATGCCTTTAATGCAGGCAACGACATGAATAGCTTTACAGGCTTTAGTTTGAGTCATTTTAAAACCATGTTTGGCGATGGTCGCCTTATGTTAATTGTGACCCAGACCTTTTTCTTGGCCTTTCTGTCAGCCTTGATAGCGACGATTATCGGGACTTTTGGAGCTATTTACATTTACCAGTCTCGTAAGAAATACCAAGAAGCCTTTCTTTCACTTAATAATATCCTTATGGTTGCGCCTGATGTTATGATTGGTGCCAGCTTCTTGATTCTCTTTACTCAACTCAAATTTTCACTTGGCTTTTTGACAGTTCTTTCTAGTCATGTGGCCTTTTCGATTCCTATCGTGGTCTTGATGGTCTTGCCTCGTCTTAAGGAAATGAACGGTGACATGATTCATGCGGCCTATGACCTAGGTGCTAGTCAGTTTCAGATGTTCAAGGAAATCATGCTTCCTTACCTGACTCCGTCTATCATTGCAGGTTATTTCATGGCCTTCACCTATTCGCTAGATGACTTTGCCGTGACCTTCTTCGTAACGGGAAATGGCTTTTCAACTCTGTCAGTCGAGATTTATTCTCGTGCTCGTAAAGGAATTTCGCTAGAAATCAATGCCCTTTCTGCCCTTGTCTTTCTCTTTAGTATTATCCTGGTTGTTGGATATTACTTTATCTCACGTGAGAAGGAGGAGCAAGCATGAAAAAACTCTATTCATTTTTAGCAGGAATTGCAGCCATCATCCTGGTCTTGTGGGGAATTGCGACGCATTTAGATAGTAAAATCAATAGCCGAGATAGTCAAAAACTGGTTATCTACAACTGGGGTGACTATATCGATCCTGAACTCTTGACTCAGTTCACAGAAGAAACAGGAATCCAAGTCCAGTACGAGACTTTTGACTCCAATGAAGCCATGTATACCAAGATCAAGCAGGGTGGAACGACTTATGATATTGCTATCCCAAGTGAATATATGATCAACAAGATGAAGGACGAAAACCTCTTGGTACCGCTTGACTATTCAAAACTTGAAGGTCTTGAAAATATCGGACCAGAGTTCCTCAACCAGTCCTTTGACCCAGGCAATAAATTCTCCATTCCTTACTTCTGGGGAACCTTGGGAATTGTCTACAATGAAACCATGGTAGATGAGGCGCCTGAGCATTGGGATGACCTCTGGAAGCCAGAGTATAAGAACTCTATCATGCTCTTTGATGGGGCACGTGAGGTACTGGGACTAGGACTCAATTCGCTAGGCTACAGCCTCAACTCCAAGGATACCCAGCAGTTGGAAGAGACAGTAGACAAACTCTACAAGTTGACTCCAAATATCAAGGCTATTGTGGCGGACGAGATGAAGGGATACATGATTCAGAATAACGCTGCAATCGGTGTGACCTTCTCTGGAGAAGCCAGCCAAATGCTGGAGAAAAATGAAAATCTACGCTATGTGGTTCCGACAGAAGCCAGCAACCTTTGGTTTGACAATATGGTCATTCCCAAAACAGTCAAAAACCAAGATGCAGCCTATGACTTTATCAATTTTATGTTGAAACCTGAAAATGCTCTCAAAAATGCAGAGTATGTCGGTTATTCAACACCAAACCTACCAGCTAAGGAATTGCTCCCAGAGGAGAAAAAAGAAGATAAAGCCTTCTATCCAGATGCTGAAACCATGAAACACCTAGAAGTTTATGAGAAATTTGACCATAAATGGACAGGCAAATATAGCGACCTCTTCCTACAGTTTAAAATGTATCGGAAGTAGGAGTAGAACGTAAGAAAACGAATCAGTTAGAGCTGGTTCGTTTTTTAAAAAATAGAAGGCAATTTTTTAACTGTATATTTTTCTATTCTGGTTGCTTATTTTTTAGCCTAGTAGTATACTAATCTTAACCTTACAGAAAGCGGTAACAAAAAATGAAGATATCTACTTTTTCAAAAAAAGTTATTGGCCAACCTTTTTGATTGTTGACGAAACAATTATACTATTCCATTTAAAGGATGGCTTGGATCGACAATACCTAACAACTGATTCCATACATTTGGTGATAGGGTTCTTTATATTTGCAAATATTTTCGTAGCTATCTTTAACAATTCAAAACTTTGGAATAAAAGTTGGGATAAAAAGAGTGATAGCAGTAAGAAAAAATATATTCTGAAAAAGTAATCTGAGATGTAGGTAATGGGTTATTTAAATGGGAATGATTTCCAGTTGACGCAGACTTAAAAAAAAGATATAATAAGAAAGTTGAGAATTGATTTTCAATCATCTTAGTCCAGAGAAATGGCGGTGCTGCGAGCCATCTAAGCTAGAAAGTCATGCTACTCAATTTAACAATTGCATAAGAACAAGAGAATGACAAGTTCATTGAATGAAGGTGGTACCGCGGTTTTTCGCCCTTCGTGATATGAGCTTGTCTTTTGATTTTTGGCGGTGTTGATGAAAACATTTCTTGTCAAACAAAAGTTTCGTCTTGGAGGCGAACGTTTCGCTATCAAGGATGACAGGGGAGAAATCGCCTATCAGGTGGAGGGATCGTTTTTTAAGATTCCTAAAACCTTTACCATCTATGATGCCTATGGTGAACAGGTCAGTCAGATCAGTAAAGAAATCTTGACCTTGCTTCCTCGTTTTGAGATTCAGCTTCGGGATGGCTCGAGTTTTGTCATTCGTAAGAAGTTGACCTTCTGGCGAGATAAGTATGAGTTTGATAATCTGGGTCTTCGTATCGAGGGCAATATCTGGGATTTGAATTTCAAATTGCTGGATGATCGTGATCAGATGATTGCAGAAATTAAGAAGGAACTCTTCCATCTGACCTCTACCTATACCGTAACGGTTCTTGAGGACTCTTATGCAGACCTAGTCATTTCCCTCTGTGTCGCGATTGACTATGTGGAAATGCTGGAAAGCCAATCACATTAAACAAGTAAATAAGGAGACAATATGAAACAACTATCTAGTGCACAAGTACGCCAAATGTGGCTTGATTTCTGGGCGACCAAAGGTCACTCTGTAGAACCATCAGTAAGTTTGGTTCCTGTAAATGACCCAACTCTTTTGTGGATCAATTCTGGGGTAGCAACCCTTAAGAAATACTTTGACGGGACCATCATTCCTGAAAATCCGCGTATTACCAATGCCCAAAAGGCTATCCGTACCAACGACATTGAAAACGTAGGGAAGACTGCACGTCACCATACTATGTTTGAAATGTTGGGGAACTTTTCTATCGGGGATTACTTCCGTGATGAGGCCATTACTTGGGCTTATGAGCTTTTGACAAGCCCAGAATGGTTTGATTTCCCAGCGGAAAAACTTTACATGACCTACTATCCAGATGATAAAGATTCATACAACCGCTGGATTGAAGTGGGAGTGGACCCAAGCCACTTAATTCCAATCGAAGATAACTTCTGGGAAATCGGTGCTGGACCTTCTGGACCAGATACAGAAATTTTCTTTGATCGTGGAGAAGCTTTTGACCCAGAAAATATCGGTATTCGCCTGCTTGCAGAAGATATCGAAAACGACCGTTACATTGAAATCTGGAACATCGTTTTGTCACAATTTAATGCAGACCCTGCTGTTCCTCGTAGCGAATACAAGGAATTGCCACACAAGAACATTGATACAGGCGCAGGTTTGGAGCGTTTGGTGGCAGTTATCCAAGGGGCTAAGACAAACTTTGAAACAGACCTCTTCATGCCGATTATTCGTGAAGTGGAGAAATTGTCTGGTAAGGTCTATGATCAAGATGGTGACAACATGAGCTTCAAGGTCATCGCAGACCACATCCGTTCATTGTCATTTGCCATCGGTGATGGTGCCCTTCCAGGAAATGAAGGTCGTGGTTATGTCCTTCGCCGTCTTCTCCGTCGTGCTTCTATGCATGGTCAAAAATTGGGTATCAACGAGCCTTTCCTTTACAAATTGGTTCCAACTGTTGGAAAAATCATGGAAAGCTACTATCCAGAAGTGCTTGAAAAACGTGACTTTATCGAAAAAATCGTTAAGAGCGAGGAAGAGTCATTTGCCCGTACCCTTCACTCAGGTCAACACTTTGCCCAAGGCATCGTAGCAGACTTGAAAGAAAAAGGTCAATCTGTCATTGCGGGTTCTGATGTTTTCAAACTCTATGACACTTATGGATTCCCAGTTGAATTGACAGAAGAAATCGCTGAAGAAGCTGGTATGACTGTAGACCGTGAAGGTTTTGAAGCAGCCATGAAAGAACAGCAAGAACGCGCGCGTGCGTCAGCTGTCAAAGGTGGTTCAATGGGTATGCAAAATGAAACTCTTCAAAACATCACTGTAGAAAGTGTCTTCAACTACAATGCTAGCCAATTGTCTTCTAAATTGGTGGCAATCGTGGCTGACAATGCAGAAGTAGAAGCTGTATCAGAAGGAACTGCCTCACTTATCTTTGCGGAAACGCCATTCTACGCTGAAATGGGTGGACAGGTAGCTGACCACGGACAAATCTTGGATGAGTCAGGTAAGGTCGTGGCTACTGTAACAAATGTTCAAAAAGCTCCAAACGGACAAGCTCTTCACACAGTTGAAGTCCTTGCACCGCTTGCCTTGAATCAAGAATATACCTTGGCAATTGATACAAATCGTCGTCACCGTGTTATGAAAAACCACACTGCGACTCACTTACTTCACGCTGCCCTTCACAATATCCTTGGAAACCACGCAACACAAGCAGGATCTCTTAACGAAGTTGAATTCCTTCGCTTTGACTTTACTCACTTCCAAGCTGTAACTGCTGAAGAATTGCGTGCAATTGAACAGCAAGTCAACGAGAAAATCTGGGAAGCTCTTGAAGTGAAGACAGTTGAAACGGATATTGACACTGCTAAAGAAATGGGAGCCATGGCCCTCTTTGGTGAGAAATACGGCAAAGAAGTCCGTGTTGTGACTATCGGCGACTACTCTATCGAGCTTTGTGGTGGTACCCACGTTGGTAACACTTCTGAGATTGGTCTCTTCAAGATTGTCAAAGAAGAAGGGATCGGATCAGGAACTCGCCGTATCTTGGCAGTGACTGGTAAGGAAGCCTTTGAAGCTTATCGTGAACAAGAAGACGCTCTTAAAGCTGTCGCAGCAACCTTGAAAGCACCTCAAGTCAAGGAAGTGCCTCACAAGGTAGAAGGACTTCAAGAACAACTTCGTCAACTTCAAAAGGAAAATGCTGAGTTGAAAGAAAAAGCCGCAGCTGCAGCTGCAGGCGACATCTTCAAGGATGTGAAGGAAGTCAACGGTCACCGTTACATTGCTAGTCAAGTATCTGTATCTGACGCTGGTGCCCTTCGTACTTTTGCGGATAACTGGAAACAAAAAGACTACTCTGATCTTCTTGTCCTAGTTGCTGCTATCGGTGACAAGGTCAATGTCCTTGTAGCAAGTAAGACAAAAGACCTTCATGCAGGAAACCTTGTCAAAGAATTGGCACCAATCGTCGATGGACGTGGTGGTGGTAAACCAGACATGGCCATGGCAGGAGGAAGCAACCAAGCTAAGATCCAAGAATTGTTGGATGCAGTAGCAGGTAAATTGTAATCAAGTAATACTCTTCGAAAATCTCTTCAAACAATGTCAGCTTCGCCTTGCCGTAGGTATAGGTAACTGACTTCGTCAGTCTTATCTACAACCTCAAAACTGTGTTTTTAGCAACCTGCGACTAGCTTCCTAGTTTGCTCTTTGATTTTCATTGAGTAAAAAGATCTATCCATTTGGATAGGTCTTTTTGTGAATGCAAAAAAGCCAAATCCGTTTGGATCTGGCTTGAATATTATGAGCTATTAAATAGTATTAGCTGCCCAGACACTTACCGAAGCAGCTGAGACTGGAAATTGTCCATAACCTTCCTCATCAATTGTAACTTGACCTTGGTGGTTTTCGAGTAAATCTACAAAGGTTTGGTTAGCCCATTCTTGGCCGACAAACATTGATTTGCTGTTTTCTTGGTCATTTGAAATCAAGACTGCTATTGGGGATTGATTTTCAGCACCTGAACGTACCCAACCGATACAGTTTGCGTCATCAAAGTAGTCTGTTTGTTCTCCATAGGCCAAATCTTTTCGGATGGCTAGGAGGAGGTCAAGGACTTCTTTGAAATCTTGTTGAGCATACTGCCCTGAAATACCATAGTAGTCTCCGTAAAAGACACATGGCAGTCCATTTTGGCGTAACAGAATGAGGGCATAGGCTGCTGGTTTGAACCATTCTTCAACAGTTGACTCAAGGGCTTGTCCTCTTTGAGTATCATGGTTGTCGACAAAGGTTACAGCCTTGTCGGGCTTGAGTTCAACCAAGCTATCCGTGAAAATGCCACGAAGGTCGTAGTTAGAACCAGCTCGGCTAGCATCAAAGAGATTCTGGTGGAGACGAACATCGACTAGGTCAAAGCGTTCTTCCGTTTTTTCAAGATAGTCCAGATTGGCTTCTTTGTCAGGATTCCAGAATTCACCAAAAACATAGAAATCCTCACCGTATTTTTCCTTCATATCACGGATAAAATTGCTCATGAAGAAAGAGTCAATGTGTTTAACGGCATCCAAGCGGAAACCAGCTACACCAGTCGTTTCCATGAACCAGTCAGCCCAGTCATAGATATTTTGGATGACTTCAGGATGTTTAAAGTCTAGGTCGGCATACATGAGGTAGTCGTAGTTACCATTTTCGTTATCGACCAATTCCTCATTTGCCCAACCCTTGTTGTCTCCTTGAATCAGATAAATCCCAGACTTTCGGCGTTTGGCATCATAGTCTGTACCGGTGAAGTGGTACCAGTGCCAGTGGAAGTCATTGTAGGTATCTTGGCGACCATCGAAGGTAAAGCTAGTCCAGCCATTGATGGTGAAGGGTTCACCAAGTTCAACTGTACGGTCTACAGGATCCACTTCAATAACCTGAAAGGCTTCCATGTGATCAGCAGCAGCCTTGTGATTGAGCACCACATCTGCCATAGGTTGAATTCCCTGCGCTTTTAGGGCTTGAATGGCTTGAAGATAGTCTTCTTTAAAACCATACTTGGTGCGGACAGTTCCTTTTTGATTAAACTCGCCTAGGTCGAATAAGTCATAGACCCCATAGCCGACATCTTTTTCATTGGTAGCCTTGAAAGCTGGTGGCATCCAGACGTGGCTGATACCGAGATCAGCTAGGTGTGGAGCATCTTCAGCTAGACGCGTCCAGTGCTGACCGTCGTGGGGCAGATACCATTCAAAGTATTGCATGAGTGTTTGATTTTGCATGATGTTTCCTCTTACTTGTCAATCTTGTTCTTTATTCTATCATAAAGTATCGGTTAGCTCAATCGTTTGCGTAAAACTGAATAATAAGTTTTTGACTATTTTATATAAAATGTTGATTTTTAAAATGAAAGTGCTATCATAATAGTAAAATACATAGATAAAGCTAGGAGTCAAACCATGATTGAATTTCAAAATGTTAGTAAGTTGTATGGTGATAAAGAGGCCTTGAGCAATCTCAATTTGCAGATTGAAAATGGAGAGATTATGGGTCTGATTGGCCATAATGGTGCTGGAAAATCGACCACCATAAAGTCTCTAGTCAGTATCATTTCGCCCAGCAGTGGTCGTATTTTGGTAGACGGTCAGGAGTTATCGGAAAATCGCTTGGCTATTAAACGAAAGATTGGCTACGTAGCAGACTCGCCTGACTTATTCTTGCGCTTAACGGCCAATGAATTTTGGGAATTGATTGCTTCATCCTATGATCTGACTAGCTCTGATTTGGAGTCTAGTCTAGCTAGGCTATTGAGTGTTTTTGATTTTGCTGAAAACCGCTATCAGGTTATTGAAACCCTTTCTCACGGAATGCGTCAGAAAGTCTTTGTCATCGGAGCACTCTTGTCCGATCCCGATATTTGGGTCTTGGACGAACCCTTGACAGGTTTGGATCCCCAGGCTGCCTTTGATTTGAAGCAAATGATGAAGGAGCATGCGCAAAAAGGCAAGACGGTCTTGTTTTCAACTCATGTCCTAGAGGTGGCAGAGCAAGTCTGTGATCGGATTGCCATTTTGAAAAAGGGGCATTTGATTTATTGTGGTAGCGTAGAGGACTTGAGAAAAGACCATCCAGACCAGTCTTTAGAAAGTATCTACCTTAGCCTTGCTGGTAGAAAAGAGGAGATTTCAGATGCGTCTCAAGGTCATTAAAAAATTAGTGGATATCAATATCCTCTATTCATCTCAAGAAGCTAATCTGGCTAACCTACGAAAGAAGCAGGCTAAGAATCCTGGGAAAAAAGTAAATGTTTCCGCTAGAGTCCTAAGTTCTTACATTTTTTCTAGTCTCTTGGTGCTCATCGCTTTTAGTAATATAGCCATTCATTTTCCTTTTGAGGAAAACCCCATTTATTTTAGTGGAATGATTTCTTTTTTACTGCTGCTTGTCTTTTCAACTTCTTTAACAGCTTTTTACAATGTCTTTTATGAGAGTAAGGACTTGGCATCGTATAGGCCCTATGCTTTTAAAGAATCAGAGATTATAATTGCCAAAGGTCTGTCTGTCCTCTTGCCAGCTCTAGCTGGAATTATACCAATCCTAGCTTATTTTCTAGTCCTCTACATTAGGCTAGCCCCTTCTTTTTGGCTGGGTTTGCCTTTGATGCTGCTGTCCTTGGCCTTATTATTTGTCTCTTTGGCTTTAGTGATGATAGTGGCAGTGCATTTCTTGGCTCAAACTGCGCTTTTTAGAAAGTATCAGTCTATTTTTGCGAATGTGATGATTGGGATAGGGGTTCTCATACCTTTAATATTTGTCTTCTTTCTACAGTCGACTTCTGGACGTATTGTTGACAAAGTTAGAGACATTCCATTTCTCCTTTACCCTATTCATCTCTTTTACAAAATAGCAGTGGAGCCTTTTTCGACAGAAGCCATCCTGGGTCTGCTCGCTTGGATAGGACTAACTCTCTTCTTGCTTTACTTGAGTAAAAAGAAGGTTTTTCCTCGTTTTTATGACGTGATTCTGCTTAACAGTGAGGAGAAGGTCAAGAAAGAACGTCGCAGCAAGGAGAGAATTTCAACTACTAAAAAGGGATTTTTCCGCATGGTTTTGCGCTACAACCTCTCTCTCTTGGGACAGGGAACCGGCGTGGTTACAGTGCTTTTTACAAGTGCTTTCCTTCCTTATCTCATGATGATTGGTCTGATTTCCAAAATCCGAGATTCTCAGATAGTTCCAGACATTCATCCTCCATACTGGTTACCCTTGTTTTTTATAGCTCTCTTTATAGCAGTTGTCAATAACAATATCACCAGCCTGCATTCAATTGCCTTGTCTTTAGAGAGGGAAAATTTTGATTTTCTGAAGAGTTTACCCTTTGACTTTGCTCGTTATGTGAAAGTGAAATTTTGGATTATATTTGCTGTCCAGTCCTTTTTACCAATTCTGACTTTACTTGGTTTTTCTCTATATCTAGGCTTGCCCATCCTTTCGATGATTTACCTTCTTGTAGTCTGGACCCTTGCCAGTGTCATCCTTTCTTGTCACCATTATTTTAAGGATGTGAAGAATCTGTCAACCAATTGGAGTAGTATTACTGACCTAGTGAATCGTTCAAATGGTATAGTCAAAATTGTTTTACTCTTAATTTATTGTGGTATCTTGTCGATTTCAGCCCTTGTGAGCATATTCTTGGTTCGGTCTCTATCTACTATCCTTGCCATCAGCTTGGGAGTAGGAGCTCTTATCCTCTTACTTGGTCTTGCTATATTTAGCTATCATTACTACCTGTCACGCATATTAGCAGAAGTAGAAAAAAGATGAGCTAGTTGATCGCTTGCTTGATAAATTCAATTCGACAAACGTTTTTATAGTTTGTTAGAATGTAGTTGTAAATGATTAAGATTGGTAATCAAAAAAATAGGGAGGAATGTTTTGAATAAGAAATATAACATAGTTCTATTTTTGTTGTTTATAGTTTATTTATTTGGATATTTTTCAATTTCAAAAACTTTAATTCCTTTAATGTGTGTGATCCAAGTATTTTTGATAGAAAATATATTTAGAGTTCGAAATAGGATTATGCAGATAGGTGAAATTATAATTATTGTTGCTTCTATAATATTATTTATTGATAGTATATTGAGTTTGTAACAAAAGGCTTTTCTATAAAATCAAACTTTCCAGATACCTGCTGAAGCTGATTTATATCCTCATATTTCTTCTACTATCTTCGTCACTAAATTTGACAGACATATATTGCTGATACAACCTCTCTACCTACAATCTCGCAGTTAACCTGAGGCCAGTTTCCTCTTTGATTTTCGTTGAATTTTATTTGATAAAAAGAAATGCTCCTCCAAGACGGAAGAGCATTTTTTATTGTGATTTTGATTCGGTTTCTGCCGACTCTGGATGGAGTTCTTGGTAACTTGGTGCCTTGAAAAGGTCAGTACTGGTCTTACCTTGTCGTTGGCTAAAGAGACTGGTTGATTGACTACCTTTTTCCTGCTCAATCTTTTGAAGAATTGGTAAAGAATTGAGGTAAGAAATACTTTCTGTATCAACTTTTCCAAGATGATCTGCTTGGTAGAAACGTATCAAATCGCCAGTTTGAATCTGGTCGCTGATTTTCAGCTGTTGGCTGGCTGCCTGCCGAACGATTTCTAGTTCAGTCTGAGCTTGTTCATCAAGATTACTGATTTCAAGACCGCTCTCAGTATAGTAGGTTCGTCCGTCATAACTGGTGTATTTAGGTGTGACGAAGGAATTGGCAGTTCGAAAGGCAACGATTTCTTGATGATCTGGAGACAGAAGGTCTTGGCCGACTTGAAGGAAGGAATTGGACTCAATACCAAGGAGGTGTTCGAGAGTCGGTAAGATATCGATTTGTCCACCGTAGGTATTGATGATTTGTCCTTTTTCATAGCCAGGCATGACCACCATAAAAGGCACTCGTTGCAACATGGCATTGTCGTAATTAGACCAGTTCTCAGAAGTCTTACCAATCAAGGGAGCCAGGTCAGGATTGCGGGAGTTAGAAATTCCATAATGGTCTCCGTAGATGACGATGATGGATTTTTCATAGAGGCCACTTTCTTTGAGATAGTCAAAGAAGGCCTTGATAGCACTATCCAGATAGTTTGCTGTTTGGAAGTAGCCATTGATGGTTTCATCTTTGGTTTTAGCCAGTGGGAAACCAAGCTCATCGCCTGTCAGATTGCTAGCATAGGGATAGTGATTGGATACCGTGATATACTTAGCATAAAAAGGCTGCTGCAAGTGCTCCAGATATTGGATGGAATCTTTCATCATGATTTTATCATTTAAACCATATTGAAAAGAATTGCTACTGTCTTGCTTGGTAAAATAGGAAGCATCAAAGAAGTATTGGTAGCCCCACTGTTTGTAGGTTGTATTTCGATTCCAAAAGGTCCCGATATTACCGTGAAAGACTGCACTTGATTGATAGCCGTTTTTTGATAGGATAAAAGGAGCTGCCTGCTGGGTATTGGTACCTCCATAGTTGACCATAAAGGAACCTTGGTCAAGTCCAAACAAGCCGGTCTCCAGCATGGTTTCCGCATCTGAGGTCTTACCAGCCTTGACTTGGTTAAAGATATTCGAAAAGGCTAGGGTTGATTGCGAATGGTAGAGGGAATTAAGGAAGGGAGTGACTTCATGATCAGTTCCATCTATGTTGAGTTTATAGTCAAGTAGGAACTGCTGAAAACTCTCCAAGTGGAGATAAATCACATTTTTCCCTTTGGCAAGGCCAAAATAGTCTGGATTGGGCTTAGCAGAATGTTCTTGAATATAGTCTGTGATAGGTTGAAGGTCGGTCTCAGAGGCCTTAGCACGTTCTTTGTTGGCGCTATAGGATTGGTTGGCACTATAACCTAAAAAGGCTGGCAAACTAAGGGCACGGACAACATAATAATTAGAAAATCCTCGCGATAGGAGATCGGGACGTTCGATTTCAGCCAAGAAAAGATTAGCAGAAAAGAGCAGGGCTGAGAGAGCTGTGATAGCAACACTGGAGCGGAATTTGAAAGGTCTCCTATCCAACTGGATGAATTTTTTATAGAAAAGGAAAGCCAGCAATGGGAAATCCATAAAATAGATGAAATCCCAAAAGCGCAGTAACTCTAGTTCCGCAGTACCAACAGATACCTTGCTGACCACTTTCATGGTATTGGCCGTGATAAAATCACTAAATTCTCGATAGTAAAAAATATTAGAATAGAGCCAAATGAACAAAAGGCTGTAAATAGCTATACTAAGACTGTAAAAGACCTTGGTTGACCGAGCATAGAGGGCTAGAGCCAGCAGGAGGAGTCCCAAAGGAAGGGGGTTGAAAAAGGCGATAAAGGCAAGATAATTTCCTTGCAGCTTGCCCAATTGAATATCTAAATTAAAGTCAACGGTATAGGCTAATAAGGTTTTGAGCCAATAGAGGATTAAAAGGGTTAGGACAAAACCCAGTCTGGTACCCATGGCTTTTTGGATTTTGTTAAAATTGATTCTCACACAATTACTTCCTAAGTTTTTATTAGTATTAGTATACCATTTTTTAAAACTAGAGTAAAAAAGCAAGGGTAGTTTCTTTTTTGAGAATTGTCACAAAATTTGCTATAATAGGGACTATGAATAGAATAAGAGTCAGCAAAAGGGTTGAAAAGAAGCTCGCTAAAGGGCTAGTTTTACTAGAAGCCAGCGACCTTGAGAATATCAATCTCAAGGATCAGGAAGTAGAAGTTCATAGTCAAGATGGAAACTTTCTTGGGACTGCCTACCTTTCTCAGCAAAACAAGGGCTTGGGCTGGTTTGTCAGCACAGACAAGGTGACCTTTAATCAAGCTTTCTTTGAAACGCTGTTTAGACAAGCTAAAGAAAAGAGAAGTGCCTACTATCAAGATGATTTGACTACTGCCTTTCGTCTCTTTAACCAAGAGGGAGATGGCTTTGGCGGTCTGACAGTGGACCTTTATGGCGACTATGCTGCCTTTTCTTGGTATAACTCTTATGTTTATCAGATTCGCAAGGTTATCTCAGAAGCTTTTAGACAGGTTTTTCCTGAGGTGTTAGGAGCATATGAGAAGATCCGTTTTAAGGGTTTGGACTATGAATCTGCCCATGTTTATGGTCAAGAAGCACCTGACTTTTTCACTGTTTTGGAAAATGGTGTTCTGTATCAAGTCTTTATGAACGATGGCTTGATGACAGGGATTTTCCTAGACCAGCATGAAGTTCGCGGTAGTTTAGTGGATGGATTGGCTATGGGTAAATCCTTGCTCAATATGTTTTCCTACACAGCAGCCTTTTCAGTGGCTGCGGCCATGGGAGGAGCAAGCCAGACTACTTCGGTTGACCTAGCTAAACGTTCACGAGAATTGTCTCAAGCGCATTTTCAGGCTAATGGAATCAGCACAGACTACCATCGTTTTATAGTTATGGATGTTTTTGAGTATTTCAAGTATGCCAAGCGAAAAGGCTTGACCTATGATTTGATTGTCCTAGATCCGCCTAGCTTTGCTCGGAACAAAAAACAAACATTTTCTGTGGCTAAGAATTATCATAAGTTGATATCCCAAAGTCTTGAGATTTTAAATCCGGGCGGTATTATTATTGCCAGTACCAATGCTGCCAATGTATCCCGCCAGAAATTTACAGAACAAATTGATAAAGGCTTTGCAGGAAGAAGTTACCAGATTTTAAATAAATACGGTCTTCCAGCAGATTTTGCCTATAATAAAAAAGATGAAAGTAGTAATTACCTCAAGGTGATTAGTATGAAGGTTAGTAAATGAAATTAATTGTTTCAGTAATGCCAAGAAGTTTAGAGGAGGCCCAGGCTCTGGATGCCACGAGGTACCTGGATGCCGACATCATTGAATGGCGTGCCGACTATCTGCCTAAGGAAGCGATTTTGCAGGTGGCTCCAGCGATTTTTGAAAAATTCGCAGGTCGTGAGTTGGTTTTCACATTGCGAACTCGCTCTGAAGGGGGAGAAATCGACCTTTCTCCAGAAGAATATATCCATCTCATCAAGGAAGTGGCGCAACTCTATCAGCCAGATTATATTGATTTTGAGTACTATAGCTACAAGGATGTTTTTGAGGAAATGCTGGACTTCCCAAATCTCGTTTTGAGTTACCATAATTTCCAAGAAACACCTGAAAATATGATGGAAATCTTGTCAGAGTTGACGAGCCTAAATCCAAAACTTGTCAAGATTGCAGTGATGGCTCACACGGAGCAGGATGTCTTAGACCTGATGAACTATACACGAGGCTTTAAAACCCTCAATCCTGAGCAGGAATATGTAACTATTTCTATGGGTAAGGTGGGCAAGGTCTCTCGTATCACTGCAGATGTGACTGGTTCTAGCTGGTCCTTTGCTAGTCTAGATGAGGCAAGTGCCCCAGGTCAGATTTCCCTAGCTAATATGAAAAAAATTCGGGAGATTTTGGATGAAGCTTGATGGCTATACACGTTTAGCTGCCGTTGTTGCCAATCCTATTAAGCATTCTATTTCCCCATTTATTCACAATAGCGCCTTTGAGGCGACAGCTACCAATGGTGCTTACGTGGCTTGGGAGATTGAAGCGGGTGACTTGGCAGAAACAGTGGCCAATATTCGTCGCTACCAGATGTTTGGCATCAACTTGTCCATGCCCTATAAGGAGCAGGTGATTTCTTATTTGGATGAATTGAGTGACGAAGCGCGCTTGATTGGTGCGGTCAATACGGTTGTCAATGAGAATGGCAATTTAATTGGATATAATACAGATGGCAAGGGATTTTTTAAGAGCTTGCCTTCTTTTACAATTACAGGTAAAAAGATGACTCTGCTGGGTGCTGGTGGTGCGGCCAAGTCCATTCTGGCACAAGCTATTTTGGATGGCGTTAGCCAGATTTCGGTTTTTGTTCGTTCGATTTCAAGGGAAAAAACAAGACCTTACCTAGACAAGTTACAGGAGCAGACAGGCTTTAAGGTGGACTTGTATGCTTTAGAAGATGTTTCTGAACTGCAAGCAAGGATTGCTGAGTCGGATTTACTGGTCAATGCCACCAGTGTGGGCATGGATGGTCAATCATCTCCAGTTCCTGAAAGCATAGTCTTACCAGAAACTCTCTTAGTAGCAGATATCATTTACCAACCCTTTGAAACACCATTTTTGAAATGGGCTAGAAGTCAGGGTAATCCAGCGGTCAATGGTCTGGGAATGTTGCTCTATCAAGCTGCAGAAGCTTTTCAACTGTGGACAGGAAAGGAAATGCCAACAGAAGAGATTTGGCAGTCTTTAACAGAAAAATACCAATAAAGAAAGGGAGATTCTCCTATGAAAATCAGAATCGATATTCCTCATCATTCTTATGATATTCAAATTGAAAAAGGCTGTCTGGCTCAGGCTGGTCAATGGTTGCGAGAACTTTGGCAACCACAAAAAGTGGTTATCGTAACAGACAATCATGTAGCCTCTCTCTATGCGGAGAAGGTCAAACTCAGCCTCGAAGATGCTGGTTTTCAGGTAGCCGTTTTTGATTTTTTAGAAGGGGAAGAAAGAAAGAATTTAACCACTGTTCAGAAAGTCTATGAATTTCTAGTCAAGCAAGGTTTGACTCGTAGCGATGGAATCGTGGCTCTAGGTGGTGGTGTCGTTGGGGACCTGGCTGGTTTCATAGCCTCTACCTATATGCGAGGCATTCACTTTGTTCAGATTCCGACTAGTTTGACTGCCCAGGTTGATTCTTCTATCGGTGGAAAGACGGGGGTCAATACTCCTTTTGCTAAGAATATGGTGGGTACCTTTGCCCAACCAGATGGGGTTCTGATTGACCCGCTTGTCCTTGAAACACTCGGGAAAAGAGAGTTGATTGAAGGGATGGGTGAGGTTATCAAGTATGGCTTGATTGAGGATCCAGAACTGTGGGCTCTCTTAACGGAGCTAGATGGTTCTGTAGAGAGCATTCTGGAACATGCAGAGACTTTGATTGAACATTCTTGTCAGGTGAAGCGCAAGATGGTGGTTGAGGATGAGTTGGATAATGGTGTTCGCCTTTACCTCAATTTTGGTCACACCATTGGTCATGCTATTGAAGCGACTGCTGGTTATGGCAAGGTCATGCATGGTGAGGCTGTGGCTATGGGTATGGTACAGATTTCCAAGGTTGCTGAGGGAAAAGGACTCATGCCAGAAGGAATAACCCAGTCCATCAAAGAGATGTGCCAGAAATTTGGTTTGCCTGTTGACTATGAAAAATGGGATGTTGACAAGCTTTATCAGGCTTTGACTCATGACAAGAAGGCGCGTGGCAACACCTTGAAATTGGTCTTGGTGCCAGAGCTTGGTTCAGCGACCATTCACCCAGTTTCTCTGGAAGAGATGAAAGACTACTTGGTAAAATAAGGAGAACGTATGAGATATTTAACTGCAGGAGAATCACACGGTCCTCGTTTGACGGCTATCGTTGAAGGAATTCCAGCTGGACTTCCTTTGAAAGCAGAGGATATTAATGGAGACCTTAAACGCCGTCAGGGTGGCTACGGTCGTGGTGGCCGTATGAAGATTGAGAGTGACCAGGTTGTCTTTACTTCGGGCGTTCGTCACGGGAAGACGACAGGGGCTCCCATTACCATGGATGTCATCAATAAGGATCACCAAAAATGGTTGGATATCATGTCTGCGGAGGACATTGAAGACCGCCTTAAAAGCAAACGAAAAATCACCCATCCTCGTCCAGGTCACGCCGACTTGGTAGGTGGAATTAAGTATCGTTTTGATGATTTGCGAAATTCTTTGGAGCGTTCATCTGCCCGTGAAACCACCATGCGGGTGGCCGTTGGAGCTGTAGCCAAACGCCTCTTGGCTGAGCTGGATATGGAAATTGCCAACCATGTCGTGGTCTTTGGTGGCAAGGAAATCGATGTTCCTGAAAATCTAACAGTGGCTGAGATTAAGGAAAGAGCTGCCCAGTCTGAAGTTTCTATTGTCAACCAAGAACGGGAACAGGAAATCAAGGATTATATTGACCAAATCAAACGTGACGGTGATACCATTGGTGGAGTTGTCGAGACAGTCGTTGGAGGTGTTCCAGTTGGTCTTGGTTCCTATGTTCAATGGGACAGAAAATTGGATGCGCGATTGGCCCAGGCAGTTGTCTCTATCAATGCCTTTAAAGGGGTAGAATTTGGTCTTGGCTTTGAAGCTGGTTATCGTAAAGGCAGCCAAGTCATGGATGAAATTCTCTGGTCTAAAGAAGACGGTTATACTCGCAGTACCAACAATCTGGGCGGCTTTGAAGGTGGTATGACCAATGGGCAACCCATCGTTGTTCGAGGCGTCATGAAACCTATTCCTACTCTTTATAAGCCTCTTATGAGTGTGGATATCGAAACCCACGAACCCTACAAGGCAACAGTCGAAAGAAGTGATCCGACCGCTCTTCCAGCTGCAGGTGTAGTTATGGAAGCCGTTGTGGCAACGGTTCTGGCACAAGAAATCCTCGAAAAATTCTCATCAGACAATCTAGAGGAATTAAAAGAAGCGGTAGCCCAACACCGAGACTATACAAAGAACTATTAAGGAGTTCCTATGGCAAAAACAGTCTATATCGCAGGTCTTGGTCTGATTGGTGCCTCTATGGCACTTGGTATCAAACGCGATCATCCAGATTATGAAATTTTAGGCTATAATCGCAGTCAAGCTTCGAGAGATATCGCCTTGAAAGAAGGCATGATTGACCGTGCAACAGATGATTTTGCCGGTTTTGCTCCTCTGGCAGATATCATCATTCTAAGCTTGCCAATCAAGCAAACTATTGCTTTCATTAAGGAGTTGGCCGACTTGGACTTGAAAGAAGGCGTCATTATTTCAGATGCCGGTTCGACCAAGTCAGCCATTGTGGATGCAGCGGAGCAATATTTGGCTGGCAAACCTGTTCGCTTTATCGGGGCCCATCCTATGGCTGGTAGTCACAAGACAGGGGCTGCTTCTGCTGATGTCAATCTCTTTGAAAATGCCTATTATATCTTCACGCCTTCTAGCTTGACAAGTCATGATACGCTTGAGGAAATGAAGAACTTGCTTTCAGGTCTTCATGCTCGTTTTATCGAGATTGATGCTAAGGAGCATGATCGGGTGACTTCTCAGATTAGCCATTTTCCTCATATCTTGGCATCAGGTCTCATGGAGCAAACAGCAGTCTATGCTCAAGAACATGAGATGGCAAGGCGCTTTGCGGCAGGTGGTTTTCGAGATATGACCCGAATTGCGGAAAGCGAGCCGGGTATGTGGACCTCCATTCTCTTGTCCAATCGTGAAACTATTCTGGATCGAATTGCGGATTTCAAAGAGCGTTTGGATGAGGTTGGTCAGGCCATCAGCAAGGGAGATGAGGAGCAAATCTGGAATTTTTTCAATCAAGCGCGTGAGCAACGTCAGGCTATGGAAATCCATAAGCGTGGTGGCGTGGACAGCTCTTATGACCTTTATGTCGATGTTCCCGATGAAGAAGATGTCATCTTGAGGATTTTGGAATTGCTACGAGGAACTTCCTTGGTCAATATTCATATCAACGAGGAAAACCGTGAGGATATTCACGGGATCTTACAAATTTCATTTAAAAATGCTCAAGATTTAGAACGAGCCGTGCATCTTATAACAGAAAACACCGACTATACAGTCGTCATTAAATAAGGAGAAAATCATGTCAAATATTTACGATAGTGCAAATGAACTCAGTCGCGGTCTACGCGCATTACCAGAATACAAGGCTGTCAAAGCAGCTAAAGATGCTATTTCAGCAGATGCTGAGGCAAGCAAAATCTTTACAGAATATGTTGCCTTCCAAGATGAAATTCAAAGACTAGCCCAGACAGGTCAAATGCCAGATGCTTCATTCCAAGCAAAAATGGAAGGCTTTGGTAAACAGATTCAAGGAAATAGCCTCTTGTCAGAATTCTTTACCAAGCAACAACAATTGGCAATTTACCTTTCTGACATTGAAAAAATTGTTTTCGAACCAGTTTCAGAATTGCTAAAATAAGAAAATAACTATCATAAAGTCAGAAATTTTTAAGGAATTTCTGGCTTTTTATGATAAAATAGGTAAAAGTATTGCAAGTATGAGGTCCAGTATGAAACTAAAAACAAACATTAGCCACTTACATGGCAGTATCCGAGTTCCAGGTGACAAGTCTATCAGCCACCGTTCTATTATATTTGGAAGTTTGGCTGAGGGTGAGACCAAGGTTTATGATATTCTTCGTGGCGAGGACGTGCTCTCAACTATTCAAGTCTTTCGTGATCTTGGTGTTGAGATTGAGGATAAAGATGGGGTTATTACTATTCAAGGTGTAGGTATGGATGGTTTAAAAGCTCCGCAAAATGCCCTTGATATGGGAAATTCTGGAACCTCGATTCGCCTGATTTCAGGTGTCCTTGCTGGTGCAGACTTTGAAGTAGAAATGTTTGGAGATGACAGTCTTTCCAAACGTCCTATGGACCGTGTGACTATTCCATTGAAAAAAATGGGTGTCAGTATTTCAGGACAAACTGAGCGAGACCTGCCTCCTCTTCAATTAAAAGGGACAAAAAACCTAGCACCTATTCATTATGAGTTGCCAATTGCCTCTGCCCAAGTCAAATCAGCCTTGATGTTTGCAGCCTTGCAGGCTCAGGGGGAGTCTGTTATTATCGAAAAAGAGTGTACCCGTAACCATACTGAAGATATGTTGCTACAATTTGGTGGTCATTTAAGTGTGGATGGCAAGAAAATCACAGTCCAAGGACCACAAAAACTGACTGGACAAAAGGTGGTTGTTCCAGGAGATATTTCCAGTGCAGCCTTTTGGTTGGTCGCCGGTTTGATTATTCCAAACTCTCGTCTAGTGCTGCAGAATGTGGGTATCAACGAAACGCGTACCGGTATCATTGATGTCATTCGTGCCATGGGTGGAAAACTAGAAGTAACTGAAATTGACCCAGTCTCTAAATCTGCTACCTTGATTGTCGAGTCTTCTGACTTGAAAGGAACAGAGATTGGTGGCGCTTTGATTCCACGCTTGATTGATGAATTGCCAGTTATCGCTCTACTTGCGACCCAAGCTCAAGGTGTAACAGTTATTAAGGATGCTGAGGAACTCAAGGTCAAGGAAACAGACCGCATTCAGGTTGTGGCAGACGCTTTAAATAGCATGGGTGCGAATATTACTCCTACAGCAGATGGAATGATTATCAAAGGAAAATCAGCCCTTCACGGTGCAAGAGTCAATACTTTTGGAGACCACCGTATCGGCATGATGACAGCTATCGCAGCTCTCTTGGTTGCAGATGGAGAAGTGGAGCTTGACCGTGCTGAAGCCATCAATACCAGCTATCCTAGCTTCTTTGATGATTTGGAGAGCTTGATTCATGGCTAAGGTATTACTAGGATTTATGGGGGCTGGTAAATCCACAATTGCTAGAGGATTGGACCCTAATTACCTTGATATGGATGCTCTGATTGAGAAACGCTTAGGTATGTCCATTGCGGAATTTTTCGCTGAAAAGGGAGAATCAGCCTTTCGTCAGATAGAGTCTGAAGTCCTAGCTGAGTTACTAAAAACGGACCAAGTTGTGTCAACTGGTGGGGGCGTGGTCATTTCTAAGCGAAATCGTGACTTACTCAAGACAAATTTTGATAACATCTACCTGAAAGCTGATTTTGAAACGCTTTATCAACGTATCGCAGCTGATAAGGACAATCAGCGTCCGCTTTTTCTAAATAATAGCAAGGAAGAACTTGCAGCTATTTTTCAAGAAAGACAGGCTTGGTATGAGGAAGTGGCTAGTCGGGTTTTGGATGTGACCGAGTTAAGCCCAGAGGAAATTATAGAGGAACTGAGATGAAAATTGCTTATCTAGGTCCCAAGGGATCATTTTCACACCACGTTGTGCAGACAGCTTTTCCTCAGGAGGAATTGCAGGCTTTCGCCAATATTACGGATGTCATCAAGGCCTATGAGCAAGGCTTGGTGGACTATTCTGTGGTGCCAGTTGAAAATTCTATCGAGGGTAGTGTTCATGAAACTTTGGACTATCTTTTTCATCAGGCTCGCATCCAAGCAGTAGCAGAAATCGTTCAGCCTATTCATCAGCAGTTGATGGTGGTTCCAGGCCATACTAAGATTGAAAAGATTTTTTCTCATCCACAGGCCTTAGCTCAAGGAAAGAAATTCATCGATGAACAATATCCAGAGGCTCAAATCGAGGTAACAGCTAGTACAGCTTATGCGGCCCGTTTTATTTCCGAACATCCAGACCAGCCCTTTGCAGCCATTGCACCAAGAAGTTCTGCCGAAGAATATGGCTTGGAACTGATTGCCGAGGATATTCAGGAAATGGAAGCCAATTTCACACGTTTCTGGGTTTTGGGAGCTGAAGGTGCAGCCATTCCCTTACAAGCACAAACTGAGAAAATGACTTTGGCATTGACCTTACCTGACAACCTTCCCGGTGCACTTTATAAGGCCCTGTCGACCTTTGCTTGGCGGGGAATTGACCTGACAAAAATTGAAAGTCGTCCCCTCAAGACAGCACTGGGTGAATACTTTTTCATTATCGATGTGGACTATGCTGATAAGGACTTGGTCCACTTTGCCCAAAAAGAATTAGAAGCGATTGGAATCCAGTATAAAGTACTGGGTGCCTATCCTATTTATCCAATATCAGACCATGGAAAGGAGAGAAGATGAGTAAAGAAAATCCCTTAAGCCATCACGAGCAGTTGCGCTATGACTATCTCTTTAAGAATATTCATTATCTCAATGAGCGAGAGAAAAAAGAGTTTGCTTACTTGCAAGACAAATTAAATAGGGAAAGTAGTGATACTCCCTCAGAAAGTCAGGAATTGGCAGAGGATTATAGAAAGACAAGTGCTAATACTTCGATTCCTTCTTATAATAGCCGTAGTCGTTCTGAGAGATACCAGAAAATCAATTCTCTTCCAAAGGTTAAGTCCAAAAAACGTAAGATTCGTTGGGGGCGCATTTTTGCAGGATTGCTTGCCCTTCTAGCCTGTGTCGGTTTTGGCATGATTTTTATGTTCCTAAAAGGCTATTCAAATGCGGATCCAACCAAACCTGCCAATGCTAAGGCAGCTCAAGTAGAAGTTTTTCATGGTCAAGATACCAAGGATGGGGTCAATATTTTGATTATGGGGACGGATGGACGGATTGGCCAAAATAGTGCTGAGACGAGAACGGACTCGATTATGGTACTAAATGTTGGTGGCTCAGATAAGAAAATTAAGCTGGTCAGCTTCATGCGTGACAATTTGGTTTATATAGATGGTTACAGCCAAGTCATTAATGGTAGAAAGCAGTCAGATAATAAGTTGAATGTGGCCTATGAACTAGGTGAACAGGAAGGACAAAAAGGTGCAGAAATGGTCCGGAAAGTCCTAAAAGACAATTTTGACTTGGATATTAAGTATTATGCCTTGGTTGATTTCCAGGCCTTCGCAACCGCTATTGACACTCTATTTCCTGATGGTGTGACGATTGATGCCAAATTCTCAACTTTGGAAGGCCTACCTTTAACCGAAGCTACGGTGGGAGATGACTTGCATGCTACGGAAACAGAGTCACCAACCCAGACTATCAAAGTTGGGAAACAGCAGATGAACGGTTCAACCTTGCTCAATTATGCACGTTTTCGTGATGATGACGAAGGTGATTATGGTCGTACCAAGAGACAACAGCAAGTTTTGACAGCTGTTCTACAGCAACTCAAGGATCCAACCAAACTCTTTACTGGATCAGAAGCACTTGGTAAGGTCTTTGGGATGATCTCTACGAATGTTCCTTATAGTTTCTTATTGACCAATGGTTTATCCTTCCTAGATGGAGCGCAAAATGGTATTGAGAGATTAACAGTTCCAGAACTAGGTGATTGGGTCGATGCCTATGATGTTTATGGAGGACAGGCACTCTTAGTAGACCAAAATAAATATCAAACCAAGCTATCTCAAATGGGAATGAGATAAGATAGAAAAATCAAAGTTTGAAGGCTATTTATCTAGCAGTCAGGCTTTGATTTTTTACAGTCTGCAATAGATTTTCATCCCTTATTTGTGGTATAATGGAACGATACGATAGAAAGAATAATGAACAATATGACTGATTTAAAAGCAATTCAGGCTCGAAGTCTGGAGATGGCTGAATATTTTGTGGCTTTTTGCAAGGAACATGATTTGCTTTGTTATCTTTGTGGTGGAGGTGCTATTGGTGCCCTTCGAAACAAGGGTTTCATTCCTTGGGACGACGACCTAGACTTTTTTATGCCTCGTAAGGATTATGAGAAATTGGCAGAATTATGGCCTCGTTATGCAGATGAGCGTTATTTCCTGTCAAAGAGTGACAAGGATTTTGTCGACCGCAATCTTTTTATTACCATTCGCGACAAGGAAACCACCTGTATCAAACCTTATCAGCAGGATTTGGATTTGCCACATGGTCTGGCCTTGGATGTTTTACCTTTGGATTATTATCCTAAAAATCCAGCTGATCGGAAAAAGCAGGTTCGCTGGGCCTTGATTTATTCTCTGTTTTGTGCCCAAACTATTCCAGAAAAGCATGGTGCACTTATGAAATGGGGAAGCCGTATTTTACTGGGTGTGACTCCAAAATCTATCCGTTATCGCATTTGGAAAAAAGCTGAGAAAGAAATGACCAAGTACAGTCTAGCTGAGAGCGATGGAATCACGGAATTATGCTCGGGTCCTGGTTACATGAGAAACAAGTACCTAATTGAATCTTTTGAAGATAATCTCTTCTTGCCATTTGAAGGGACAGAGATGCCTATTCCAGTTGGCTACGATGCCTATCTCAGCACTGCTTTTGGGGATTATATGACGCCTCCACCAGCAGATAAGCAGCTACCACATCATGATGCTGTCGTCGCTGATATGGATAAGTCTTATACAGAATATAAGGGAGAATATGGTGGCTAAGAAAAAAATCTTATTTTTTATGTGGTCTTTTTCTCTCGGAGGCGGTGCAGAAAAGATTCTGTCGACAATTGTTTCAAATCTGGATCCAGAAAAGTATGATATTGATATTCTTGAAATGGAGCATTTTGATAAGGGATACGAATCTGTGCCCAAGCATGTAGGCATTTTAAAATCCTTTCAAGATTATCGCCAAGCCAGATGGCTACGAGCTCTTTTGTGGAGGATGAGAATTTATTTTCCAAGACTGACTCGTCGCTTGCTTGTAAAAGATGACTATGACGTTGAAGTTTCTTTTACCATTATGAATCCTCCATTTTTGTTTTCTAAAAGAAAAGAAGTCAAGAAAATCTCTTGGATTCATGGAAGTATCGAAGAATTTCTTAAGGATAGCTCCAAGAGAGAATCACATAGACGCCAGTTGGATGCTGCGGATACCATTGTAGGAATTTCAAAAAAGACAAGCAATTCTATCAAGGAAGTCTATCCAGACTATGCTTCGAAATTACAGACGGTCTACAATGGATATGATTTTCAGAGTATTCTAGAAAAATCTCAAGAGAAGATAAATATCGAGATTGCGCCTCAAAGTATCTGTACTATCGGACGGATTGAGGAAAATAAGGGTTCTGACCGCGTGGTGGAAGTGATACGATTATTACACCAAGAAGGAAAAAACTATCATCTCTATTTTATCGGGGCTGGTGATATGGAAGAGGAACTGAAAAAACGCGTCAAAGAATATGAGCTTGAAGACTATGTACATTTCCTTGGTTATCAAAAAAATCCATATCAGTATTTATCTCAGACGAAAGTTCTCTTGTCTATGTCTAAACAAGAAGGCTTTCCTGGAGTGTATGTAGAGGCCTTGAGTCTAGGACTTCCTTTTGTCTCTACGGATGTCGGAGGGGCTGAGGAGTTATCTCAAGAAGGACAATTTGGACAAATCATTGAGAGCAATCAAGAGGCGGCTCAGGCAATTATTGACTACATGACTTCTGCCTCAAACTTCGATGTCAATGAGGCTAGCCAATTCATTCAACAATTTACAATTGCCAAACAAATCGAACAAGTAGAAAAACTATTAGAGGAGTAGCATGGAAACTGCATTAATCAGTGTGATTGTGCCAGTCTATAATGTGGCGCAGTACCTAGAAAAATCGATAGCTTCAATTCAGAAGCAGACCTATCAGAATCTGGAAATTATTCTTGTTGATGATGGTGCAACAGATGAGAGTGGTCGCTTGTGTGATTCAATCGCTGAACAAGACGACAGGGTGTCAGTACTTCATAAAAAGAATGAAGGATTGTCACAAGCACGAAATGATGGAATGAAGCAGGCTCACGGGGATTATCTGATTTTTATTGATTCAGATGATTATATCCATCCAGAAATGATTCAGAGCTTATATGAGCAAATAATTCAAGAAGATGCGGATGTTTCTAGCTGTGGTGTCATGAATGTCTATGCTAATGATGAAAGTCCACAATCAGCCAATCAGGATGACTATTTTGTCTGTGATTCTCAAACATTTTTAAGGGAATACCTCATAGGTGAAAAAATCCCTGGAACGATTTGCAATAAGCTAATCAAGAGACAGATTGCAACTACCCTATCCTTTCCAAAGGGATTGATTTACGAAGATGCTTATTATCATTTTGATTTAATCAAATTGGCTAAGAAGTACGTTGTTAATACCAAACCCTATTATTACTATTTCCATAGAGGGGATAGTATTACGACTAAACCCTATGCAGAGAAGGATTTAGCCTATATTGATATCTACCAAAGGTTTTACAATGAAGTTGTGAAAAACTATCCTGACTTGAAAGAGGTTGCTTTTTTCAGATTGGCCTATGCCCATTTCTTTATTCTAGATAAGATGTTACTAGATGATCAGTATAAACAATTTGAAGCCTATTCTCAGATTCATCATTTTTTAAAAGGCCATGCCTTTACTATTGCTAGGAATCCAATTTTCCGTAAGGGGAGAAGAATTAGTGCTTTGGCTCTATTCATAAATATTTCCTTATACCGATTCTTATTACTAAAAAATATTGAAAAATCTAAAAAATTACATTAGAACGGGGGTGAGCAAGTGATTGATGGGAAACGATTATTATTTAGTTTGACCATAGTCAGCTACGCCTTGACGCTAGTAAGTGGAATTGTGTACCTGTTTAATAATAACAATGTTAGCTTGCTTTCTACTTTATTGTTCTTACTGGTTAGTAGCTTAATTGCTTGTTGGAACGATATCAAGTATTATATCATTCATTTTATTTTCTTTTTAACCATTTTTGTCTTTTTGGTATCAAGGCCAACCATTGATTATTTTAGAGATGGTGCTTTGGATACCTATCATCCCATAGCCTATCGTTTTGCCTTTATAGTTGTCATGGTTTCGATTCTGGGCTTGACGACAGGAGGCATCCTGGCTCGTTATTTTATAGCTAGGAAGCAAATTAAAGTACCCAAGATAGGAAGTTCTCTAAAAGAGGTTTATATCAAGCGGTTGCGCTTTGTATCGCTAGGAGTTTTTCTTCTAACCTATCCTTTCTATTTCATTCGGTTATTTGAACGGCTCCTGTATCGCTTGCAGACTTCCTACTATGCCTACTATGCAAACTTTGAAAGTAAACTGCCTTATTTTACCTATATCTTATCAACATTTACGGTCTATGCAATGTGTATGTATCTGGCAACTAAGCCAAAGAAATTGCAGGCAACAGCAGTGCTTGTCTCCTTTATTGCAGCTAATACCATTCATTTGGCAATCGGGACACGCAATCCCTTTATTTTAAGTATTCTATTTGCTTTTGTTTATTACTTTATGCGGGAGCAAACTGAACAGGGAAAATGGATTGGATTTAAAGAAAAGTTAGCGATTTTTGTAGGTTCTCCTATTCTCATGTTAGCGATGGGAATACTCAATTATGTACGGGATAATGTCCAAGTTTCCCATACAGGTTTCTGGGATATCCTGCTTGACTTTATCTATAAACAAGGAACCAGTTTTGGTGTTTTAGCTCGAGGTTTTCTATTTAACAGTAGCCTCCCTTACCGAGATTTCCGCAATTTTACTTTTGGGCCTGTTATTGATTATTTTGCAAGGGGGAGTTTGGGAGCCATTTTCGGAGGAAAAGCCTTTGAACATACAACCAATAGTGTGGAACTAGCTATTGATAGTAATAGTTATGCCCATAATCTATCCTATCTTGTCTTGAACAAGGAATACTTGAAAGGACATGGTATCGGAAGTAGCTATATTATGGAGTTGTATACCGACTATGGTATGATAGGAGTCTTTCTACTTAGTCTCTTACTAGGTATGTTATTCATAGCCATGCTGCAAGTAGCCTATCGCTCAAGAACAATCCTGTTTGCCTTGTCTTTACTCATCTTGAATAATCTATTCTTTATGCCAAGAAGTAGCTTTTCAGAAAGTTTCTTCAATTTATTTACAATGCAATTCTGGGGAATTGTTCTTGTGATTATATTCGTAGCGAAAATGCTTACAAAAGAGAACCAGTATCTACTAAACAAAGGAGAAAAAAATCATGTTTGAACATTATTCAGTAGCTGATTTGTTTGCAAATCTATACAAAAAACGAAAAGCAAATATTCTAGCTCTCATCGCTTTATTTGCTCTCATTGCTGTACCATTTACAATTAAAGCAGTTAAGAATAAAAATACTGTCAAAGACACAACAAGTTATTCAACTTATATCAGCTATAAAATCACCCCTCCAGAAGATTCAGCTAAAACGATTTTGAATCATCAAATTGGTGGTTATAGTGATTTCTACGGGAAATTGATTGATGGTAATTTGAATGGAGCTTATCTTTTCAATGATGTAGAGCCTAGTGAGTTGAAAAAAATTGCCAGTGAATTGGATACGACAGAGACAACCTTGAAAAATTCTACAAGTGACTATTGGTGGAAAAAATTGACCGTCTACTATATGATTGACGATGCAGGGGTTGGTGTGAAAATTTTGACACCAAGTAAAGATGCCAACGACTTGTTAGAGAAAAAAATTGATGGATTGATTGAGAAATTTAAACACACTTATGCAAATGTGAAAATTGAAAAATTGGAAACCATCAACTCTAAAGAATTGAATGCAAATGGTGAGACAGCGCTTGGATTAAACGTCAAGAATCTGATTCTTCGTCTAGCTGTTATTGGAGTAGTTTGTGTGATTTTGGTTGTGATGGGAAATGTATTGGTTTATCTCTTTAATCCAACAATCAATAGAGCAGGTGATTTTTCTCAGTATCAAATTGATTTTGTAACAGAGATTACAACAATCGCTAATCTAGCAGATATTCTATCATACAAAAATGCTGGACAAGAATTGACTATTGTTAGCTCAAATAAAGCTATTCTAGATAAATTAAAACAAAATCAAGAAGCTTTAAAAGGAATGCATTTTGTAGATTTACAAGATGTACCATCTCTTTTGGAAAGAGATACAGTCCTTCTTGTTGAAGAATACGGAGTGACTCGTTATAAGAAATTTGAGCAAAGTCTTCAAATCCTTCGAAACTTAAATCGTTCTATCCTGGGTGTAGCAACCTTTAAATTATAAGAATTCTAATGTATCAGGTCTTCAAAGTCAGACGAGAAGTTTGATTTTGAAGGCTTTTTCTATTTGTCAGCAAAGATTTCCGTTACAGAAAGACCCTAGGGAAATTCTAGCCTGATAGAGGAGCCTTCTTTTGATAAAATCGTAAAAATCTAGTATAATAGATAGAACTGAAAGTATGAGGTTACTAGCAATGAAAATGAAACAAATTAGTGATACAACTTTGAAAATCACGATGTCTTTAGAGGATTTGATGGATCGTGGCATGGAGATTGCTGACTTTCTCGTTCCTCAAGAAAAAACAGAAGAGTTCTTTTATGCTATCTTAGATGAGTTAGAGATGCCTGAAAGCTTTTTGGATACAGGTATGTTGAGCTTCCGTGTGACTCCAAAACCGGATAAGGTCGATGTTTTTGTAACTAAATCAAAGATTGACCAAAATCTAGATTTTGAAGATTTATCGGATTTACCAGATATGGAAGAATTGGCTCAAATGTCGCCAGATGAATTTATCAAAACCTTGGAAAAAAGCATCGCAGATAAAACCAAGGATGATATCGAAGCGATTCAATCTCTAGAGCAAGTTGAAGCCAAGGAAGAAGAGCAGGAGCAGGCTGAACAAGAAGTTGAAAGCAAGAAAGAGCCGTACATCTATTACATCCTTTCTTTTACAAAATTGGCTGACTTGGTGGCTTTTGCCAAGACAGTGACTTTTGAGATGGAAACTTCTGAACTCTACAAGATGAATGAGCGCTATTATTTGACCATTTTAGTGGATATTGAAAATCATCCAAGTCCATATCCAGCTTGGTTGTTGGCTCGTATGCGCGAGTTTGCAGACGATAGTGATATCAGTCGCTCAGTCTTGCAGGAGTATGGTCAAGTCTTGATGAATCACGACGCAGTGCTCAATCTGCAAAAGATTGGATAATCCTTTCTGGAAAGCTATTTCCAGATTTTAAGAAGAGCGAATCATCTGATTCGTTTTTTCTTTTTTAGACTGAAATAGTGATTTACTATAATAGGAATTTTCACAAAATTCTGTTATAATGGCTATATTAGAAAATTTCGAGGAGATAAACATGACAGTTAAAATTGCTTTACTAGGATTTGGTACCGTTGCAAGTGGTGTGCCTTTCCTCCTAAAGGAAAATGGAGAAAAAATCAATCAATCAGCACATTCAGATATTGAAGTTGTTAAGGTATTGGTCAAGGATGAAGATGAAAAGAACCGCTTGCTTGCTGCAGGAAATGACTTTAACTTTGTAACCAATGTGGATGACATTTTGTCAGACCAAGACATTACGATAGTAGTGGAATTAATGGGTCGTATCGAACCTGCTAAGACCTTTATCACTCGTGCCTTGGAAGCTGGGAAACACGTTGTTACTGCTAACAAGGACCTTTTGGCTGTCCATGGAGCAGAATTGTTAGAAATCGCTAAAGCTAATAAGGTAGCACTTTATTACGAAGCAGCAGTAGCTGGTGGTATTCCAATTCTTCGTACTTTAGCAAATTCATTAGCGTCTGATAAAATCACGCGCGTGCTTGGAGTAGTCAACGGAACTTCTAACTTCATGATGACCAAGATGGTGGAAGAAGGCTGGTCTTATGATGATGCTCTTGCGGAAGCGCAACGTCTAGGATTTGCAGAAAGCGATCCGACAAATGACGTAGATGGGATTGATGCAGCCTACAAGATGGTTATTTTGAGCCAATTTGCCTTTGGTATGAAGGTTGCTTTTGATGATGTAGCCCACAAGGGGATTCGCAATATCACACCAGAAGATGTGGCTGTAGCCCAAGACCTTGGTTATGTAGTGAAATTGGTTGGTTCTATCGAGGAAACTCCTTCAGGTATTGCTGCAGAAGTAACACCAACCTTCCTTCCTAAAGCGCACCCACTTGCTAGTGTTAATGGTGTAATGAACGCTGTCTTTGTGGAATCTATCGGTATCGGTGAGTCTATGTACTACGGACCAGGTGCGGGTCAAAAACCAACTGCAACAAGTGTTGTGGCGGATATTGTCCGTATTGTTCGTCGCTTGAATGATGGAACCATTGGCAAAGACTTCAACGAATACAGTCGTGACTTGGTCTTGGCTAATCCAGAGGATGTCAAAGCTAATTACTACTTCTCAATCTTGGCTCCAGACTCAAAAGGTCAGGTCTTGAAACTTGCTGAAATCTTCAATGCCCAAGATATTTCCTTCAAGCAAATTCTTCAAGATGGCAAAGAGGGTGACAAGGCGCGTGTTGTGATCATCACACACAGGATTAATAAAGCCCAGCTTGAAAATGTCTCAGCTGAATTGAAGAAGGTTTCAGAATTTGACCTCTTGAATACCTTCAAAGTGCTAGGAGAATAAGATGAAAATTATTGTACCTGCAACCAGTGCCAATATTGGACCAGGTTTTGATTCGGTTGGTGTGGCTGTAACCAAGTATCTTCAAATCGAGGTCTGCGAAGAACGAGAAGAGTGGTTGATTGAACACCAGATTGGCAAATGGATTCCACATGACGAGCGTAATCTCTTGCTCAAAATCGCTTTGCAAATTGTACCAGACTTGCAACCAAGACGTTTGAAAATGACCAGTAATGTTCCCTTGGCGCGTGGTTTGGGTTCTTCTAGTTCGGTTATCGTTGCTGGGATTGAACTAGCCAACCAATTGGGTCAGCTTAACTTGTCTGACAATGAAAAATTGCAGTTGGCGACCAAGATTGAAGGACATCCTGATAATGTGGCTCCAGCCATTTATGGTAATCTCGTTATTGCAAGCTCTGTTGATGGGCAAGTTTCAGCTATCGTAGCAGACTTCCCAGAGTGTGATTTCCTAGCCTATATTCCAAACTATGAATTGCGCACTCGAGACAGCCGTGGTGTCTTGCCTAAGAAATTGTCTTACAAGGAAGCTGTTGCGGCCAGTTCTATCGCCAATGTGGCTGTTGCTGCCTTGTTGACAGGAGACATGGTGACAGCTGGTCAAGCAATCGAGGGAGACCTCTTCCATGAACGCTATCGTCAGGACTTGGTGAGAGAATTTGCGACGATTAAGCAAGTAGCCAAGGAGAATGGTGCCTATGCAACCTATCTATCTGGTGCCGGGCCGACAGTTATGGTATTGGCTTCTCATGACAAGATGCCAACGATTAAGGCCGAATTGGAAAAGCAACCCTTCAAAGGCAAACTGCATGACTTGAAGGTTGATACCCAAGGTGTCCGTGTCCAAGCAAAATAAAGAATAAAGATAGGATGGGGAAACTCTCGACCAGAGGGCTTCCTATCCTTTTTTTGAAAAGAATTCGAGTTAAAAACTTGATAAAGGAGAAATAAAGATGGCAGAAATTTATCTAGCAGGTGGTTGTTTTTGGGGCTTAGAGGAGTATTTTTCACGTATTTCTGGAGTGCTAGCAACCAGTGTTGGCTACGCTAATGGTCAAGTCGAAACGACCAATTACCAATTGCTCAAGGAAACAGACCATGCAGAAACGGTCCAAGTGATTTACGATGAGAAGGCAGTGTCACTCAGAGAAATTTTGCTCTATTATTCCCGAGTCATCGATCCCTTATCCATCAATCAACAAGGGAATGACCGTGGTCGCCAATATCGAACTGGGATCTATTACCAATATGAAGCAGACTTGCCAGCTATCTACACTGTGGTGCAGGAGCAGGAACGTATGCTGGGTCGAAAGATTGCAGTAGAGGTGGAGAAACTACGTCATTACATTCTGGCTGAAGACTACCACCAAGACTATCTTAAGAAGAATCCTTCTGGTTATTGTCATATCGATGTGACCGATGCTGATAAGCCATTGATTGATGCAGCAAACTATGAAAAACCTAGTCAAGAAATGTTGAAGGACAGTTTATCAGAAGAGTCCTATCGTGTCACCCAAGAAGCTGCTACAGAGGCTCCATTTAGCAATGCCTATGACCAAACCTTTGAAGAAGGGATTTATGTAGACATCACGACGGGTGAGCCACTCTTTTTTGCCAAGGATAAGTTTGCTTCAGGATGTGGTTGGCCAAGTTTTAGCCGTCCGATTTCCAAGGAATTGATTCATTATTACAAGGACATGAGCCATGGAATGGAACGTATCGAGGTTCGTTCTCGGTCAGGTAATGCTCACTTGGGGCATGTTTTCACAGATGGGCCTCGGGAGTTAGGTGGTCTCCGTTACTGTATCAATTCTGCATCTTTACGCTTTGTGGCCAAGGATGAAATGGAAGAGGCAGGATATGGCTATTTATTGCCTTACTTAAACAAATAAAACAGAGATGGTGGGCGCTTCCCACTTTCTTTATTTCTAGAATACGAATAGAAGGGATTTATGAAACACCTATTATCTTACTTCAAACCCTACATCAAGGAATCAATTTTAGCCCCCTTGTTCAAGCTGTTAGAAGCTGTTTTTGAGCTCTTGGTTCCCATGGTGATTGCTGGGATTGTTGACCAATCCTTGCCTCAGAGAAATCAAGGACATCTTTGGATGCAGATTGGTCTACTCCTTATCTTTGCAGTGATTGGCGTTGTAGTGGCCTTGATAGCTCAGTTTTACTCAGCCAAGGCAGCGGTAGGATTTGCCAAAGAACTGACAGACGACCTCTATCGTCATATTCTTTCATTGCCTAAGGACAGCAGAGACCGTTTGACAACTTCGAGCTTGGTGACTCGCTTGACTTCGGACACCTACCAGATTCAGACTGGTATCAATCAATTCCTGCGTCTCTTTTTGCGAGCACCTATTATCGTTTTTGGGGCCATCTTTATGGCCTATCGCATCTCAACTGAGTTGACTCTCTGGTTTTTAGTCATGGTTGTCATTTTGACCATTATCATTGTAGGCCTCTCTCGACTGGTCAATCCTCTCTACAGCAGTCTCAGAATGAAAACGGACCAATTGGTTCAAGAAACGCGCCAGCAATTACAAGGGATGCGAGTTATTCGTGCTTTTGGGCAAGAAAAACGAGAGTTACAGATTTTTCAAACCCTTAACCAAGTCTATGCTAGATTACAAGAAAAAACAGGTTTCTGGTCTAGTTTATTAACCCCTCTGACCTATCTCATTGTCAATGGAACTCTCCTCGTCATTATCTGGCAGGGATATATTTCTATTCAAGGAGGTCTACTTAGTCAGGGTGCCCTCATTGCCCTCATCAACTATCTCTTACAGATCTTGGTAGAATTGGTCAAGTTAGCTATGCTGATAAATTCTCTCAACCAGTCCTATATCTCAGCTAAGCGAATTGAGGAAGTCTTTGCCGAAGCTCCAGAAGATATTCATTCAGAATTAGAACAAAAGCAAGCTACCAGTGATCAGGTTTTACAAGTTCAAGAACTAACCTTTACCTATCCTGATGCGGCTCAGCCTTCTCTGAGAGACATTTCCTTTGATATGAAGCAAGGGCAAATCCTTGGTATCATTGGGGGAACGGGTTCTGGTAAATCAAGCTTGGCGCAAGTCTTACTTGGTCTTTATCCAGTAGACAAGGGGAGCATTGACCTTTATCGAGATGAATCTAGTCCTCGTAATTTAGAGCAGTGGCGGTCCTGGATTGCCTATGTGCCCCAAAAAGTCGAACTCTTTAAGGGAAGCATTCGTTCCAACTTGACTCTAGGTTTACACCAAGAAGTAACTGACCAAGAACTCTGGCAGGCCTTGGAGATTGCGCAAGCTAAGGATTTTGTCAGTGAAAAGGAAGGGTTCTTGGATGCCCTAGTTGAGGCAGGAGGGAGAAATTTCTCAGGAGGACAAAAACAAAGACTGTCGATCGCTCGAGCAGTCTTGCGCCAAGCTCCATTTCTCATCCTAGATGATGCGACCTCGGCCCTTGACACCATTACCGAGTCTAAACTCTTGAAAGCTATCCGAAAGAACTTACCAAATACAAGCTTAATCTTGATTTCTCAACGAACCTCGACTTTACAGATGGCTGACCAGATTCTCCTCTTGGAAAAAGGTGAGCTTTTAGCTATCGGAAAGCACGAGGACTTGATGAAGTCCAGTCATGTCTATCGTGAAATCAATGCATCTCAACATGGAAAGGAGGACTAGTATGAGACGACAAACTGCAAACCAGACGCTCAAACGATTGGCTAAAGATTTAGCAAGCCATCCCTTCCTCCTTTTCTTAGCCTTTCTAGGAACTATTGCTCAGGTTGGTTTATCAATCTACCTACCTATCTTGATTGGGCAGGTCATCGACCAAGTCCTAGTGGCCGATTCATCATCAGTTTTTTGGCACATTTTCATTCAGATGATTTTGGTGGTCATAGGAAATACTCTCGTTCAATGGGTCAATCCTCTCCTCTATAATCGCCTAATCTTCTCTTATACTAGAAACTTGCGAGAGCGAATCATCCATAAGCTCCATCGTTTACCGATTTCTTTTGTAGATCGGCAAGGCAGTGGAGAAATGGTCAGTCGTGTAACCACGGATATAGAACAGTTGGCAGCTGGCTTGACCATGATTTTTAACCAATTTTTCATTGGCGTCTTGATGATTTTGGTTAGTATTCTAGCCATGCTCCAAATTCATCTCCTCATGACCCTCTTAGTCTTGCTGTTGACGCCACTGTCTATGGTAATCTCGCGCTTTATTGCCAAGAGATCCTATCATCTCTTCCAAAAACAAACAGAGACAAGGGGAATTCAAACTCAGTTGATTGAAGAATCTCTTAGCCAGCAGACTATTATTCAATCTTTTAATGCTCAATCAGAGTTTATCCAAAGGCTGCGAGAGGCTAATGACCACTACGCAGGTTATTCTCAGTCAGCCATCTTTTATTCTTCAACGGTCAATCCTTCGACTCGTTTCGTCAATGCACTGATTTATGCCCTTCTAGCTGGAG
Source organism: Streptococcus sp. KHUD_011 (assembly GCF_046352925.1). Taxonomy (GTDB): domain Bacteria; phylum Bacillota; class Bacilli; order Lactobacillales; family Streptococcaceae; genus Streptococcus. The sequence continues at coordinate 1,294,706 of NZ_CP157578.1, read as the reverse complement.
TGGGAGCTTATCGTATCATGATGGGGTCCACCTTGACCATCGGGCGTTTAGTGACCTTTTTGAACTATGTCCAGCAATACACCAAACCCTTTAACGATATTTCTTCAGTTTTGGCCGAGTTGCAAAGTGCTCTCGCTTGTGCAGAGCGTGTTTATGCTGTCTTAGAAAGTCCTGAGGTGGCTGAAACAGGTAAGGAAGTCTTGACCAGTGACCAAGTTAAAGGAGCAATTTCTTTTAAACAGGTTTCTTTTGGCTACAATCCTGAAAAGATTTTGATTAAGGATTTATCAATTGATATTCCAGCTGGTAGCAAGGTGGCAATCGTTGGTCCTACAGGTGCCGGAAAATCAACCCTTATCAATCTCCTTATGCGTTTTTATCCCGTTAACTCGGGAGATATCTTGCTGGATGGGAGATCCATTTATGACTATAGTCGTGCCTCTTTACGCCAGCAGTTTGGAATGGTGCTTCAAGAAACCTGGCTCAAGCAAGGGACCATTCATGACAATATTGCCTTTGGAAATCCTGATGCCAGTAGGGAGCAGGTGATTGCTGCTGCCAAAGCAGCCAATGCAGACTTTTTCATCCAACAGTTACCTCAAGGCTATGATACAAAGCTAGAAAATGCTGGAGAATCTCTCTCTGTCGGTCAGGCTCAGCTCTTGACCATTGCCCGAGTCTTTCTGGCTATTCCAAAGATTCTCATCTTAGACGAGGCGACTTCTTCTATCGATACACGGACAGAAGTGCTGGTACAGGATGCCTTTGCCAAACTCATGAAAGGGCGAACAAGCTTTATTATTGCCCACCGCTTGTCTACCATACAGGATGCAGATTTGATTCTTGTCTTGGTGGATGGTGACATTGTTGAGTACGGGAACCATCAGGACCTCATGGCTAGAAAGGGCAAGTATTACCAAATGCAGCAAGCTGCAGCTTTTAGTTCTGAATAATCCTTTCTAATTTGAAATCTTATGGACAAAAAAAGTTGCCTTCGGGTGACTTTTTTGTTACAATAGCTAGAAAAATTATTCACTTTAAATTGTTTTTAGAAAAGGAGCCTGTAATGAAAGTCTTTCAGCATGTAAATATCGTGACTTGTGATCAAGATTTCCATGTTTATCTGAATGGAATCTTAGCAGTTAAGGATTCTCAAATCGTCTATGTCGGTCAAGAGAATTCAGAGATTTTAGAGCAAGCTGAGCAGATTATAGACTATCAGGGGGCCTGGATTATGCCTGGTTTGGTCAATTGTCACACCCATTCTGCTATGACAGGATTGAGAGGAATTCGAGATGATAGCAATCTCCATGAATGGCTTAATGACTATATCTGGCCAGCAGAAGCAGGATTTACTCCCGACATGACTACAAGAGCGGTTAAAGAAGCTATGATAGAGATGCTCCAGTCGGGAACAACAACCTTTAACGATATGTATAATCCCAATGGTGTGGATATTGAACGGATTTATCAGGCAGTGAAAACTTCCAAGATGCGTTGTTATTTCTCACCTACCCTCTTTTCTTCGGAGACAGAGACAACTGATGAAACTATAAGCAGAACTCGATTCATCATAGAGAAAATCTTAGAATATAAAAATCCAAATTTCAAGGTGATGGTAGCCCCACATTCTCCTTACAGCTGTAGTAAAGATTTGCTGGAAGAGAGCTTGGAAATGGCAAAAGAGCTGGATATTCCTATCCATATTCATGTTGCGGAGACCAAGGAGGAGTCAGGAATTATTCTAAAACGATACGGCAAACGCCCCCTCGCCTTTCTAGAAGAACTGGGTTACTTAGATCATCCATCTGTCTTTGCTCACGGGGTCGAATTAAACGAGAGAGAAATTGAACGCTTGGCAACTTCTCAAGTGTCTATTGCCCACAATCCTATTAGTAACCTCAAACTGGCATCAGGGATTGCTCCTATCATTCAACTGCAAAAAGCAGGAGTAGCAGTCGGAATTGCGACGGATTCGGTTGCCTCCAATAATAATCTAGATATGTTTGAGGAAGGACGGACTGCAGCCCTTCTTCAGAAGATGAAAAGTGGGGATGCCAGCCAATTCCCAATCGAAACAGCCCTCAAGGCTCTGACAATCGAAGGGGCTAAGGTCCTAGGAATGGAAAATCAGATAGGAAGTCTAGAAGTCGGCAAGCAAGCAGATTTTCTCGTTATTCAACCACAAGGGAAAATTCATCTCCAACCCCAAGAAAAAATGCTTTCTCACCTGATTTATGCTGTCAAATCCAGTGACGTTGATGATGTTTATATCGCTGGAGAACAGGTTGTTAAGCAAGGCCAAGTCCTAACAGTAGAACTTTAAAAGAAAAATCACGAAAAAAGTTTAAAAAAAGTTTGCAAAAATCTTGCATTCTTTTTTTGACTATGCTATACTTATATACGGTTTGAAAAAACTGCCTAAGACAGTAGGGGAGCTCGACTCATAAATTTCCTACCGAGGACAAAACGTATCATGTAAAAAGAAGCGTATTGTACTTTCGTGTCTAGGTTTGGGCGCGTTTTTCTTTTGAAAAATTTCCCCAAGCAAAATAATAACGGAGGTGAACACACTAATGAGTGAAGCAATTATTGCTAAAAAAGCGGAACTAGTTGACGTAGTAGCTGAAAAAATGAAAGCTGCTGCATCTATCGTCGTTGTAGACGCTCGTGGTTTGACAGTTGAGCAAGATACAGTTCTTCGTCGTGAGCTTCGTGGAAGCGAAGTTGAGTATAAAGTTATTAAAAACTCAATCTTGCGTCGTGCAGCTGAAAAAGCTGGTCTTGAAGATCTTGCATCTGTATTTGTTGGACCATCTGCAGTAGCATTTTCTAACGAAGATGTTATCGCACCAGCGAAAATCTTGAACGACTTTTCTAAAAACGCTGAAGCACTTGAAATCAAAGGTGGTGCAATCGAAGGCGCTGTCGCATCTAAAGAAGAGATTCTTGCACTTGCAACTCTTCCAAACCGCGAAGGACTTCTTTCTATGCTCCTTTCTGTACTTCAAGCGCCAGTGCGCAACGTTGCTCTTGCAGTCAAAGCGGTTGCAGACAACAAAGAAGACGCAGCTTAATCTTAAGCTACGCAGCGTAGCCTAGCTACAAAAAAATATTATAAATTTAAAAACTTATTTGGAGGAAATAACAATGGCATTGAACATTGAAAACATTATTGCTGAAATTAAAGAAGCTTCAATCCTTGAATTGAACGACCTTGTAAAAGCTATCGAAGAAGAATTTGGTGTAACTGCAGCTGCTCCTGTAGCTGTTGCTGCAGCTGGTGCTGCTGACGCTGGTGCTGCTAAAGATTCATTCGACGTTGAATTGACATCTGCAGGCGACAAAAAAGTTGGCGTTATCAAAGTTGTACGTGAAATCACAGGTCTTGGTCTTAAAGAAGCTAAAGAACTTGTTGATGGTGCACCAGGTGTCATCAAAGAAGGTGTTGCAGCTGCAGAAGCTGAAGAACTTAAAGCTAAATTGGAAGAAGCTGGAGCTTCAGTTACTCTTAAATAATAGAGCGACTACATTAGTAGCTTAAAAACATAATTAAACCGCTATTCTTAGGACTAGCGGTTTTTATTTTTTTATTCCATGGGGCAAAAATGGAAAGGAATCTTTAAAAGTGAGGAGAGTTAGATTGAAAGAATCATATTGGTAAATCGAAATGATGGATATTTGTATCATGTCATAAATCGTAATCAAACGATAATATTGATTTTCTTACAAATTAAGAGTATAATTTATAAAAATGAGTGGTCACTCAATTTTTGTGGAATTAAGGAGTAAAGAAAATGGTTGTTGAAGCAATAGAGTATAGTCGTTTCGGTAACGAAGAGGTCTTGGATTTGCTGAAGATCGACTCTACAGCCTTGGATGTAAATCAGGTGAGAGTAGAAGTTCATGCTGTTGGTTTAAATCCTATTGATTATAAAACTTTTGAGGGAGCGAAACCCCTTCGATTTCTATCTTTTATAACGAAATTAAGGAAACCAAGTCGTTGGTTTGAATCCAAATCATCTCTATTTCCAAGAGGTGTGGGGAGAGATTTTTCTGGAGTTATTACAGAAGTTGGAAATGAAGTAACTAGGTTCTCAGTAGGAGATAAGGTGTTTGGAACAATGATTAGCGATCCTGGTTTGGGAACTAAGAGGGGAGCTTTAGCAACAGAAATTTGTGTCAATGAATCAGAAATTGTATTGAAACCAGAGATGATCGACATGACTCACGCAGCTACTATGGGAGTAGCTGCTCTAACTGTGGGTGGGGCTTTTAGAAGAATCGGTTTAAATTCAAGAGATACTGTTGTTATTTCAGCTGCAGCAGGAGGTATTGGAAGTATTGCAGTACAGTATGCAGTTGCTAAGGGGGCGAAAGTAATCGGAATCGCAAGTAAGAAAAATGCAGAGTATCTGAAGTCTTTAGGTGCCATACCAGTAAGTTACGAAGAGAATATCAAGAAGGCTCTTCTATCAGCTAGTCCAACGCCTATTACAAAATTTTTGGATTGTTATGGATCTGATTATGTTAGATTGGCTTTTAGTTTAGGTTTGAAGGGGACAGCTATTGGGACATTAGTACCTTCGCCCTATGTTATGATAAAAGGTGCTCAGTTTACTGGTCCGAGACATTCCACATATGATGATTTTAGCACTTTAGCTGAAATGGTCTCAGACGGGAAGGTTCAGCTGAAAATTGATCAAGTGTATGACTTTTCTCTAAAGTCAGTTAGAGAAGCTTATCGTAGTCTGAAAATGGGACACAGTCGAGGCAAAAAAGTCGTAAAAGTAAGAGAGTAGAAGAGAGGTGCTAGCGATGGAAAGTTTAGAACAAAAGTATGCTCAGACGTTAGAAGTTAGCAACTTGAGCTTGAAACAACGTCGAGTGTTATTATCAAGCTTAAAATTATTCTCAGAAATTGGATTTGAGAATACAACGTCCAGCCTTATTGCCGAACGCGCTGGAGTGTCAGAAGGAACTGTTTTTAGTTACTTTAAAACAAAGGAAGGTATTTTAGAAGCCATTTTATCTACTTTTCTAGAACAGGTTATTCCAGAAGTAATTGCGGATTTCTCAGAAAAAAAATTCACAGTAGATCAAGAAACTTTTCCCTTCTTTTTAAAAAGTATTGTTCGAGATAGGCTCTTTTTCATTCAGGAGAATCAAATGCAGGTTAAAATTCTCTTGGGGCGTTCTTTTATTGATAAAAATCTTTCTATCCAGTTAGGAAATATTATTGTTCAATCTATAATAGAACCAATTAGTCCGGTTTTAAATCAATTTAAAGAAAAAGGACTTATTCTAAATTGGTCAAATGAAAGAATTGTTCGATACATTTTAGCATTGAGTTTTTCTTATCTTATTCCCATGATGTTGAATGATGAAGGAACTATAAACATAGATGAAGCAGTTGATGAGATTGTTGAATGTTTGTCATCTGCCCTAATGAAAGTAAAATAAATTTAGATGTTAAAACTCACTGTTAATGGTGAGTTTTTTGAATTCAACATAAAAATCCCCAATCGTAGTGATTGAGGATTGAGCAAATAACTCTTAAACAATACCTTGGGCAATCATAGCGTTTGCTACATTTTCAAAGGCAGCAATGTTAGCTCCTGCAAGGTAGTCTTTATCAAGACCATATGTTTCTGAAGTTGTTTTAGCAGTGTTAAAGATGTTTGTCATGATGTCTTTGAGACGTCCATCAACTTCTTCACGAGTCCATGAGAGGCGAAGGCTATTTTGGCTCATTTCAAGAGCTGAAACAGCTACACCACCAGCGTTGGCAGCTTTTGCAGGTCCGTAGAAGATACCATTTTCTTTGTAGACTTTGATGGCATCAAGGTCGCTTGGCATGTTGGCACCTTCAGATACACACATAACGCCTTGAGCAACCAAACGTTTAGCTGCTTCACCGTTGATTTCGTTTTGAGTCGCACATGGAAGAGCGATGTCATAGTTACCAGCGTAAGTCCATACAGAACCTTCATGATAAGTAGCAGTTGCTTTCTCAGCAGCATACTCAGTCAAACGAGCGCGACGTTTTTCTTTAACATCAACCAAAAGATCAAAGTCGATACCATTTTCATCGATGACATAGCCGTTTGAGTCAGAAACAGAGATAACTGTTGCACCAAGTTCGGTTGCTTTTTGAAGAGCGTATTGAGCAACGTTACCAGAACCTGAAATAACCACTTTCTTACCAGCAAAGCTGTTACCGTTAGCTTTGAGCATTTCTTCAGTATAGTAAACCAAACCGTAACCAGTTGCTTCTGGACGAATCAAGCTACCACCAAATCCAAGAGGTTTACCAGTCAAGACACCAGCATCAAATTGGTTAAGACGCTTGTATTGACCGTAAAGGTAACCAATCTCACGTCCACCAACACCGATATCACCAGCAGGTACGTCAAGTGATGGTCCAATGTGTTTTTGCAATTCAGTCATGAAGCTTTGGCAGAAGCGCATCACTTCAGCATCTGTTTTACCTTTAGGATCGAAGTCTGATCCACCTTTACCTCCACCGATAGGAAGTCCAGTCAAGACGTTTTTAAAGATTTGTTCAAATCCGAGGAATTTCAAAATCCCTTGGTTAACAGTTGGGTGGAAACGAAGTCCGCCTTTGTATGGTCCAACAGCTGAGTTGAATTGAACACGGTAACCACGGTTTACTTGAATGTTTCCATCACGGTCAACCCAAGGAACACGGAAAGAAATCACGCGCTCAGGCTCAGTAATACGTGCCAAGATATTTTCTTCGATATACTCAGGGTGTTTTTCAAATACAGGTTCTAAAGTGTTGAAAAATTCTTCAACAGCTTGGAGGAATTCAGCCTCGTGCCCGTTACGAGCTTTTACAGTTTCAAACACGCTTTGGATATATTCTTTAGCAGATGTCATATCGTTCTCCTTAAATTCTAATTTAATTATGTGTGTCATTATAGCAGAATTTTTTTTAACTGTAAAGAGAAAAACAAAAATTTTCTAAAAATTCTTTCAATTTGATTTTTGGGATTGTTTGAAATTGGAAATTTTTGAAATTGGATAAAAAACGAACATTTTTCTTATAAATGACTTTCTTAAAGAGAAAATCTGAAAATGTGGTATAATATTAGCAATAAAAGGAATCTGGAGGATCAGAATCATGGTATCAACGAAAACACAAATTGCTGGTTTTGAGTTTGACAATTGTTTGATGAATGCAGCAGGTGTGGCTTGTATGACGATAGCGGAGTTAGAAGGGGTTAAAAACTCAGCGGCAGGAACTTTTGTGACCAAGACAGCGACCTTGGACTTTCGTCAGGGAAATCCTGAACCACGCTATCAAGATGTTCCACTTGGTTCTATCAACTCTATGGGATTACCGAATAATGGCTTAGATTATTATTTGGACTATCTTTTGGATCTGCAGGAAAAAGAGCCGAACCGGACTTTCTTCTTATCTCTAGTCGGCATGTCTCCAGAGGAAACCCATACTATCTTGAAAAAAGTCCAAGAGAGTGAGTTTCGTGGTCTGACTGAGCTAAACCTCTCCTGTCCAAATGTTCCAGGTAAACCTCAGATTGCCTATGATTTTGAGACAACAGACCGGATTTTGGCAGAGGTATTTGCCTACTTCACCAAACCTCTTGGAATTAAATTACCACCATATTTTGATATTGTCCACTTTGACCAAGCGGCAGCTATTTTCAATAAGTATCCTCTTAAGTTTGTCAACTGCGTCAACTCTATCGGAAACGGCCTTTATATAGAAGATGAGTCGGTCGTTATCCGTCCTAAAAATGGTTTTGGGGGCATTGGTGGGGAGTATATTAAACCAACTGCTTTAGCTAATGTTCACGCCTTCTACCAACGTCTCAATCCTCAAATCCAAATCATCGGAACAGGTGGAGTTTTGACTGGTCGTGATGCCTTTGAACATATCCTCTGTGGAGCGAGTATGGTGCAGGTGGGAACCACACTTCACAAAGAAGGCGTCAGTGCTTTTGATCGTATTACCAATGAACTGAAAGCAATCATGGCGGAAAAAGGGTACGAAAGCCTAGAAGATTTTCGTGGGAAATTGCGCTATATTGATTAAACTCATTAAAAAATCAGAAGAAAGGAGAGAAGATGCTAGCCATTGAAGAAAGTCAGAAATTGACTTTATCAAATTTACCGAGTCTGAGCCTATTTACAGGGACAGATCAGGGTCAGTTTGAAGTGATGAAGAGTCAAGTATTGAAACAGATTGGCTATGATTCTGCTGACCTCAACTTTGCCTACTTTGATATGAAAGAAGTAGTTTACAAGGATGTGGAACTGGAGTTGGTCAGCCTTCCTTTCTTTGCGGATGAGAAAATCGTGATACTAGACCATTTTGTCGATATCACAACAGCTAAGAAACGCTTTTTGACAGATGATGAGCTCAAGTCATTTGAGGAATACCTTGACAATCCTTCACCAACAACCAAGTTGTTAATCTTTGCAGAAGGAAAGCTGGATAGTAAAAGACGGTTGGTTAAATTATTGAAGCGTGATGCAAAGGTTTTTGATGCAGTAGAAGCCAAAGAACAAGAATTGCGCCAGTATTTCCAAAAGTGGAGCCAGAAACAAGGTCTGCAGTTTGCTAATCATTCTTTTGAAAATCTCCTCATCAAGTCGGGTTTTCAATTTAGCGAAATCCAGAAAAATCTCCTCTTTTTACAGTCCTATAAGGAAGACTCTGTTATCGAGGAAGAGGATATTGTTAACGCAATTCCCAAGACCTTGCAGGACAATATTTTTGATTTAACTCAGTTTATTCTGACTAAAAAGATGGACCAGGCGCGTGATTTGGTTAGAGACTTGACCTTGCAAGGTGAAGATGAAATCAAACTGATTGCAGTCATGCTGGGACAATTTCGAACCTTTATCCAAGTGAAAATTTTGGCGGAGTCTGGTCAAACAGAATCGCAGATTGCAAGTAGTCTAGGAAGTTTTCTGGGACGCAATCCCAATCCCTATCAAATCAAGTTTGCGCTGAGAGATTCAAGAGGACTTTCTTTGAGCTTTTTGAAGCAAGCTATTTCTTATTTGATTGAGACAGACTATCAGATTAAGACAGGTCTTTATGAAAAGAGTTTCCTTTTTGAAAAGGCACTCTTGCAGATTGCTAGTCAGGTCAATTGACATTTTTTTGAAACTAAAACCCGCGTCAGGATTATCTTGTCGTGGGTTTCTTAGTGATTTGCTTATTCTATACTCAATGAAAATCAAAGAGCAAACTAGCCGCAGGCTATACTTGAGTACGGCAAGGCGACGTTGACGCAGTTTGAAGAGATTTTCGAAGAGTATTATTAGAAAGTATTTCAGTGATTTCTTCATCTATAAGCAAAAAACTTGAAAAAAGTGAATGTTTGCGTTATCATTTTCATATAGAAAGAAAAAGAGGTATTACAGATGGCTATTATCTTACCAGATCTTCCATATGCATACGACGCTTTGGAACCATACATCGATGCGGAAACAATGCACTTGCACCATGACAAACACCATCAAACTTATGTCAACAATGCTAATGCAGCTCTAGAAAAACACCCTGAAATCGGTGAAGACCTTGAAGCCTTGCTTGCTGATGTAGAATCTATTCCAGCTGATATCCGTCAAGCGCTTATCAACAATGGTGGTGGACACTTGAACCACGCTCTTTTCTGGGAATTGATGACTCCTGAGAAAACAGCTCCTTCAGCAGAACTTGCAGCAGCAATCGATGCAACATTTGGTTCATTTGAAGAATTCCAAGCAGCCTTCACTGCAGCAGCAACAACTCGTTTTGGTTCTGGCTGGGCATGGTTGGTTGTCAACAAAGAAGGTAAACTTGAAGTGACTTCAACAGCAAACCAAGACACACCAATCTCAGAAGGTAAAAAACCAATCTTGGGCTTGGACGTTTGGGAACATGCTTACTACGTGAAATACCGCAACGTGCGTCCTGACTACATCAAAGCTTTCTTCTCAGTGATCAACTGGAACAAAGTAGATGAATTGTACGCAGCAGCTAAATAATGATAGTTGGAGGGAAGAATTGTTCTTCTCTTTTTAAGGTTATAGATTCTGGTCTGACAAAATCGTCAGACTTTTTTCATTTTTATGAGAAACGTGCTAACTGCTAGAAATTATGGTAGAATAAAGTATTAAGTAATCGTGAAAAAGGATATCTATGCGAAAAGAAATTGCACCTGAATTATACAACTATAACAAATTTCCTGGTCCTGAGTTCCATTTACACGGGGACAAGGTCGAAACGGAAGGGATCGCTTTTTCCTTGGTGGAAAATAGCAAAGATGCCTTCAATGTGACGGCTTTTAATCAGCGTTTTTCAGAAGTCTTAACCAAGTTTGATTATATCGTGGGAGACTGGAGCAATGAACAGCTTCGCCTACGAGGCTTTTACAAGGATGACCGAACAGAAGAAAAACTTGAAAAAATCAGTCGTTTACAAGACTACCTTTTAGAGTATTGTAGTTATGGTTGTGCCTATTTTGTCCTAGAAAATGAAGCGCCTAAGAGAGCATCATTTGATAAGAAAATGCGTAAGAAGGAAGAAGAAACACCTTCTAGAAAAGGAAAGAAACCGGCTCAAACAAAACGAAAACCGAATGCAGATAAGAAAAATAGACGTCGTCAGAAAGACCAGCATTCTCAGAAAGAGGACAAGGGACAACGTCATTTTGTCATTCGTCAGAAGTGAGTAGAGAATAAGGAGAAGAAATGAAACCGTCAATTTATAGTTTAACACGTCAAACCATGCAGGAATGGGTATTGGAGCAGGGAGAAAAGAAATTCCGTGCTGATCAAATCTGGGAATGGCTTTACCGTAAACGTGTGCAGTCATTTGAAGAAATGACCAATCTTTCAAAAGATTTGATTGCTAAGCTCAATGACCAGTTTGTAGTCAATCCCTTGAAACAGCGTATCGTTCAAGAGTCTGCTGATGGTACGGTCAAATATCTCTTTGAGTTGCCTGATGGTATGCTAATTGAGACTGTACTGATGCGTCAGCACTATGGTTTGTCAGTCTGTGTGACCACTCAGGTCGGCTGTAATATCGGTTGTACCTTCTGTGCTTCTGGTTTGATTAAGAAGCAACGAGACCTCAATAACGGTGAAATTGTAGCGCAAATCATGCTGGTTCAGAAATACTTTGATGAGCGTGGTCAGGACGAACGCGTCAGCCATATCGTTGTCATGGGAATCGGTGAGCCCTTTGATAACTACAACAATGTCTTGAATTTCGTTCGTACCATCAATGATGACAAGGGGATGGCTATCGGTGCTCGTCACATCACGGTTTCAACCTCAGGTTTGGCCCATAAAATTCGTGATTTTGCTAATGAAGGAGTTCAGGTCAATCTTGCCGTTTCCCTTCACGCACCTAACAATGAGTTGCGTTCAAGCATCATGAAGATTAACCGTGCCTTTCCGATTGAAAAACTCTTTGCAGCTATTGAGTACTACATTGAGACAACAAATCGTCGTGTGACCTTTGAGTATATCATGCTAAATGAAGTTAATGATGGTGTTGAACAGGCCCTTGAGTTAGCTGAATTGCTCAAGAATATTAAGAAATTGTCTTATGTAAACTTGATTCCTTACAACCCAGTTAGTGAGCATGACCAATATAGCCGTAGTCCTAAAGAGCGCGTGATGGCTTTCTATGATACGCTTAAGAAAAAGGGGGTCAACTGTGTGGTTCGTCAAGAACATGGTACAGATATTGATGCAGCTTGTGGACAATTGCGCTCTAACACAATGAAACGTGACCGCCAGAAAGCAGTCGCAGCAGTCAATCCTTAATGATGAAGAAAACTTATAATCATATTTTAGTATGGGGAGTCATTTTCTATAGCATTTGCATTGTCTATTTTTGCTTTACTCCTCAAGGACATTCTCCCGTGGGAGTGGAAACTCCAGGTATTCAGCATCTTGGACGCCTGGTTTTTCTTTTGACTCCTTTCAATTCTCTCTGGAAACTGGGCCAAGTGAGTGATGTGGGACAATTATCTTGGATTTTTTTACAAAATATCCTCAATGTCTTCTTGCTTTTTCCTTTGGTGTTCCAACTCCTTTATCTCCTTCCAAACTTGCGGAAAACAAAAAAGGTGCTACTTTTTAGTTTTCTAGTGAGCCTTGGAATCGAGTGTACGCAGTTAGTCTTGGACTTTTTCTTTGATTTTAATCGCGTCTTTGAAATTGATGATTTGTGGACCAATACCTTGGGTGGCTATCTGGCTTGGTTCCTATATAAACAATTACATAAAAACAAGATAAGGAATTAAAATGAGTATTTTAGAAGTTAAAAATTTGAGTCACGGTTTTGGTGACCGTGCAATTTTTGAAGATGTTTCCTTCCGTCTTCTCAAAGGAGAACATATCGGTCTGGTCGGTGCTAATGGTGAAGGAAAATCAACTTTTATGAGCATCGTGACTGGTAAGATGTTGCCAGATGAAGGGAAGGTTGAGTGGTCCAAATATGTGACTGCTGGATACTTAGACCAACATTCTGTCTTGGAAGAAGGACAGTCGGTGCGTGATGTTCTCCGTACAGCCTTTGATGAGCTGTTTAAAGCAGAAGCTCGTATCAATGACCTTTATATGGAAATGGCTGAAGACGGTGCGGATGTTGATGCTCTCATGGAAGAAGTGGGAGAACTTCAAGACCGTTTAGAGAGTCGTGATTTCTATACTTTGGATGCTAAGATTGATGAAGTAGCGCGTGCCCTTGGTGTCATGGACTTTGGCATGGATACGGATGTAACCTCTTTGTCAGGTGGGCAAAGAACCAAGGTGCTTTTGGCTAAACTTCTCCTTGAGAAGCCTGATATCTTGCTGTTGGACGAGCCGACCAACTACTTGGATGCTGAGCATATTGACTGGCTTAAGCGCTATCTCCAAAACTATGAGAATGCCTTTGTCCTCATTTCACACGATATTCCATTCCTGAACGACGTGATTAATATTGTCTACCATGTGGAAAATCAACAGCTGACGCGTTATTCTGGTGACTACTACCAGTTCCAAGAAGTCTATGCTATGAAGAAATCTCAGCTAGAGGCTGCCTACGAACGTCAGCAAAAAGAAATTGCGGACCTTAAGGACTTTGTTGCCCGAAACAAAGCGCGTGTTGCAACACGAAACATGGCCATGTCCCGTCAGAAGAAATTGGATAAGATGGATATTATCGAACTGCAAAGTGAGAAACCAAAACCATCCTTTGATTTCAAACCAGCTCGTACGCCAGGGCGCTTTATCTTCCAAGCCAAGGATTTGCAAATTGGTTATGATCGTCCTCTGACCAAGCCTTTAAATCTTACCTTTGAACGTAATCAAAAGGTTGCTATTATCGGGGCAAATGGTATCGGGAAAACAACTCTCTTGAAGTCTCTCTTGGGCATTATTCCGCCAATTGCTGGGGAAGTGGAGCGTGGAGATTATCTAGAACTTGGCTACTTTGAACAAGAAGTAGAAGGCGGTAATCGCCAAACACCACTAGAGGCTGTTTGGAATGCCTTTCCAGCTCTCAACCAAGCAGAAGTTCGTGCAGCCCTTGCCCGTTGTGGTTTGACAACTAAGCATATCGAAAGTCAAATTCAGGTTTTGTCAGGTGGGGAACAAGCCAAAGTTCGTTTCTGTCTCTTGATGAATCGTGAAAACAACGTTTTAGTGCTGGACGAGCCGACCAACCATTTGGATGTGGATGCCAAGGATGAACTCAAACGTGCTCTCAAAGAATACAAGGGATCTATCCTTATGGTCTGCCACGAACCAGACTTTTATGAAGGTTGGATGGACCAAATCTGGGACTTTAACAAGCTAACTTAAAAATGAGGAAAAAAGAAATACAGTATCGAATGCGGATACTGTATTTTTTGGTTTTTAAGATTTAAAATCGTAGTCTTTCACCACTTCGATGCTATCGATAGTAATAGCAGTCGTTGGTTTGTCTTTCTCATCTTTTTCGGCTTTAGCAATCTTATCTACAACATCCATACCGTCAATCACTTGACCAAAGACTGGGTGTTTGCCGTCTAGACTAGGGTTTCCCCCTTCTTTATAGGCTTCGATGATTTTCTTTGGATACTTGCTTGTAGGGAGTTTAGCAGAGGTATCTGTAGAATTTTGGTTGATAAAGAACTGGCTGCCATTGGTGTTTGGTTGACCAGTATTAGCCATAGAAAGAGCACCCCGGATGTTATAGAGATAAGGAGTAATCTCGTTTTTGAAACCAGTTCCCTTGTCTTTAGTCTTATCCTTGTCATGCCAGATGGACTGACCGCCTGTACCGTCCCCTTTGGGATCTCCAGTTTGAACCATGAAACCATCAATGACACGGTGGAAGGTAATGCCGTTATAGTAGCCTTCTTTGGCATGAGTGAGGAAGTTTTCAACCGCTAGAGGAGCGAGTTTAGGGAAGAGTTTGATACGGATATCTCCTTGACTTGTGTGTAGAATCACTTCAGCCTCGTCTTCAGCAACTTCTTTAGATAGTTGTGGGAAATTGGCGTTTTCGTTTGTTAAAGCATCGTTTAACTCCTTGGCAGATTGGGCAGCTGCTTTGGAACTTTCTTCAGCAGCCAAGCTAGAATCTACATAGTCATCACCACGCAAACTACGTTGGATGTTGTTACATCCAGCTAGAGCTACAGTGGATAGTAAAAGAAGGGTTGCTAGTTTTTTCATTCTATTCCTCTCAAAAATTCATTTCTACTATTGTACCCTAAAAGGAAGTGGATTTCAAATGTTAGTGACAAGACAGTTTAAGAGGAAGCCAACCATAAAATCGCTTGATTAGGGGTATCAATACCATAAGTGTACTCGAAGTATTTAGGAAACCAGATCTTAAGAAAGCTCGTAAGGCATCACAATTAGTAAACGTTAATTCGAAAGAATTACTATATTTTAAAAGAGCACATTTTCAAAGGATTTTTTCTTTTGGACTCAATTACTAATTAATCAATGAACTTAATACTAGGTCTCGAAAAGAATTATGCTTCCTCTTGCTGTCTGAGTTCAAAGAGGTCTTCTACTTTCAGATTAAAAACTTGAGCAATTTTAAGAGCCATTTCTAGCGAAGGGTTGTAACGATTATTTTCCAAGTGCAGAATTGTCTCGCGTCGCATGCCGATGCGGTCGGCTAACTCCTGCTGGGTCATGCCTGTGGACTCACGAACAGATTTGAGATTAGTAATAATCTTGCTTTCTTTGGCCATGCTTATCCCCTACGTTCCAAGATAATATAGACAACCGCAAAGATGCAAATCAAGGCAGCTATGCTAATAAATATCTGGCCTATGTAAAGAGTGAGAGGCCCCATATACCCAATGATAACTGCTAGGATCATCAGTGCGCCTAGTATAAAAACAAACATCAAGCTAGCTGCCTTGGCTAAATTAGCATAAAAGCGTTCGTCCGGAGTTTCCTTGACATTTTTCAAACAGAAAAAACCAAATACAATCACTTCAATAACGAGGCCAATTCCCAAAATCCATTCTTTAATACCAGAACTTACGCTTGGGGTCGCAACCCAAATCCCTACTGTATAAAAAATGCTTGCTGCAAAAAAAAGTATCGTGTAAAGCTTAGCAGACAAGTCAAAAATAGTCTTTCCCTTACTTTTCTGACTCTTATGAGGCCATTGTTTCATATGTAGCCAGCCCCAAATAGCTACAATCTGACCTAACACTGAAATACCAGCAATAACTAACTTGGGTCCCCAACTAAGATTAGAACCAAATAAAACAATAAAATCAATAAAGAGAGCTACGGCAATCATTGCAATGAGGCCACGCATTTTTTGACTTTTTTTCATGATAGACTCCTTTTTTGTGTTATAAATATATAACACTTAAATTTTATGTTACAAATATATCACATTTAAATTTAGAAAGCAAGAATTTATGTGCCAAGGTGGCAATTATTTGAAAAATTTTTTTAATAAAAGCCCTCGATAGTCAAACAACTAAAGAATTCTTTGAAGCAATGCATCGGATTTGGTTTGGATAGTTTCGTTAATAATATCTGATGATAAAAAATTTTTGGAAAATCTAGATACTGTATGAATCTCTACTTTTTTTCTTAGACTGTTATAAACTCTGTCAGAATAAGCTTTGTAGGTGTAGAAGTTAATTTTTACAGAACTAAATTATTCCTCTATTTAGAATCTATTAATTCATATTTTATAAATTAATTAGTAGATATCGTTCTTAAAATCCTTGATATTTCGTTTGGGAACGGGCTTAGGATTTAGGAGCCAAGTATCCAAATCTCGTTCAGGCGATATGAAGGGTTTGAGTTGATGGTCTTTATAAAATGTTTCTAATACTCTTCGAAAATCAAATTCAAACTACGTCAGCTTTGCCTTGCCGTACTCCAGTACAGCCTGCGGCTAGCTTCCTAGTTTGCTCTTTGATTTTCATTGAGTATAAAATAGTATTCACGGCTAGCTTCTTTCAAACATTTATTTCCTACTTCTAACAAATTTCTAAATGGTTTAAAAATTTTATAGTCTGTCAAGTTTTTTTCTTGACACCTGCTAGAAATCTGCTATAATAGAACATGTGCTAAATAGCTCAGCTATTTCACCGAAATAAAAAAATAAGAAAAGAGAATTTAAAAATGGCAGTTAAAATCCGTTTGACTCGTATGGGTTCTAAGAAAAAACCTTTCTACCGTATCAACGTAGCAGATTCACGTTCACCACGTGACGGACGTTTCATCGAAACAGTTGGAACTTACAACCCACTTGTTGCTGAAAACCAAGTAACTTTGAAAGAAGACCGCGTTCTTGCATGGTTGGCTGATGGAGCTCAACCTTCAGATACAGTTCGCAACATCCTTTCAAAAGAAGGTGTATTGAAAAAATTCCACGATTCTAAATTCTCAAAATAAGTTTAAAGTAGGTTGACAGATGGATACGATTGAAAATCTCATTATTGCGATTGTGAAACCCTTGATTTCACAACCAGATGCCTTAACTATCAAGATTGAAGATACACCAGAGTTTTTGGAATATCATTTGGATCTTGATCAAAGCGATGTGGGTCGTGTAATCGGTCGTAAGGGTCGCACTATTTCTGCGATAAGAACGATTGTCTACTCTGTCCCAACTGAAGACAAAAAAGTAAGAATCGTTATTGACGAAAAATAAGAAGGGCGGGACAAATGTCTCGCTTTTTTTGCGAGGAGCAGGATATGAAGGATTTAACGTTTAGACAATTACAAGACTACTTACTCGAACATTACCAGCAGTCTCGGACTGAGGAAGGTCTTTTTATCAAGCTAGTGGAGGAAGTCGGAGAAGTAGCCGAAGTTTTGAATGGGCGCTCTGGTCGAAAAGAGGGCGTTCAGGATTCGAACGAGGAACTAGCAAAAGAACTGGCTGATATCATTCACTACACCGTCGCAATCGCAGCCATCAACCATATTGACCTAACTAAAACCATCTTTGAGAAAGACAAAACTGCAGCCATTAAGTACCAACATGAACGTGATTTGGAAGGATTTTTGAAGGAATTCGAGAGTTGACATACTTTTTCTCCAACTTGAGAAAATCCTTGGAACGTGATAAAATAAAGGATAAGGATTTTTTATAATTCATTATACAGAATGAGTGGATTTCTTTATGAAGAGGATTGAAGTATCTACAAAAATTGGTAATCTCTCTGTTACTTATCAAAAGCAAAAGAAAGTGCTAGTTTGTCTAAACGGAGCAGGTTTACTACCAAGTTATGAAAATTTTTCACTTATACTTGAAAAACTTCCTCCTACAATTGGTTATTTGACAATTGATTTTCCGAACACAGGTAGGAGTCCGATTCATGACCAAGCTGGAAAAAATCTAGATAATCTTGTAGATGCGGTTTATGAAGTACTTGAAGAATTAGGGATTTCTGAATATATACTTTGTGTACATAGTTTGAGTGGAATTTTAGCTTGTAAATTGCTCAACAAACCAATTAAGTGTCAGGCTTTAGTAGCAATGGAACCGACAACTAAAAAAGTCATGTTTGCTGATTTTTCAGAAAATCCTTATCCAGAAATGGAAGAGCAGATGAGGCTGATTGACGAGTATGGTCCTGAACTTTATTTTAAGAACTTAACTCAAGCAACATTTAGCCCTGAAACTAATAAAAAAATCTGGGAAATAATGCAAGAAAAAGGTTCAGAGTTGGAAAATCAAGATTCAGGATTTCAGATATCTGGAGAGATTACTGAGGAAGATTTTGAGAATGTATCTATAGAATCTTATATCCCTGTATTTATCTTTTGTCAGCCTTATAGAGCAAAAGAGTACAGAGAATCAGAATATTGGACTTCCAATACTAAACTCATTTTAGGAGGGAATCACCATTATTTACAGTGGTCTGAATCCGAAAAAATTGCGACTATTATTCGAGAATTGTCAGAATAAGATGGAAAGAAGGAGACTATAGGAGACAAGATGAACTACTTTAATGTTGGGAAAATCGTCAATACGCAGGGATTGCAAGGTGAGATGCGAGTCTTGTCTGTGACAGATTTTGCAGAAGAACGGTTTAAAAAAGGGGCTGAGCTGGCCTTGTTTGATGAAAAAAATCAGTTTGTTCAAACAGTGACCATTGCTAGCCACCGTAAACAGAAGAACTTTGACATTATTAAATTCAAAGACATGTACCATATCAATGCTATCGAAAAGTACAAGGGATACAGTCTCAAGGTTGCTGAGGAAGATTTGAATGACCTAGACGATGGTGAGTTCTACTATCACGAGATTATTGGTTTGGAAGTCTATGAGGGAGAGAACCTGATTGGAACCATCAAGGAAATCCTGCAACCAGGTGCTAACGATGTCTGGGTGGTCAAGCGAAAAGGCAAGCGTGATTTATTATTGCCTTATATCCCACCAGTGGTTCTCAATGTTGATATTCCAAATAAACGGGTCGATGTGGAAATCTTAGAAGGGTTAGACGATGAAGATTGATATTTTAACCCTCTTTCCAGAAATGTTTTCTCCGCTAGAGCACTCAATCGTTGGAAAGGCTCGTGAAAAAGGGATCTTGGATATCCAGTATCATAATTTTCGAGAATATGCTGAAAAGGCCCGCCATGTAGACGATGAGCCATACGGAGGCGGACAGGGGATGTTGCTCCGGGCGCAACCCATTTTCGATGCCTTTGATGCTATTGAAAAGAAAAATCCGCGCGTTATTCTCCTCGATCCAGCTGGAAAGCAGTTTGATCAGGCCTATGCTGAGGATTTGGCTCAAGAGGAAGAGTTAATCTTTATCTGTGGGCACTATGAGGGTTATGATGAGCGTATTAAGACCTTGGTGACAGATGAGATTTCCCTGGGGGACTATGTCTTGACTGGTGGAGAGTTGGCAGCCATGACCATGATTGATGCGACGGTTCGCCTGATTCCAGAAGTGATTGGCAAGGAGTCTAGCCACCAAGATGATAGTTTTTCTTCAGGCCTTCTCGAATACCCTCAGTACACACGTCCCTATGATTATCGAGGGATGGTTGTGCCAGATGTACTGATGAGTGGACACCATGAGAAGATTCGTCAGTGGCGATTGTATGAGAGTTTAAAGAAAACCTATGAACGCAGACCGGATTTGCTTGAACATTATCAACTGACAGTAGAAGAAGAAAAAATGCTGGCAGAAATCAAAGAAAACAAAGAATAAAGGAGATACCTATGCAAGTAATCAAACGTGATGGTGAAATTGCTGAATTTAATCCAGATAAGATTTACCAAGCTATCTTAAAGGCAGCCCAGACTGTCTATGTATTGACAGATGATTTGCGTCAAAACCTTGCACAAGTCACTAAGAAAGTGGTTTTGGATTTGGAAGAGGCCAAGGTGGAACGTGCTACCATCAGCATGATTCAGTCTATGGTTGAACATCG
This sequence comes from Streptococcus sp. KHUD_011, assembly GCF_046352925.1. Taxonomy (GTDB): domain Bacteria; phylum Bacillota; class Bacilli; order Lactobacillales; family Streptococcaceae; genus Streptococcus. Next base: position 1,274,792 of record NZ_CP157578.1, on the reverse strand, counting down.
TTTACTGGGTGCAGGTTACATTACCATAGCAGAACACTACATTTCCTATCGTCTACAACGTGACTTGGAAAGAAGTGGTTATGGAGATCATATCGCGGTTCATTTACATTTTGAACAAATTCGCTAAGAAAAAAGAGTGGGATGAAGCAACTACATCTCACTCTTTCTTAAATCTATTTTTTTGGGCTGTTTGGACAGTTGAAGGGACAAATCGTAGGCGTTGAATATCGCTTATGCGGATAATACGGGTCACATTTTTAGCAAAATTTTTCACGATAATTTGCTGGCGTTGCTGATCGTATTTGATGATGTCACCTGTAAAACTTGTCTCAGACAAGATAAGGTGAACAGCAGTTTGTTTCTGGATAGCCTCTTCAATAGTAGCAGTTAGGGAGTTGGTTTCAGTCTGGTCAGGTTGGTCATGTCCATTTAAAAAGTCATGTATTTTATCTAGAACTTGCTGGAATTTATGTCTCATATTGGCCTCCCTTCTTTTATATCAATATTATATAAAATTTTCGTAAAATCTACAAGATTTTACGAATAAACTAATGAAAGCTAAAAAAAGGAGAAGAAAATGGCAGAATTTACATTTGAAATCGAAGAGCACTTGTTGACTCTTTCTGAAAACGAAAAAGGTTGGACCAAGGAAATCAACCGTGTGAGCTTTAATGGTGCCCCTGCAAAGTTTGATATTCGTGCTTGGAGTCCAGATCATACTAAAATGGGCAAGGGAATTACCCTCTCTAATGAAGAATTTCAAACCATGGTGGATGCCTTTAAAGGCAACTAAGTTTTCAAAATGAAAGAAAAGGATATTGAGTTATGACAACTCGATATCCTTTTTTTAGTTGGTAAAGTAAGCCTGATTTTTAAGGCGTTGAAGTAGTGGATGACTAATAAGACTAATAGCAAGAAGTTTACCAAGGTCTGGAATGATAAAGGGAATGACCCCCACAATAAGAGCTTTTTCAAATGCCATTCCAGCTAGGAAATGCAAGCTGAGGATCCCACCGACAAAAACAAGTGTATCTCCCAAGAGATTTGCTAGAAAAATTCTGACAAAACCACTATCACTGTTAGTTAGAGAAGAGGTAAGTCCAGAATAAACAAGATAAAACCAAAGATAGCCTGCAGTAGGACCAACTAAAGCCTGAAAACCAGCTCCACCTCCTGCAAAGACAGGAAGACCGATAGCACCTAGAAGAAGATAGAGTCCAACAGAAAGTACAGCCTCCCTCGGTCTAAAGACAGTAGCAATCAAGCCGATTGCAAAGTTTTGCAGAGTGAAGGGGACAGGTCCAATTGGAATACTGATTTGTGCTAAAACAGCAATGAGAGCAGCACCAATAGCAGGGATGGCATAAACGTGAGCTTTTTTCAAAATAGTTAACCTCTTTTCTGATGTATAGTAACTATTATACTCGTAGAGTAATTATTGTCAACCTATTTATAAATTCAAGGTAACAAAAACTGTAACGGCCGATTTTGCTTACTGGGTAAGTTGTTTTCATCGATTGTAAATCATCAAAAAAGAAGCAGACACATTTGTATCAGCTTCTTTTGCTTCGATTAACGCATAGTTACAAATTCTTCGGATGCAGTTGGGTGAATCGCCACAGTTGCATCAAAGTCTGCTTTGGTTGCTCCCATTTTGATAGCAACAGCAAATCCTTGAATCATTTCATCAACACCGTATCCAATTCCATGAAGTCCGACAACTTTTTCTTCTGAACCAGCTGTGATCAATTTGAAACGAGTTTCTTGACGGTTGCAAGTGCAAGCAGAGTACATAGACGTAAAGCTTGATTTGTAAACCTTGATTTGGTCTTGACCGTATTCTTTAATAGCTTGCTCTTCTGTCAAGCCAACAGTTCCGATAGCAGGGTGTGAAAAGACAACAGTTGGAATAGTTGAGTAGTCCATTTTTGCAGTTGTTTTTCCGTTAAAGAGACGTTCAGACAAAGTACGTCCAGCTTTGATAGCAACTGGAGTTAGTTCTTTTTCACCTGTTACATCACCTAGAGCGTAGATTCCTTCAACAACAGTATTTTGGTATTTATCCACTTGGATAAAGCCACGTTCATTCAGAGTTACTCCAGCTTTTTCAAGTTGCAAGCCCTTAACGTTTGGACGGCGACCTGTAGCCCAGATAACTTGGCTAGCTGTGTGACTAGTACCATCTTCGAAATGAATGGTAATTCCCTCAGCAGTTTTTTCTAACTTGGCAGGGACTTTGTGAGTATGAAGTGGCAAGTTTGTTCTTTCCATTTCCTTTACCAAACCTTCAACGATGTAAGAATCAAAACCACGTAAAGGACGATCACGACGAACAAAGAGATCTGTCTTGACACCAAAGGTGTGGAGTACGCCAGCCAATTCAACGGCGATATAACCAGCGCCTAGAATAGCAACTGACTCTGGAAGTTCTTCCCAGGCAAATACATCATCAGAAGAGCCACCTAGCTCAGCACCAGGAATATTAGGAATACTTGGATGGGCACCAGTAGCAATCACAATATGCTTAGCACGAATCAGTTCACCATTTACGCTGACAGTATGAGAATCTACAAATTCAGCATGACCTTCAATCAAGTCTACACCGTTGCGTTTAAAACTGCCATCATAAGAAGAACGAGCGCGATCAATGTAGGCTTCACGATTGCGACGTAGGGTAGCAAAGTCAAAGTTAAGATCAGTAGTCTTAAAGCCGTAGTCTTCTCCAAATTGATGGAAAGTCTCAGCGATTTGCGCCCCGTACCACATGATTTTTTTAGGAACACAACCGACGTTGACACAGGTTCCACCTAATTTCTTTTCCTCAATAACGGCCGCTTTAGCTCCGTGTTCACCAGCACGGTTCATGGTAGCAATTCCTCCGCTACCACCACCGATAGCAATGATATCATATTCTCTCATTGAAAACTCCTTTATACTCTTTTAAATAGTAGAGTGTCATTTTTTGATAGTCATATTCTATCTTTTTTTTGATTTGATTGCAAAAATCTGCTACGTTCAAAAAAATTAAAGAAAAGGCTTGCAAAAAGGAAAAATAAAGTGTATTATATAACTAGTACAATGGTAGTAAAAAATAGATTCCGAACAATAATCAAATCCCGAAATGTCATTATTTCGTTCTGAACTGTTATTGTTTATATTTGCTAATTTTTATATAATATTGTTAAGGACTTTAAATCAAAAAGGAGTTTCATTATGAAGAAGAATCGTAAAGCTAAAAAGTGGCAATTGTATGCAGCAATCGGTGCTGCAAGTGTAGTTGTATTAGGTGCTGGGGGGATTTTGCTCTTTAGACAACCATCTCAGACCGCTGTAAAAGATGAGCCTACTCATCTTGTTGTTGCCAAGGAAGGAAGCGTGGCGTCCTCTGTTTTATTGTCAGGGACAGTAACAGCAAAAAATGAACAATATGTTTATTTTGATGCTAGTAAGGGAGATTTAGATGAAATCCTTGTTTCTGTGGGTGATAAGGTCAGCGAAGGACAGGCTTTAGTCAAGTACAGTAGTTCAGAAGCCCAGGCGGCCTATGATTCAGCTAGCCGAGCAGTAGCTAAGGCAGATCGTCATATCAATGAACTCAATCAAGCACGAAATGAAGCCGCTTCAGCTCCGGCTCCACAGTTACCAGCACCAGCAGGAGGCGAAGGAGCTGCAGGGCAAACTCCAGCTCCAGTCTCAGGAAATGCAGTTTCATCTATTGATGCACAACTAGGTGATGCCCGTGATGCTCGTGCAGATGCAGAAGCGCAATTAAGTAAGGCTCAAAGTCAGTTGGATGCCATGACGGTTCTCAGTACCCTGGAGGGAACTGTGGTTGAAGTCAACCACAATGTTTCTAAATCTCCAACTGGAGCTAGCCAGGTGGTAGTTCATGTCGTAAGCAATGAAAATTTGCAAGTTAAGGGGGAACTATCTGAATATAACCTTGCCAACCTCTCTGTAGGACAAGAAGTAACCTTTACTTCTAAAGTTTACCAAGATAAGAGCTGGACTGGTAAGATTAGCTACATTTCTGACTACCCTAAAAACAATGGTGAAGCGGCAAGTGCAGCTACTGCCGCAGCAGCTGGTAATTCTGGTTCTAAATATCCATATACCATCGATGTTACAAGTGAAATCGGTGACTTGAAACAAGGATTTTCTGTAAGTGTTGAGGTCAAGAATAAGAGTAAAGCCATTTTGGTTCCTCTAACAAGTATTGTGACTGAAAATGATAAGAACTATGTCTGGGTGCTTGACGAGCAGAAAAAGGCCAAGAAAGTGGAAGTTGGTTTGGGCAATGCTGATGCAGACAACCAAGAAATCACTTCAGGTCTGACAAATGGAGTCAAGGTCATCAGTAACCCAACGTCTTCTCTAGAGGAAGGAAAAGAGGTGAAGGCTGATGAAGCAACTAATTAGTCTAAAAAATATCTGCAGGAGTTACCGTAATGGTGACCAAGAACTGCAGGTTCTCAAAAATATCAACCTAGAAGTGAATGAGGGTGAATTTGTTGCCATCATGGGACCATCTGGTTCTGGTAAGTCCACTCTGATGAATACGATCGGCATGTTGGATACACCAACCAGTGGAGAATATTATCTTGAAGGTCAAGAAGTAGCTGGATTGGGTGAAAAACAACTAGCCAAGGTTCGCAATCAACAAATCGGTTTTGTCTTTCAGCAGTTCTTTCTTCTATCCAAACTTAATGCTCTGCAAAACGTAGAATTGCCCTTGATTTACGCAGGAGTTTCGGCTTCAAAACGGCGCAAGTTAGCTGAGGAGTATTTAGACAAGGTTGAATTGACAGAACGTAGTCATCATTTGCCTTCGGAATTATCTGGTGGTCAAAAGCAACGTGTAGCTATCGCGCGTGCCTTGGTAAACAATCCTTCTATTATCCTAGCGGACGAACCGACAGGAGCCTTGGATACCAAAACAGGTAACCAAATCATGCAATTATTAGTTGAACTGAATAATGAAGGAAAAACCATTATCATGGTAACGCATGAGCCTGAAATCGCCGCTTATGCTAAACGCCAGATTGTCATTCGGGATGGAGTTATTTCGTCTGACAGTGCTCAGTTAGAAAAGGAGGAAAACTAAGATGCAGAATCTGAAATTTGCCTTTTCATCTATCATGGCACATAAAATGCGCTCTTTTCTCACTATGATTGGGATTATCATTGGTGTTTCATCAGTTGTTGTGATTATGGCTCTGGGGGATTCCATGTCTCGTCAGGTTAATAAAAATATGACCAAGTCACAGAAGAATATCCATGTCTTTTTCTCACCTATCAAAAGCAAAGATGGTTCTTTTACCCAAAAGCAATCAGCTTTAACAGTTTCTGGGAAAGAAGAGGAAGTTCCTGTGGAACCACCAAAACCACAAGAAGCTTGGGTCAAGGAGGCTGCTAAACTTAAAGGTGTAGATAGTTACTATGTAACCAACTCGACCAATACCACCCTGTCTTATAAAGACAAAAAAGTGGAGCGCGCTAGCTTGACAGGTGGAAATATTACTTACATGAAGGCGGTTGAAAATGAAATTGTTGCAGGCCGCAGTTTCATAGCTCAGGATTATAAAGATGTGGCCAGTGTCATTTTGCTAGACCAAGAACTTGCTAATAGCCTGTTTGGATCTGCTCAAGAAGCTGTTAACCAGGTTATAGATGTTGGTGGCTTTAGCTATCGTGTAATTGGTGTCTATACCAGCGATGAGGCCAAGACTGCCAAGACTTTTGGTATTGGTGGACTTCCAATTACGACTAATATTTCTCTTGCCAACAACTTCAATATGGATGAGATTTCTGATATTGTCTTCCGTGTCAATGATACCAGTTTGACACCAACTGTGGGACCAGAATTAGCTAGAAAATTGACCGAGATTGCTGGTCTTCAGCAAGGGGAGTATCAGGTGTCAGATGCGACTGCAGCCTTCCAAGAAGTACAACAATTGTTCGGTTTTATAACTACGATTATTAGTGCCATTGCAGGAATTTCACTTTTTGTTGGAGGGACTGGTGTTATGAACATCATGCTGGTTTCGGTGACGGAGCGTACCCGTGAGATTGGTCTCCGTAAGGCTTTGGGTGCAACGCGTGCCAATATTTTAATTCAGTTTTTGATTGAATCTATGATATTGACCTTGCTTGGTGGAGTCATTGGTTTAACCATTGCTACAGGCTTAACCGCTATAGCTGGCATACTCTTGCAAGGATTGATTGCGGGTATAGAAGTAGGAGTGTCAATCCCGGTTGCCCTATTTAGTCTTGCAGTTTCGGCTAGTGTGGGTATGATTTTTGGAGTCTTGCCAGCCAACAAGGCATCGAAACTTGATCCGATTGAAGCTCTTCGCTATGAATAAGATTAACAAGATGGACACTTGTCTATCTTGTTTTTGTATAGATTTCCCTATCGAAAATCATTAAAAATGTGATATAATGAAGTGTTAGAAAAACAGGTTTCATTTGCCTGGAAAGGAAAAATTATGTCTGAAAAGAATTTTTATATTACAACACCGATTTACTATCCATCTGGTAAACTTCATATTGGTTCTGCCTACACAACCATCGCCTGTGATGTCCTAGCCCGTTACAAACGCCTGATGGGTTACGATGTCTTTTATCTGACAGGTCTTGATGAGCACGGTCAGAAAATCCAGCAGAAAGCAGAAGAAGCTGGCATTACACCTCAAGCCTATGTTGATGGGATGGCAGTTGGAGTCAAAGAACTCTGGCAATTACTAGATATCTCATACGATAAATTTATCCGTACAACTGATGACTACCATGAAAAAGTTGTCGCACAAGTCTTTGAACGCTTGCTGGCTCAAGATGACATCTATTTGGGTGAATACTCTGGTTGGTATTCAGTTTCAGATGAGGAATTCTTTACAGAAAGCCAGCTCGCAGAAGTATTCCGTGATGAAGCTGGAAATGTAACTGGCGGTATTGCTCCATCAGGTCACGAAGTGGAATGGGTTTCTGAAGAATCATACTTCCTTCGCCTCAGCAAATACCAAGATCGTCTGGTGGAATTTTTCAAAGCTCATCCTGAATTTATCACTCCAGATGGTCGTCTGAATGAAATGCTTCGCAACTTTATTGAGCCAGGTTTAGAGGATTTGGCGGTTTCTCGTACAACCTTTACATGGGGTGTGCCGGTACCATCAAATCCTAAACACGTTGTATACGTTTGGATTGATGCCCTTCTTAACTATGCGACAGCGCTTGGATACGGTCAAGATGAACATGGTAACTTTGACAAATTCTGGAATGGCACAGTCTTCCACATGGTAGGAAAAGACATCCTTCGTTTCCACTCAATCTACTGGCCAATCCTTCTTATGATGTTGGATATCAAATTGCCAGATCGTTTGATTGCTCACGGTTGGTTCGTCATGAAAGACGGCAAAATGTCTAAATCTAAAGGGAATGTCGTTTACCCTGAAATGTTGGTAGAGCGTTATGGACTAGATCCACTTCGTTACTATCTCATGCGTAGCCTTCCAGTTGGTTCAGACGGAACCTTCACTCCTGAAGACTATGTAGGCCGTATCAACTACGAATTGGCCAATGACCTTGGAAACCTCCTCAACCGTACGGTTTCTATGATTAATAAGTACTTTGGCGGGCAAGTCCCTGCCTATGTAGAGGGTGTAACAGAGTTTGACCATGCTCTTGCTGACGTTGCAGAACAATCAATCGCTGACTACCACACCTACATGGGAGCAGTTGACTACCCACGTGCACTTGAAGCAGTCTGGACTCTGATCTCTCGTACCAATAAATACATCGACGAGACAGCTCCATGGGTCTTGGCTAAGGATGAAGCTCTTCGTGACCAATTGGCAAGTGTCATGAGTCATTTGGCAGCTAGCCTTCGTGTCGTTGCTCACTTGATTGAGCCGTTTATGATGGAAACCAGTCGTGCAGTCTTGAATCAACTTGGTTTAGCAGAAGTTTCTAGCCTTGAAAACTTGAGCTTGGCTGATTTCCCTGCAGGTGTGACTGTAGTTGTTAAGGGAACACCAATCTTCCCACGTCTGGATATGGAAGAAGAAATCGCCTATATCAAGGAACAAATGGAAGGTAACAAACCAGCAGTCGAGAAAGAATGGAATCCAGATGAAGTTGAACTCAAACTAAACAAGGAAGAAATCAAGTTTGAAGACTTTGACAAGGTCGAAATCCGTGTCGCAGAAGTCAGAGAAGTTTCTAAAGTGGAAGGTTCTGATAAGTTACTTCAATTCCGTCTGGATGCTGGTGATGGAGAAGATCGTCAAATTCTTTCAGGAATTGCAAAATACTATCCAAACGAACAAGAATTGGTCGGCAAGAAAGTTCAAATCGTTGCCAATCTCAAACCACGTAAAATGATGAAAAAATATGTCAGCCAAGGGATGATTCTATCAGCTGAACATGATGGAAAATTAACTCTTCTCACAGTTGATCCAGCTGTACCGAATGGAAGTGTGATTGGGTAAAAGTATACAGGACTAGTTCATGCTAGTTCTGTTTTTTATTTAACTATTATGCTTTACAAACTAGTGTGAAAGTGGTATATTATAGATGAAGTCACTAGTAGGTATTACCAAATAGATTAGAAGGGAGAAGGGATGAAAGAAACTCAACTATTAAAAGGTGTTCTTGAAGGTTGTGTCTTGGATATGATTGGTCAAAAAGAGCGATATGGTTATGAGTTGGTTCAGACTTTGCGAGAGGCTGGATTTGATACTATCGTTCCAGGAACTATTTATCCTTTGTTGCAAAAGTTAGAAAAAAATCAATGGATAAGAGGCGACATGCGCCCGTCGCCAGATGGTCCAGATCGGAAGTATTTTTCGTTAACGAAAGAAGGAGAAGATCGTGTCTCGGTCTTTTGGCAACAATGGGACGATTTGAGTCAAAAAGTAGAAGGAATTAAGAATGGAGGGTAAACCATGAAGAAAATGAAGTATTATGAAGAAACAAGCGCTTTGCTACATGAGTTTTCTGAGGAGAATCAAAAGTATTTTGAGGAACTGTGGGATAGTTTTAATCTTGCTGGATTTCTCTATGATGAGGACTACCTCAGAGAGCAGATCTATTTGATGATGTTAGATTTCTCAGAAGCAGAACGAGACGGAATGAGTGCAGAGGATTATCTAGGTAAGAATCCTAAAAAATTAATGAAAGAGATGCTCAAGGAAGCACCTCGCAGTTCTATCAAGGAGTCCCTTTTGACGCCAATTCTTGTCCTAGCGGTATTACGTTATTATCAACTACTAAGTGATTTTTCTAAAGGTTCTCTCTTAACAGTCAATTTGCTCACATTTTTAGGGCAACTTCTTCTTTTTCTGATTGGATTTGGACTTGTGGCCACAATCTTACGTTGGGGGCTAGTCCAAGATTCTCCTAAGATGAAAATTGGCACTTATATTGTCGTTGGAATTCTTGTTCTGCTAGTCGTTCTAGGATATGTAGGAATGGGAAGTTTCATACAAGAAGGAGCCTTTTATCTTCCTGCTCCCTGGGATAGTTTCCTTGTTTTTACGCTTTCTCTAGTCATCAGTATTTGGAATTGGAAAGAAGCGGTCTTTCGTCCCTTTGTCAGTATGATTGTTGCCCATCTTGTGGTAGGTTCTCTGCTTCGTTACTATAAGTGGATGGGAATTTCAAATGTTTTCCTTACAAAATTCATTCCTTTAGCTGTTCTTTTTATTGGTATTTTTCTCTTGTTCCGTGGGTTTAAGAAGATAAAATGGAGTGAAATATAGTCAAAAAGCCGTTGCAAAGCGGTTTTTTGTTATAATGAAGGGAAGAATGTTAGAAATTAAAGGAGACAAATTTGATGAGATACATAACTCTTGGTCAAGATGACAAAGAATTATCAGAAATTGTTCTCGGAATGATGAGAATAGAAGATAAGTCTGTAAAAGAAGTTGAAGAGCTTGTAGAAACAGCACTGTCTGTTGGAATCAATGCTTTCGACTTGGCTGATATATATGGTCGTGGTCGTTGTGAAGAACTATTAGGTCTTGTCCTAAAAAATCGTCCAGATTTAAGAGAAGAGATGTGGATTCAGTCAAAATGTGGCATTCGCATTGAAGAATTTACCTATTTTGATTTTTCTAAGGACTATATTATAAAATCAGTTGACGGAATTTTGCAAAGATTGAAGATAGATCATCTAGATAGCTTGCTCCTTCATCGACCAGATGCTTTGATGGAATCTGACCAAGTAGCAGAAGCCTTTGATCTCCTTTATAAACAAGGTAAGGTTCGAAATTTTGGAGTTTCTAATCAAAATCCTATGATGATGGAGTTACTTAAAAAAGATGTCAAGCAGCCGTTAGCTGTTAATCAGCTACAATTGAGTGCGGCTTTTACTCCAGGATTCGAATCAGGTTTTCATGTTAATATGGAAGATAGTCAAGCAGCTATGCGAGATGGCAGCATTTTTGAATATTGCAAATTACACGATGTGGTTATTCAAGCATGGTCTGTCTTACAATTTGGGTATTTTAAAGGGAATTTTGTTGGAAATGAGAAATTTCAAGCTTTAAATCAAGTACTTGATCGTTTAGCTACTAAATATGGAGTAACCTCTTCAACTATTGCTATTTCTTGGATATTGCGTTATCCAGCAAAAATGCAGGCAGTCGTAGGTACAACAAATCCTAAGCACTTGAGAGAAGTTAGCCAAGCGGCAAACTTTAGCTTAACAAGAAAAGAATGGTATGAAATTTATCTTGCAGCAGGGAATAATTTGCCGTAAGTAGAAGCAGATTTAAATAAATCACAGTCAAAAAAGCCGTTTCAAAGCGGTTTTTTTGTTATAATGAAGGGGAGAATTATTGATATTAAAGGAGAAAAACATGACATTTGAAGAAATTCTACCTGGGTTAAAGGCTAAGAAAAAATATGTACGAACTGGTTGGGGAGGTGCTGAAAACTATGTCCAACTTTTTGACACCATTGAACAAAACGGGGTTGCACTTGAAGTAACACCTTATTTCCTAATCAACGTTTCCGGGGAGGGAGAAGGCTTTTCCATGTGGAGTCCGACACCTTGTGATGTTTTGGCGACAGATTGGGTAGAAGTGAATGACTAAACGTGTATTGATTACGGGAGTGAGTTCAGGAATCGGCCTAGCACAAGCTCGCCTCTTTTTAGAGAATGGCTTTCAAGTTTATGGAGTTGACCAAGGTGAAAATCCACTCTTAGAGGGTGATTTCCACTTTTTTCAGAGAGATTTGACCTTGGACTTGGAGCCTATTTTTGACTGGTGTCCTCAGGTAGATATTTTGTGCAATACTGCCGGAGTTTTGGATGATTACAAACCACTGTTGGAACAATCAGCGCAGGAAATTCAAGAGATTTTTGAAATCAACTACGTTACTCCAGTAGAGTTGACTCGCTATTATTTGACCAAAATGTTGGAGAATAAAAAAGGATTCATTATCAATATGTGTTCCATTGCTTCAAATCTAGCAGGAGGTGGTGGTCACGCCTATACTTCATCTAAGCATGCCTTGGCTGGATTTACCAAGCAGTTGGCTCTAGACTATGCTGAAACTGGGATTCAGGTCTTTGGTATCGCTCCAGGAGCAGTCAAGACAGCTATGACAGCTGACGACTTTGAACCAGGTGGCTTAGCAGACTGGGTGGCGAGTGAAACACCAATCAAGCGCTGGATTGAGCCAGAGGAAATAGCAGAGATTAGCCTTTTCTTAGCAAGTGGGAAAGCGAGTGCCATGCAAGGACAAATTCTGACAATAGATGGCGGATGGTCTTTAAAGTAGGGAGAATAAAGTTAATAAAAAGGAGCGCCCATGACACCGCAAGAAATGTGGAATGCCTACAAGAAAATTAACCCCTCTATAGGAGATGAAATCGATGCTTGGGCTTTTGGAGTGGAACCAGACCTTTTAGCAGATTTGGTTTTAAGAGGCGAAAAGACTGCAACAGCTTCAGCCTACGACCTCTATGCACTAGAAGCCGAGTCTCTTCCTCAAGAAGGAACTTTTGATGTCATTTTAGATAGTCAAAATCAGGCTGTCTGTATTGTCGAAATTACAAAGGTTTCTGTCCAGCCCTTCAATCAAGTTTCTGCTCAACATGCCTATAAGGAAGGTGAGGGAGACAAATCACTTACCTATTGGCGTCAGGTTCATGAGGATTTTTTCACAGACTGTTTGGGTGAAGCAGGACTGACTTTTACACCTGAAAGCAAGGTTGTTTTAGAAGAATTTCGCAAGGTCTACCCACTGTAGACTGTTAGACGGAAGAAAGTTTTGGAAATCGCCGTCCAATCCTTTTTTCTCCAGCAAAACATGATATAATAAGTTTGTTTGAAGAAGAGCAGCAGCTCTTAAACTTAGAATAGGAGAAAATTATGCAAGCAGTTGAACATTTTATTAAGCAATTTGTTCCTGAACATTATGATTTATTTTTAGACTTGAGTCGTGAGACCAAGACGTTTTCAGGGAAAGTGACCATCACTGGGCAAGCACAGAGTGACAGCATTTCCCTTCATCAAAAAGACTTGGAAATCGCTTCTGTAGAAGTTGCAGGGGAAGCTCGCCCATTCACAGTCGATAATGAAAACGAGGCTCTTCATATCGAACTTGCAGATGCAGGTCAAGTTGAAGTGATTATCGCTTTTTCAGGTAAAATCACAGACAACATGACTGGGATTTACCCTTCTTATTACACAGTTGACGGAGTCAAGAAGGAAGTCTTGTCTACTCAATTTGAGAGCCATTTTGCGCGTGAAGCCTTCCCATGTGTGGATGAGCCAGAAGCCAAAGCAACTTTTGACCTTTCTCTACGTTTTGACCAAGCAGAAGGTGAATTGGCCTTGTCTAACATGCCAGAAATCGATGTTGAAAACCGTAAGGAAACAGGTATCTGGAAGTTTGAGACAACACCTCGCATGTCTTCTTACTTGTTAGCCTTTGTAGCAGGTGATTTGCAAGGTGTAACGGCTAAAACTAAAAACGGTACCCTCGTAGGTGTTTATTCAACCAAAGCCCACCCACTATCTAACCTTGATTTTTCACTGGACATCGCTGTTCGCTCTATCGAGTTTTACGAAGATTACTATGGAGTTAAGTACCCAATCCCTCAATCTCTCCACATCGCCCTTCCTGACTTCTCAGCTGGAGCTATGGAAAACTGGGGTCTTGTGACTTACCGTGAAGTTTACTTGGTTGTAGATGAGAACTCTACCTTTGCCAGCCGTCAACAAGTTGCCCTTGTTGTGGCCCATGAATTGGCTCACCAATGGTTTGGTAACCTGGTAACTATGAAATGGTGGGATGACCTTTGGCTCAATGAAAGCTTTGCTAACATGATGGAGTACGTCTGTGTGGATGCTATTGAACCAAGCTGGAATATCTTTGAAGATTTCCAAACAGGTGGTGTTCCATCTGCCTTGAAACGTGACGCGACTGATGGTGTTCAGTCTGTTCACGTCGAAGTGAAACATCCAGACGAAATCAATACACTATTTGATGGCGCTATCGTCTATGCCAAAGGAAGTCGCCTCATGCACATGCTTCGTCGTTGGCTAGGTGATACCGATTTTGCCAAAGGTTTGCATGCCTACTTTGAAAAACATCAATACAGCAATACAATTGGTCGTGACCTTTGGGATGCTCTTGGTCAAGCGTCTGGACGTGATGTCGCAGCCTTCATGGATTCTTGGTTGGAACAACCTGGTTATCCAGTTCTCACTGTCAAAGTTGAAAATGATGTCTTGAAGATTTCACAAAAACAATTCTTCATCGGTGAGCACGAAGATAAGAATCGCCTCTGGGTTGTACCACTCAACAGCAACTGGAAAGGCTTGCCAGATACACTTGAAACTGAAAGTATCGAAATCCCTGGCTACGCAGCTCTTCTTGCTGAAAACAAAGGAGCTCTTCGTCTCAACACTGAAAATACAGCCCACTACATTACCGACTATCAAGGAGACTTGTTGGATGCAGTTCTTGCTGACCTAGTTGAGCTTGATAACACAAGCAAACTGCAAATCGTCCAAGAACGTCGCTTGCTTGCTGAAGCAGGGCACATTTCTTATGCTGACTTGCTCCCAGTCCTTGATAAACTTGCTAAGGAAGAGTCTTACCTTGTGGTTTCAGCTGTTTCTCAAGTAATTTCTGCCCTTGAGCGCTTTATCGATGAAGGAACAGAAGCTGAAAGAGCCTTCAAAGCCTTGGTTGCTAAATTGGCTCGTCATAATTATGACCGTCTTGGTTTTGAAGCTAAAGATGGCGAATCAGATGAGGATGAATTGGTTCGTCAGTTGGCCATTTCTATGATGATTCGCTCAAATGATGCAGAAGCTAGTCAAGCCGCTAGCCAAATCTTCGCAGCACACAAGGAGAATCTTGCAGGACTCCCAGCAGCTATTCGTTCACAAGTTCTCATCAATGAGATGAAACATCATGAGACTAAAGACTTGTTAGCACTTTATCTTGATACTTATACGCACGCAACAGATGCTGTCTTTAAACGTCAGTTGGCAGCAGCTCTTGCCTACAGTAAAGATGCGGACAATATCCAAACCTTGATTACTTCTTGGAAGGACAAATTTGTGGTCAAACCACAAGACTTGTCTGCTTGGTACTTCCAGTTCTTAAGCCATCAAGCAACTCAGGAAACAGCATGGTCTTGGGCTCGTGAAAATTGGGCTTGGATTAAGGCAGCTCTTGGTGGAGATATGAGCTTTGATAGCTTTGTTATCCTTCCTGCTCACGTATTTAAGACTCAGCAACGCTTGGCAGAGTACAAGGAATTCTTTGAACCGCAACTTTCTGACCTTGCTCTTAGCCGTAATATCGGTATGGGAATCAAGGAAATTGCAGCGCGTGTTGACTTGATTAACCGTGAAAAAACTGCAGTGGAAGCAGTCGTTCTTCAATACGGAACTAACTAATTAAGACTAAATGACAATAAAACTCAGCTATCTCATGTAATACTCTTCGAAAATCAAATTCAAACCACGTCAGCGTCGCCTTACCGTACTCAAGTACAGCCTGCGGCTAGCTTCCTAGTTTGCTCTTTGATTTTCATTGAGTATAAAATGCAGAGAGTTGAGTTTTTTTTAAGGCAAATTTGGTATAATGGTTTTAATAAGGAGGAGTTTCTCATGATAAAAATCTTATTAGTTGAGGATGACCTAGGCCTGTCAAATTCAGTATTTGACTTTTTAGACGATTTTGCGGATGTCATGCAGGTTTTTGATGGAGAAGAAGGTCTCTACGAAGCTGAGAGTGGCGTCTATGACTTGATTTTGCTCGATTTGATGTTGCCAGAAAAAAATGGTTTCCAAGTCTTGAAAGAATTGCGTGAAAAAGGAATTACGACCCCGGTTCTGATCATGACTGCCAAGGAAAGTTTGGATGACAAGGGACATGGATTTGAACTAGGAGCGGATGATTATCTGACCAAACCTTTCTACCTAGAAGAACTCAAAATGCGGATTCAGGCCCTTCTCAAACGTTCAGGTAAGTTTAATGAGAACACCTTAACTTATGGAAATATTGTGGTTAATCTGTCTACAAATACCGTTAAAGTCGAAGATACTCCTGTCGAATTGCTGGGGAAAGAATTGGATTTACTAGTTTATTTCCTTCAAAATCAAAATGTTATTTTGCCGAAGACTCAGATTTTTGATCGTTTATGGGGATTTGATAGTGATACAACGATTTCGGTTGTTGAAGTCTATGTTTCAAAAGTCCGTAAGAAATTAAAAGGAACCACTTTTGCAGAGAATTTGCAAACCTTGCGCAGTGTTGGGTATATTTTAAAAGATGTTCAGTAAACTAAAAAAAACATGGTATGCGGATGACTTTAGTTACTTTATCCGCAACTTTGGTGTCTTTACCCTGATTTTCTCTACCATGACCTTGATTATTTTGCAGGTCATGCACTCGAGCCTTTATACTTCGGTGGATGATACACTCCATGGCTTGAGTAACAATCCTCAGGCAGTTATTCAGCTTGCGGTAAATAGGGCAACAGAAGAGATTAAAGATTTAGAGAATGCCGCTACAGATGCTAGCAAGACGGAGATAAAACCCAATGTTAGTTCAAATACAGAGGTCATTCTCTTTGATAAGAATTTTACCCAACTCCTTTCTGGAAACCGATTTTTGGGCTTGGATAAGATTAAGTTAGAGAAAAAAGAACTAGGCCATATCTATCAGATTCAGGTTTTTAATAGCTATGGACAGGAAGAAATCTATCGCATGATCTTGATGGAAACGAATATTAGTTCGGTTTCAACCAATATCAAGTATGCGGCTGTCTTGATTAATACCAGTCAGTTGGAGCAGGCCAGTCAAAAGCATGAGCAATTGATTGTGATTGTGATGGCAAGTTTCTGGATTTTGTCTTTACTTGCCAGTCTCTATCTAGCTAGGGTCAGTGTTAGGCCCCTGCTTGAGAGCATGCAGAAACAACAGTCCTTTGTGGAAAATGCTAGTCATGAGTTACGAACTCCACTTGCTGTTTTACAAAATCGTTTAGAGACCCTTTTCCGTAAGCCAGAAGCTACCATTATGGATGTGAGTGAAAGCATTGCATCGAGTTTGGAAGAGGTTCGAAATATGCGGTTTTTGACGACAAACTTGCTGAACTTAGCTCGTAGAGATGATGGTATTAAGCCGGAATTTGCTGAAGTTCCTACTAGCTTTTTTAACACGACTTTCACAAACTATGAGATGATTGCTTCTGAAAATGACCGTGTCTTCCGTTTTGAAAATCGCATCCATCGAACGATTGTCACAGATCAGCTTCTCTTGAAACAATTGATGACCATCCTATTTGATAATGCTATCAAATACACTGAGGAGGATGGTGAAATTGATTTTATGATTTCAGCGACTGATCGTAATCTTTATTTGCTAGTTTCCGATAATGGAGTCGGTATCTCAGCAGAAGATAAGAAGAAAATTTTTGATCGTTTTTATCGAGTGGATAAGGCTAGAACCCGTCAAAAAGGTGGTTTTGGTTTAGGATTATCCCTAGCCAAGCAAATTGTAGATGCCCTAAAAGGAACCATTACTGTTAAAGATAATAAACCAAAGGGAACAATTTTTGAAGTGAAGATTGCCATCCACACACCATCTAAAAAGAAAAAATAAAAATATCGCTCCGGATGGGGCGATATTTTGGATTTATCTTCTACGTTTTCGTTTGATAATAGACCGTTGAATTTTTAAAACAAGTAAGCTGGATCCGATTGCTGCGGCAAATGCAAGAGCAGTTGATAATTTTAATGCTAAAAATATAAAACTAAAGATAGCAATACAGATACAAAAAACAGCGATATTAACAAAAAATAGGATTTCCTTGAGATTGGCATCAGATTGCGCTTCAGGTGTATAATCTTGATATCGAGGAACCTGTTGGCTTAATTCTTCTTGATAGTCTACCTCATAGGACTGTAATTTTCTTACGGGCATTATTCTCTCCTTAACAGTACATACCTATTTTATCATTTTTTCAGCAGAGAATTATTACAGAAAGGTTACAATAAGAATAAAGTCCCTTTTCATTTTTAAAGAATGGCTGATTTTCCAGAAATGTGGTATAATTTTTCTTATGGAAAAGATTATCATTACAGCAACTGCTGAAAGTATTGAACAAGTTAAACAACTGCTCGAAGCTGGCGTAGACCGTATCTATGTCGGTGAGAAAGATTTTGGCCTTCGTCTGCCGACAACCTTTAGTCATGACCAATTGCGTGAAATTGCTAAGCTGGTTCATGATGATGGTAAAGAATTGATCGTTGCGGTTAACGCCCTCATGCACCAAGATATGATGGATCGTATCAAGCCTTTCTTAGACTTTTTGGAAGAAATCAAGACAGACTACATTACGATTGGGGATGCAGGTGTCTTTTACGTAGTCAACCGCGATGGTTATTCCTTTAAGACCATCTACGATGCTTCAACCATGGTAACTAGCAGTCGCCAGATTAACTTCTGGGGACAAAAGGCTGGCGCATCTGAGGCTGTTTTGGCGCGTGAAATTCCATCTGCTGAACTCTTCAAAATGCCAGAGATTTTGGAAATTCCTGCTGAAGTTTTGGTTTACGGAGCTAGCGTTATTCACCATTCTAAGCGTCCTCTCTTGCAAAACTATTATAACTTTACACATATCGATGACGAAAAGACTCGCAAGCGTGACCTCTTCTTGGCTGAGCCAAGTGACCCAGAGAGCCACTATTCCATTTTTGAAGACAATCATGGTACCCATATCTTTGCCAATAACGACCTTGATTTGATGACAAAATTGACAGAATTGGTAGAGCATGGTTTCACTCACTGGAAACTAGAAGGGCTCTACACTCCTGGTCAGAACTTTGTTGAGATTGCAAAACTCTTTATTCAAGCGCGTAGCTTGATTCAAGAGGGTAACTTTAGCCATGACCAAGCCTTCTTGCTGGATGAAGAAGTGCGTAAACTTCACCCTAAAAACCGTTTCCTTGATACAGGATTTTATGACTACGATCCTGACATGGTTAAATAAAGTAAATGGATAGTTGAGAGAAGGAAGATGCAAACATTTCTTCTCTCAATTTTTCTTATTCTCCAATATTTTCAAAAAATAAGTAGGCTAGGATGCTCTGTTTACTGGGATTTTTTAGAAAAGTAACCCTCTTGAGTTTGAAAATTATCCTATGTTTGTAGGTGCTAAATGGCCCTTTTTTTGGTATAATTTTTTATAATGAAAACGATTGGTAATCGCTATGTTGTGGTGGATTTAGAGGCAACTAGCACAGGTAGTAAGGCTAAAATTATTCAAGTGGGAATTGTTGTGATTGAGGATGGAAAAATCGTCGATCACTATACGACGGATGTCAATCCACATGAACCCTTGGATGCTCATATAAAAGAACTGACAGGATTGACAGACCAACGTCTGGCGCAAGCACCTGATTTTTCGCAAGTTGCTAGAAAAATCTTTGACTTGGTGGAGGATGGGATTTTTGTAGCCCATAATGTTCAGTTTGATGCCAATCTCTTGGCGGAAAATTTATTTTTTGAAGGCTATGAACTAAGAAATCCTCGTGTTGACACGGTCGAATTGGCTCAGGTCTTTTTCCCAGAACTGGAAAAATATAGTTTGCCGATATTGTGTCGAGAATTAGGAATTCCTCTTAAGCACGCTCACACAGCCCTTTCAGATGCACACGCTACCGCGGAATTACTCTTATTTCTACGGAAAAAGATGGCCCAGCTTCCTAAAGGACTCTTGGAACGCTTGCTGGAAATGGATGACGCCCTCTTATATGAGTCCTACCTGGTTATTGAAGAAATTTATCGCGGCCAATCTATCCTTAGTTCTCCAGACTTGGTCGAAGTTCAAGGACTGTATTTCAAGAAAACTGGAGCTCCCCTGGAGCCACGAAAACTATCCCAAGATTTTTCTAAAAACATTTCTCTATTGAACCTTGAAGTGAGGGAGGAACAAGAAAGTTTTGCTAAAGAGGTTGGCTTGCTATTGAAAGATGAGCCTGTCTCTCTGATTCAAGCTCCGACAGGGATTGGTAAAACTTATGGATATCTCTTACCTGCTTTGTCCCAAGTGGAAAATCGTCAGATTGTCCTTAGCGTTCCGACAAAGATTCTTCAAAATCAAATCATGGAAGAAGAAGGTAAACGTCTCAAGGAAGTGTTCCATATAGATATTCATAGTTTAAAGGGACCACACAATTATCTGAAGTTGGATGCCTTTTATCGTTCCTTGCAGGAAAATGATGAAAATCGCTTATTTAGACGCTTTAAAATGCAACTCTTGATCTGGCTGACTGAGACAGAGACAGGAGATTTGGATGAAATTGGGCAACTCTACCGTTACCAACATTTTCTGACAGATCTTCGTCATGATGGGAATTTATCATCCAAGAGTTTATTTGTGACGGAAGATTTTTGGAAACGTAGTCAAGAAAGGGCACAAGCTTGCAAGCTCTTAGTGACCAATCATGCCTATCTTGTAACCAGACTTGAAGATAATCCTGAATTTGTCAGCGACCGTTTATTGATTATTGATGAAGTTCAAAAGATTTTGTTAGCTCTAGAAAATCTGCTTCAAGAGACCTACGATATCCAGTCTATTATCGATTTGCTTGATAAGGCTTTACTGGAGGAGCAAAATAAGGTCCAGCAACGAATACTAGAAAGTATTCGCTTTGAGTGCCTTTACTTGATTGAACAATTTCAGTCTGGAAAATCTAGGAAAAATATCTTAGATTCTCTTGCCAATCTCCACCAGTATTTTTCAGAATTAGAAGTAGAAGGCTTTGAGGAGCTGGTTCGCTATTTTACAGCTGACAGAGATTACTGGCTTGAAGCAATTGAAACGAGTCAAAAGAAAATTCAAATTTCTTCTACGAAATCAGGACGTATTCTCCTATCTTCTTTAGTACCTAATTCATGTCAAGTCTTGGGAGTGTCGGCTACTCTTGAGATTAGTCAGAGAGTTTCTTTGGCAGACCTTTTGGGTTATCCTGAAGCTAAATTTGTCAAGGTTGAAGCTCATAAAAAACAGGATCAAGAAGTGGTCTTGGTCAAAGATTTTCCCCTGGTAACAGAAACATCCTTAGAAGTTTATGCTCAAGAGGTAGCTGATCTGCTGATGGATGTTCAAGATTTCCAGCAACCGATTTTAGTTCTCTTTACTGCTAAAGACATGCTTCTAGCAGTATCGGATTTACTTCCAGTTAGCCACTTGGCCCAGTATAAAAATGGGGATGTTCATCAGCTTAAGAAACGCTTTGAAAAAGGTGAACAACAAATCCTGCTAGGTGCAGCAAGTTTCTGGGAGGGAGTTGATTTTTCAAGTCATCCTTTTGTGATTCAAGTTGTACCAAGACTACCTTTCCAAAATCCTCAAGAACCCTTGACGAGAAAGATCAATCAGGAACTGAATCAGGAAGGGAAAAATGCCTTTTATGATTATCAATTGCCAATGGCCATTATTCGTTTAAAACAGGCTTTAGGAAGAAGTATGAGACGCGAACACCAACGTTCCTTAACTCTTATTTTGGATAGGAGAATTGTCGGAAAGCGATATGGCAAACAAATTGTGACTTCTCTAGCAAAAGAAGCGACCGTTAAAACCGTCTCTCGATCCGAAGTTGATGAGGCTGTTGATAAATTTTTAAATGAACTTTGATAAATAGTATTGTATGAAAGTATAAGGTTAGTGTATATGAAACGTTCTCTCGACTCTAGAGTCGATTATAGTTTGCTATTGCCAGTGTTTTTTCTACTGGTTATTGGCGTGGTGGCTATCTATATAGCTGTTAGTCATGATTATCCCAACAATATTTTGCCCATTTTAGGGCAGCAGGTCGCCTGGATTGCCTTGGGGCTTGTGATTGGTTTTATCGTCATGCTCTTTAATACAGAATTTCTTTGGAAAGTGACCCCCTTTCTGTATATTTTAGGCTTGGGACTTATGGTCTTACCTATCGTCTTTTATAATCCAAGCTTAGTTGCATCAACGGGTGCCAAAAACTGGGTATCGGTAAATGGTGTTACCTTGTTCCAGCCGTCAGAATTTATGAAGATATCCTATATCCTCATGTTGGCTCGTGTGATTGTCCAGTTTACCAAAAAACATAAGGAATGGAGACGCACAGTTCCGCTGGACTTCTTGTTGATTTTCTGGATGATTCTCTTTACTATTCCAGTCCTAGTTCTTTTGGCACTTCAAAGTGACTTAGGGACAGCTTTGGTTTTTGTAGCCATTTTCTCAGGAATCGTCTTGCTATCAGGAGTTTCTTGGAAAATTATTATCCCAGTATTTGTGACTGCTGTAACAGGAATTGCTGGTTTCTTAGCTATTTTTATCAGCAAGGACGGTCGGGCTTTTCTCCATCAACTGGGAATGCCGACCTACCAAATTAACCGTATTTTGGCTTGGCTCAATCCATTTGACTTTGCCCAAACAACCACTTACCAACAGGCTCAAGGACAGATTGCCATTGGAAGCGGTGGCTTATTTGGACAAGGGTTTAATGCTTCTAATCTGCTTATTCCAGTTCGAGAGTCGGATATGATTTTCACGGTTATCGCAGAAGATTTTGGCTTTATTGGCTCTGTTTTTGTTATCGCCCTTTATCTCATGCTGATTTACCGTATGTTGAAGATTACTCTTAGATCAAATAACCAGTTCTATACCTATATTTCCACAGGTTTGATTATGATGTTACTCTTCCATATCTTTGAGAATATCGGTGCCGTGACAGGTTTGCTTCCTTTGACTGGGATTCCTTTACCTTTTATTTCGCAGGGAGGATCGGCTATTATCAGTAACTTGATTGGTGTTGGCTTGCTTTTATCGATGAGTTACCAGACAAACCTAGCTGAAGAAAAGAGTGGAAAAGTCCGATTCAAGCGGAAAAAGGTTGTATTAAAACAAATCAAATAAGGAGAAAATAATGGTTAAAGTAGCAGTTATGTTGGCTCAGGGCTTTGAAGAAATTGAAGCTTTGACAGTTGTGGATGTTTTGCGTCGGGCAAATATTACTTGTGATATGGTTGGTTTTGAAGAGCAAGTGACAGGTTCGCATGCAATCCAAGTAAGAGCAGATCGTGTTTTTGATGGTGATTTATCAGACTATGATATGGTTGTTCTTCCTGGCGGCATGCCTGGTTCTGCACATTTGCGCGATAATCAGGCCTTGATTCAAGAGTTGCAAAGCTTCGAGCAAGAAGGGAAGAAACTGGCAGCCATTTGTGCGGCGCCAATTGCCCTCAATCAAGCAGGGCTATTGAAAAACAAGCAGTACACTTGCTATGATGGCGTTCAAGAGCAAATCTTTGATGGTCAATATGTAAAGGAAACAGTAGTGGTAGATGGTCATTTGATAACCAGTCGAGGCCCCTCAACAGCCCTTGCCTTTGCCTACGAGTTGGTGGAGCAATTAGGAGGAGACGCAGAGACTTTACGAACAGGAATGCTCTATCGAGATGTCTTTGGTAAAAATCAGTAAAACGGGAGTCAAACTCTCGTTTTTTATGTGGAAAACTCAGGGAAATCATCGCTTTTTTCATAAAAAAATGCTATAATGAAGGGTATGAAATATCACGATTATATCTGGGATTTAGGTGGAACTTTACTGGATAATTACGAAACTTCAACAGCTGCATTTGTTGAAACATTGGCATTGTATGGCATCACACAAGACCATGACAGTGTCTATCAGGCTTTAAAGGTTTCTACTGATTTTGCGATTGAGACATTCGCTCCCAACTTAGAGAATTTTTTAGAAAAGTACAAGGAAAATGAAGCCAGAGAGCTTGAACACCCGATTTTGTTTGATGGAGTTTCTGATTTATTGAAAGATATCTCAAATCAAGGTGGCCGTCATTTTTTGGTCTCTCACCGAAATGATCAAGTCTTGGAAATTTTAGAAAAAACCTCTATAGCAGCTTATTTTACAGAAGTGGTGACTTCTAACTCAGGCTTTAAGAGAAAACCAGATCCTGAGTCCATGATTTATTTAAGAGAAAAGTATCAGATTACCTCTGGTCTTGTAATTGGTGATCGACCGATTGATATCGAAGCCGGGCAAGCTGCAGGACTAGCTACCCACTTGTTTACTAGTATCGTGAATTTAAGACAAGTATTAGACATGTAAGAAAAAGGAAAAAGATGACAGAAGAAATCAAAAATCTGCAGGCACAAGATTATGATGCCAGTCAAATTCAAGTTTTAGAGGGCTTAGAGGCTGTTCGTATGCGTCCAGGGATGTATATCGGATCGACCTCAAAAGAAGGTCTTCACCATCTAGTCTGGGAAATTGTTGATAACTCAATTGATGAGGCCTTGGCAGGATTTGCTAGCCATATTCAAGTCTTTATTGAGCCAGATGATTCGATTACAGTTGTTGATGATGGACGTGGTATTCCAGTCGATATTCAGGAAAAAACAGGTCGACCTGCCGTTGAGACTGTCTTTACTGTTCTTCACGCTGGAGGAAAGTTTGGCGGTGGCGGATATAAGGTCTCAGGTGGTCTTCACGGAGTAGGGTCCTCAGTAGTTAATGCCCTTTCCACTCAATTAGACGTTCATGTCCACAAAAACGGTAAAATTCATTACCAAGAATACCGTCGTGGTCATGTTGTCGCAGATCTTGAGGTGGTTGGAGATACGGATAAGACTGGAACAACAGTTCACTTCACACCGGACCCAGAAATCTTTACTGAAACAACAACCTTTGATTTCGATAAATTAAATAAACGGATTCAAGAGTTGGCCTTTCTAAATCGTGGTCTTCAAATCTCCATCACAGATAAGCGTGAGGGGTTAGAACAAACTAAGCATTACCACTATGAAGGTGGGATTGCTAGCTACGTTGAATATATCAATGAGAACAAGGATGTAATCTTTGATACACCAATTTACACAGATGGTGAAATGGATGATATCACAGTCGAAGTAGCCATGCAGTACACAACGGGTTACCATGAAAATGTCATGAGTTTCGCAAACAATATTCATACTCATGAAGGTGGAACGCATGAACAAGGTTTCCGTACGGCCTTGACACGTGTTATCAACGATTATGCTCGTAAGAATAAACTGCTTAAAGACAATGAAGACAACTTGACAGGGGAAGATGTCCGTGAAGGATTGACTGCAGTTATCTCAGTTAAACACCCAAATCCACAGTTTGAAGGGCAAACCAAGACCAAACTGGGAAATAGCGAAGTGGTCAAGATTACTAATCGTCTCTTCAGCGATGCCTTCTCTGATTTTCTCATGGAGAATCCACAGATTGCTAAGCGAATCGTGGAAAAAGGGATTTTAGCTGCTAAGGCTCGAGTCGCTGCCAAGCGTGCGCGTGAAGTCACTCGTAAAAAATCTGGTTTGGAAATTTCCAACCTTCCAGGGAAACTAGCAGACTGTTCTTCTAACAATCCTGCTGAAACAGAACTCTTCATCGTCGAAGGAGACTCAGCTGGTGGATCAGCCAAATCTGGTCGTAACCGTGAATTCCAGGCTATCCTTCCAATTCGCGGTAAGATTTTGAACGTTGAAAAGGCAAGTATGGATAAGATTCTTGCTAATGAAGAAATTCGTAGTCTTTTCACCGCGATGGGAACAGGATTTGGAGCAGAATTTGATGTTTCGAAAGCCCGTTACCAAAAACTTGTTTTGATGACCGATGCCGATGTCGATGGAGCCCACATTCGTACCCTTCTTTTAACCTTGATTTATCGTTATATGAAACCAATTTTAGAAGCTGGTTATGTTTATATCGCCCAACCTCCAATCTATGGTGTCAAGGTTGGAAGCGAGATTAAAGAATATATCCAGCCAGGAGCAGACCAAGAAATTAAACTCCAAGAAGCATTAGCCCGCCACAGTGAAGGTCGTGCCAAACCAACTATTCAGAGATATAAAGGTCTGGGTGAAATGGATGATCATCAGTTATGGGAAACAACCATGGATCCCGAACATCGCTTGATGGCCAGAGTTTCTGTGGATGATGCAGCTGAGGCAGATAAAATCTTTGATATGTTGATGGGGGATCGAGTAGAGCCTCGTCGTGAATTTATCGAAGAAAATGCCGTCTATAGTACACTTGATGTCTAAAAAATCGGGAGAAGTAGTTCCCTTGGTCTAAAAAATATGATATAATCATTACGATTGTTTCAAGTAAAAAAGGAGTTTAATATGTCTGGTACACTAGTAATTTATCTTGCAATTGCAGTTGCAGTTTTCTTAGTGATTGCCTATGCTATCGCAATCTACGTACGAAAACGCAATGAAAGTAAATTAGCAATTTTAGAAGAGAAAAAAGAAGAGCTGTACAATCTTCCAGTAAACGATGAAGTTGAAGCTGTAAAAAATATGCACTTGATTGGACAAAGTCAAGTGACTTTCCGTGAGTGGAACCAAAAATGGGTTGACCTATCTCTTAACTCTTTTGCTGATATCGAAAATAATCTTTTTGAGGCAGAAGGCTATAACAACTCATTCCGTTTTTTCAAGGCCAGTCATCAAATTGACCAAATCGAGAGTCAAATTACCTTGATCGAAGAAGATATTGCGGCAATTCGCAATGCTTTGGCAGATTTGGAGAAACAAGAGTCTAAAAATAGTGGACGTGTTCTTCATACCTTGGACTTGTTTGAAGAGTTGCAACACCGAGTGGCTGATCATTCTGAAGAATATGGCCAAGGTTTATCTGAAATTGAGAAACAATTGGAAAATATCCAATCAGAGTTTTCTCAGTTTGTTACTTTGAATACTTCAGGTGACCCAGTAGAAGCTGCTGTGATTTTAGACAATGCTGAAAATCATATCTTGGCTTTGAGTCACATTGTTGACCGCCTGCCAGCAATTGTAAAAACATTATCTAAAGAGTTACCTGATCAATTGGAAGATTTGGAAGACGGTTACCGTAAGCTTTTAGATGCTAACTATCATTTTGCTGAAACGGATATTGAATCTCGCTTCCAATTGCTTTATGAAGATTTGAAGAAAAACCACGAAAATATTGCACAATTAGAGTTGGATAATGCTGAGTATGAAAATACTCAAGTTCAAGAAGAAATCAATGCACTCTATGATATCTTTACACGAGAAATCGCTACTCAAAAAGTAGTAGAAGGCTTAGTTGCAACACTTCCTACATATTTGAAACACATGAAAGATAGTAATGCTGTTTTAGTGGAAGATATTCAACGATTGAGTAACAATTACCTATTATCTGAAACGGATGTTAGTCATGTTCACAGATTACAAGCTGAGTTAGAATCTTTGGAAGAATCAGTATTGGAATTAACTTCTGAACAAGAGGAACATTCTGAGCCTTATTCATTGCTTGAAGAACGTTTAGAAAACTTACAAGCGACTTTGAAAGAAATTGAAGATGAACAAGTTGCAGTTAGTCAACGTCTTGCTCAGATTGAAAAAGATGATATCAATGCTCGCCAAAAGGCAAATGTTTATGTTAATCGTCTTCACACAATTAAGAGATATATGGAAAAACGCAATCTTCCAGGTATTCCTCAGAGTTTCTTACAGTTGTTCTTCACAGCAAGTAATCATACAGAGGAGTTGATGGCTGAACTTGAAGAAGCTCGGGTTAATATCGAAGCTGTGAACCGGATGCTTGAAATTACGACAAATGATATGGAAGAACTTGAAGAAGAAACCTATAATATTGTTCAATATGCAACGCTGACAGAACAATTACTACAGTATTCAAACCGTTATCGCTCATTTGATGAACGAATTCAAGAAGCCTTTAATGAATCATTAGAAATTTTTGAAAAAGAATTTGATTACCATGCTTCATTTGATAAGATTTCGCAAGCTTTGGAAGTTGCAGAACCTGGTGTAACCAACCGTTTTGTCACTTCATACGAAAAGACACGTGAGACTATTCGCTTCTAATATAATAAAAAAGATTTGGTTCTGCTTCTCACAGAACCAAATCTTTTTTATTTATTCATTGTTTTTAAAAAAGCCCAGTTACCAATTGATCTTAATCCGTATTTTAAATCCATAAATTCTAGTAGAATATAATCGTTTTTTTCGTAGAATGAGGCATTTCTAGCTGTATTAGTTATGAGACCCAAGTGCTTACAGCCTTTTGATTTAACATAGGGTTCAATCCCTTGTGTCAGAAAAGTACTGCCTATTCCCTGCCCCTTTCTTGCTGTATTAACAGCTAAAGCCATCAAATACCAATCAAACTCTCCTGATTGTTCTAAATGCTTTTTGGAACGTTTTACAAAGTCAAAGTATTTAAGGAGATTTTGAGGCCGAATGTAGCGAAAAATTTTTGAACCGCCATTTCGTAGATAGGATAGTATACAAAAATCCTTTTGTTGCAAGAGGGCGACTGCTAGTAATTTTCCATCTTGTTCCGCAATTAAACAGTTTCCCTTTTTAATATAGAGTCTAGTGAGTAACATTTGCAATGTTTCTACAAAAGCAGGATAGTAATCAGGTTTCTTTAAATCATCCCTTATAATCGTTAAGAAGGGATAGTCAAGAAAGGAATTGGCTAATAGTTTTCCAATTTTTTCGTATTCCTCAATTCGTGCCTCTCTATATATGATGTCTCCCATGCTTGTCTCCTTTATTACCTATAAAACCGTGTTTGATAGGATTTCAAGAAAAAAATTGGAGACGATTTAAAAAGCTAAATAAACCTAAATTTGTTCTATAAGGTTCAAAGCACTTTCTAATCTCTCCAAGATTTTATTTGGTTGGAATCGAAATTCCAATTAATTTTTCTGAATATAGGGTTTTGATATTGGCCTCATCAATAGAGTCCTTATCAATTTTACGTTTCAAGAAAAATTCTTGAATAGCTTCGATTTCAGGTTCGCGAATAGCGCGGTGTTTGTTTGAGATGAGGATTTCATAGTGAAGCGGAGCTTGGGTAAAAATAACATCTGTATTCCCTGCAGAATAAACCTCAACAAGGGTTGCATCTGTACTTTCTAGCTGGCTTTTAACAAGTTGCGAGTGTGAGTTTGTCGTATTGATTAGCTTCATAACATTTCCTCCGATTTTCTAATTCTATTATAGCACTTTTTGAATAAAGTAGCTTGATTTAGCCAATCTTATGCTGTTTTTTCCAAGATTCGATGGCCCATTTATGGCTACCACGTTTGAGGTTTTCAATAGCCTCGTCAATAGGGAACCAGGCAATATGATTAAAGTCCTCTAGTGGTTTTTGCACTTCTTTGAAAGAAATCGCTTCATAGAGGTAGGCAGGATTGTAGTAGTAGGTGTCACGATGACGAGAGTAGAAATATTCGTCAGCTTGTCCGTAATAGGTACCAATTTCAGCTGTGAAGCCAAGCTCTTCAATCAATTCACGTTTTAGGGCTTCCTGATGGTTCTCACCAGATTCAATTTCACCACCTGGTAGGAACCAAGCGCCATTGGGTGCTTGAACAAGAACAATTTGTTTTTGTTCAGAATCAGGAATAACTGCATATACGCCATAGCGTGAAACATAGTCTGTATTTGCTTTCTTTTCTCCGAAAGTTGGGTTTGCCATTGCATTTTCCTCATTATCTATTATCTTTATTATTATCTTAATGGACAAAGGCCAAGCTGTCAAGAATTTATAGTGACTTTTGTAAAAAGGAGCAGAAAATTTTCATTTTCTACTCCTTTTCTATAGGATTTATACTTCTTTTTCAGAAGTTTTTACTTTAGCTTTTTTGGCAGATTTGATTTGAATGTTGCCCTTGCTGGTCATAACTGCCTTGAGGTCTTTTTCGCTTGGATTTTCAAGGTAGAAGTCAGTGATTGCGTCCTCAATATAGTCTTGAATAGTACGACGAAGTGGGCGTGCTCCCATTTTTGGATCATAGCCGAGGTCAACCAATTTTTCCTTGACCTTGTCAGTTACATCCAAATGAATGTTGTTGCTAGAAAGACGTTTGTTAACATCTGCTAGCATAAGCTCGACAATCTGAAGGAGATTGTCCTTGCTGAGAGCCTTAAATTCGATAATACCATCAAAACGGTTCATAAACTCTGGGCTAAAGAAGTTACCGAGTTCACCGAGAACAGAGTTGGTACGTCCTTCTCTAGCAGCACCAAATCCAACGCTGGCTTCGGCTTTACCAGTACCTGCATTTGAAGTCATGATGATGATGGCATCCTTGAAGCTAACGGTACGTCCTTGCCCGTCTGTCAAACGACCATCGTCCAAGACCTGGAGGAACATGTGCATAACATCTGGATGGGCTTTCTCTACTTCATCCAAGAGAATAAGAGAATATGGATTGCGGCGAACTTTTTCAGTTAATTGCCCAGACTCATCGTAGCCAACATAACCTGGAGGGGCACCAACTAATTTCGCCACGCTGTGTTTTTCCATGTATTCACTCATATCGAAGCGAATCATACTGTCAGCAGAACCAAATAGTTCGATGGCCAGTTGTTTGGAAAGTTCGGTCTTACCGACGCCAGTTGGCCCAACGAAGAGGAAGCTTCCAATCGGACGGTTAGGGGTACCGAGACCGACACGATTACGGCGAATAGCCTTGGCAATCTTATCGACTGCATCATCTTGGCCAATAACATGAGACTTGAGATCTTCGGCTAGATGGATGAGTTGAGATTGTTCTTTCTCTTTTAAATCACCAACAGGGATATTGGTTTTCTGCTCGATAATATGCTCAATGGTTTTTTCACTGATGATAGGAGTATCTTGGTCTGTGACCTTTTTCTTTTGCATTTCCTTATACTTGGCAATCTGGTCGCGGAAGTAGGCGGCCTTCTCAAAATCTTCCTCTCGTGTAGCTTGAGATTTAAGATTTTCAGCCTCAATCAAGCGCTGATCAATGACTTTAGGATCCACAAAGTTGAGGGTCAAATTCATCTTAGAACCAGCTTCATCTAGGAGGTCAATGGCCTTGTCAGGCAAGAAGCGGTCTTGGATGTAGCGATTGGAAAGAGTTGCAGCTGCTTCAATCGCAGCATCGGTATACTGAACGTGGTGGTAGTCTTCGTATTTCTTTTGAATTCCTTTGAGGATAGTGATTGTTTCTTCCACTGTTGGTTCATCGACCTTGACAGGCTGCATACGGCGCTCTAGCGCAGCATCCTTTTCAATAATACGGTATTCATTGAGGGTAGTAGCACCGACCAGTTGCAGTTCCCCACGGGCAAGAGCGGGCTTGAGGATATTTCCTGCATCCATATTGCCATCGCCCGCAGAACCAGCACCAACAATTTCATGGATTTCATCGATAAAGAGGATGATGTCCTCACGTTTGCGAATTTCTTCCATGAGTTTTTGCATGCGTTCTTCAAATTGTCCACGGATACCTGTTCCTTGAACTAGGCTAACCACATCCAGACGGATGACTTGTTTGCCTTGTAGTTTATGTGGAACGTCGCCATCAACGATTTTCTGAGCTAGACCTTCGACAACGGCCGTTTTTCCGACACCTGGTTCACCGATAAGAACAGGATTATTCTTGGTTCTACGATTGAGAATTTCGATGACACGGATAATTTCATCGTCGCGTCCAATAACAGGGTCAATATCTCCACGACGGGCAATTTCAGTTACGTTGATACCAAATTCTTCCAGCAGGCCTTTTTCTTGGCTAGGTGGCGGAGTTTGGGCAGGCCCACGATTTTGAGAACCATAACCGCCATTTCCACCGTAACCTCCACCTGATTGGGTTGGAGGAGTGGGAGGAGTGTTGTTAGAAGGTCTAAAATTGTTTAAATCATTGAAGAAATCGCCAAAAGGATCAAAGTCACGATTATTCAAATCTGTCATACCTTTAAAGAGGCTATTGTTAGGATCTGTTTTGATAATCTTATAGCAGTTTTGACAGAGGTCAATTTGTTTTTGTTTTCCATTGAGATTGGTATAAAGATGAATTGTTGAGTCGTTGATTTTACAGTTTTGACAAAGCATACATCTACCTCATTTCTTTCTTTAGCCTGACCTATTTAAAGGTCAAAAATAGTCAAATATCTATACTCTCATTATAACAGGATTGGGGCGTAAAGCAAGTAAAAAGATTGCAGCTTTGAGAAGTTGTTACAATGAAAATTTTTGAGATTTTAGGGAATAAAAAAATCCTATTTGTGAGACAAAAAGGATTTTGGTTAGACATGCAGGGTGTAATCCCAGCTTGTTTTATATTAGTAAAGGAGTTCGTAAATCTCCATTGCAATCAAGTCAATGCTGTCAAACGTATAAGTTTCGCGAGCTTCGACATCACGAAGGGTAAAGATTGATCCGTTTTCTTCGTCGTGGCTGTATGCAACTTCTGCAACAACAACTCCTTCGCGTTCAAAATTACGTTTTAAATTTCCGCCGTCTTTTGCCATTGCTTCAAGGCGGTTGATGATTCTAACCAAATGTGATTCCATTTTGATTCTCCTTCATTTCTTATCGTTACTATTTTACCATAAAGGAGGTCAACTTGCCTAGAAAAAACTAAGATTTCTCGCTAATATTCTAGCAGCTTAAAGATTTTTTGAATAAATTAGATAAAAGATTTGAATTTTAATTCAATACATGTTATAATCATACAGTATTCTATTTTAGAAAGCAGTGTGACTATGAATTTTTCTTTTTTACCTAAGTATTTACCTTATTTTAACTATGGGGCTATCGTGACGGTTCTCATTTCTATCTGTGTTGTCTTTTTGGGAACTATTTTGGGTGTTGTCTTGGCTTTTGGGCAACGTTCAAAGTTTAAACCGCTTGTTTGGCTCGCCAACTTGTACGTTTGGATTTTCCGCGGGACACCGATGATGGTTCAGATTATGATTGCCTTTGCCCTTATGCACATCAATGCTCCGACTATTCAGGTTGGAATTTTAGGTGTTGACCTTTCTCGTCTGATTCCAGGGATTTTGATTATCTCTATGAACAGTGGTGCTTATGTTTCTGAGACTGTTCGTGCTGGGATTAATGCGGTTCCAAAAGGTCAGCTAGAAGCGGCTTATTCGCTAGGGATTCGTCCTAAAAATGCGATGCGCTATGTAATTTTACCACAAGCAATCAAAAATATTTTGCCAGCATTGGGGAACGAATTTATCACCATTATCAAGGACAGCTCCCTCTTATCAGCTATCGGTGTTATGGAGTTGTGGAACGGGGCTACAACAGTTTCTACAACAACCTATCTACCTCTGACTCCACTTTTATTTGCAGCCTTTTATTACTTGATTATGACTTCTATTTTGACAGTAGCCTTGAAAGCTTTTGAAAAACGTATGGGACAAGGAGATAAGAAATAATGACAGAAACCTTGATAAAAATTGAAAATTTACATAAATCCTTTGGCAAGAATGAAGTATTGAAGGGCATCAACCTCGAGATTAAAAGAGGAGAAGTTGTCGTTATCATCGGTCCTTCGGGGAGCGGGAAATCTACCTTGCTTCGCTCTATGAATTTGTTGGAAGAAGCAACTAAAGGGAAGGTTATCTTTGAGGGAGTCGATATTACGGACAAGAAGAATGACCTCTTTGCCATGCGTGAGAAGATGGGCATGGTTTTCCAACAATTTAATCTCTTTCCTAATATGACTGTGATGGAAAATATCACCTTGTCTCCTATCAAGACCAAAGGTGAAAGTAAGGAAGTTGCAGAGAAGAGAGCTCAGGAACTTTTGGAAAAAGTTGGTTTACCAGATAAGGCAGACGCTTATCCACAGAGTTTGTCAGGTGGGCAACAACAGCGGATTGCCATTGCGCGTGGTTTGGCAATGGAACCAGATGTTTTGCTCTTTGACGAGCCGACTTCAGCCCTGGACCCTGAAATGGTAGGTGAGGTGCTGGCGGTTATGCAAGACCTAGCCAAGTCAGGAATGACCATGGTTATCGTAACTCATGAAATGGGATTTGCGCGTGAGGTTGCAGATCGTGTCATCTTTATGGCAGACGGTGTGGTTGTTGAAGATGGAACACCTGAACAGATTTTTGAACAAACCCAAGAACAACGGACTAAGGACTTCTTGAGTAAGGTTTTATAATCTATTTTAAAATTTCAAGACAAGATATTAATGAAAAGCTCGACCCGAGCTTTTTCTTATAGTTTGAAACTATAGGATTGCCTAGGAAAGAGGTGTTAGAGGGGATTAGCAGTTTTTGGTATAATGGAAGATATTTGAAAGAAAAGAGAAGTGATATGACACAGATTATTGATGGGAAGGCTCTAGCAGCTAAGTTACAAGGACAGCTGGCTGAAAAGACTGAAAGATTAAAGGAAGAAACGGGGCTAGTACCTGGTTTGGTAGTGATTTTGGTTGGGGACAACCCTGCCAGCCAAGTCTACGTTCGTAACAAGGAGAGGTCAGCCCTTGCGGCTGGTTTCCGTAGTGAAGTTGTGCGAGTTCCAGATACCATTACTCAAGAGGAATTGTTGGATTTGATTGCCAAATACAATCAAGATCCAGCTTGGCATGGGATTTTGGTTCAGTTACCTTTACCCAAACATATCGATGAAGAGGCAGTTTTATTGGCCATTGACCCAGAAAAGGATGTGGATGGTTTCCATCCCCTAAACATGGGGCGTCTTTGGTCTGGTCATCCAGTCATGATTCCTTCAACACCTGCGGGAATTATGGAAATGTTCCATGAATACGGGATTGACTTGGAAGGTAAAAATGCGGTCGTCATCGGTCGTTCCAATATCGTCGGAAAACCTATGGCTCAGCTTCTTTTGGCCAAAAATGCGACAGTAACCTTGACTCACTCACGGACACATAATCTTGCCAAGGTGGCTGCTAAAGCAGATATTCTTGTGGTAGCAATCGGCCGTGCCAAATTTGTGACTGCTGACTTTGTCAAACCAGGTGCTGTTGTCATTGACGTTGGGATGAATCGCGATGAAAATGGTAAGCTCTGTGGGGATGTAGATTATGAGGCAGTTGCACCACTTGCTAGCCATATTACACCAGTTCCTGGAGGTGTCGGTCCTATGACCATTACCATGCTGATGGAGCAAACCTATCAGGCAGCACTTCGGACATTGGATAGAAAATAAGAGAAACATTCGCTGAAGAGAGTGTATTTTCTATAACTATATTTAAAATGGCAGAAATGAATATTAAATTTTAGATATAAGATTACAAAAGGAGGTGTGTGCCTCCTTTTTGTTGTATAATAAAGTGAGAGGAAAAAAGGATGAAAGTGATTGATCAAGCTCTACTAGAAAAAGTCATTATTGAACGTTCTCGTACAAGTCATAAAGGAAATTATGGTCGTCTGCTCTTGCTTGGTGGTACCTATCCTTATGGTGGTGCCATCATCATGGCTGCTTTAGCAGCTGTAAAAAGCGGTGCAGGATTGGTGACCGTCGGAACGGACAGGGAAAATATTCCAGCTCTGCACAGCCATTTACCTGAGGCTATGGCCTTTTCTCTTCAAGACCAGCAGTTGCTAAAAGAGCAATTGGAGAAGGCAGAAGTGGTCTTGGTGGGGCCTGGTTTACGAGACGATGCTTTTGGAGAAAATCTAGTAAAACAAGTCTTTGTTAATTTAAGCCAAAATCAGATTTTGATTGTAGATGGTGGTGCCCTGACCATTCTTGCTAGAACAAGTTTGTCATTTCCATCTAACCAGCTTATCCTAACTCCCCACCAAAAAGAATGGGAAAAGTTGTCTGGTATTGCTATTGAAAAGCAAAAAGAAGATGCAACGGCTAGTGTCCTAACTTCCTTCCCTCAAGGAACAATTTTGGTAGAGAAAGGTCCAGCTACTCGTATTTGGAAAGCTGGCCAATCTGATTATTACCAGTTACAGGTTGGCGGTCCCTATCAGGCGACTGGGGGAATGGGAGATACTCTTGCTGGAATGATTGCAGGATTTGCAGGCCAATTCCGACAGGCCAGTCTCTACGAATGTGTGACAGTAGCGACCCATCTTCATTCAGCTATTGCTCAAGAACTAGCTCAAGAACATTATGTGGTCTTGCCAACGGAAATTAGTAATTGTCTTCCTAAAGTAATGAATAAAATATCTCAAAAAGGCACCTGATCGTTCAGGCGCCTTTATATCTTTTAGAAAAATCCTTTAATCTTTCCAACGAGGCCATCTAGACCTTCAGAACCAGAAATCAACTGCTGAGCTTGAGAGAAGTATTCTCCAAGTTGGTCTTGATTTTCTGCAACAAATGTTTTTGCAGCTTCGAAATCTTTTGTTTCGATTAATTCTTTTACTTGGTTAAACAAATCTAATGGGTTCATCTTATTTCTCCTTTTCTGTACTTAACTATTTAATCATCTTTATGATAAAAAATCAACTGTTGCTGCTTTGGGCTAGGACATGTTTTTATCTACAAGTTCTCATAACTAAGATTCTAACTACCAAAACAAGGTGGACATAAAAATAAAAATGTTCGGGTTTTTCTAGTGTATCCATGAAATAAAAAGTGATACATGTTATAATAAAGTTAGCTCTTTAATGGAGGTGTTTGAGTGGAAAATCTGAAAAAAATGGCAGGTATCAAGGCTGCTGAGTTTGTCAAGGATGGAATGGTAGTCGGACTAGGAACGGGGTCTACTGCCTATTATTTTGTAGAAGAAATCGGTCGTCGTATTAAGGAAGAAGGACTGCAAATTACTGCTGTAACGACTTCTAGTGTGACCAGTAAACAGGCTGAAGGGTTAAATATCCCGCTAAAGTCTATTGACCAAGTAGACTTGGTTGATGTGACGGTTGACGGGGCAGATGAAGTGGATAGCCAGTTTAACGGAATCAAAGGTGGTGGTGGTGCCCTTCTCATGGAGAAGGTTGTCGCAACGCCCTCAAAAGAATATATTTGGGTGGTAGACGAAAGCAAACTAGTTGAGAAATTGGGCGCTTTTAAACTGCCTGTAGAAGTAGTTCAGTATGGTGCAGAACAAGTCTTTCGTCGTTTTGAGCGAGCTGGCTACAAACCAAGTTTCCGTGAAAAAGACGGCCAACGTTTTGTGACGGATATGCAGAACTTTATCATTGACTTGGCCTTGGATGTCATCGAGGATCCAATTGCCTTTGGCCAAGAATTGGACCATATCGTTGGTGTCGTGGAGCACGGCTTATTTAATCAAATGGTGGATAAGGTAATCGTTGCTGGACGAGACGGGGTTCAGATTTTAACTTCAACAAAAGCAAACTAATCAACATAATAAGGAGATACACTATGTCAAAATTTAATCGTATTCACTTGGTGGTACTGGATTCTGTAGGAATCGGTGCTGCACCAGATGCTAATAACTTTGTCAATGCAGGAGTTCCAGATGGAGCTTCTGACACATTAGGACACATTTCGAAAGCAGTTGGTTTGAATGTCCCAAACATGGCTAAAATTGGTCTAGGAAATATTCCTCGTGAAACCCCTCTTAAGACTGTACCAGCTGAGAGCAATCCAACAGGTTATGCAACAAAATTGGAGGAAGTATCTCTTGGTAAGGATACTATGACTGGACACTGGGAAATCATGGGACTTAACATTACTGAGCCTTTCGATACTTTCTGGAACGGATTCCCAGAAGAAATCTTGACAAAAATCGAAGATTTCTCAGGACGCAAGATTATTCGTGAAGCTAACAAACCTTACTCAGGAACGGCTGTTATCGATGATTTTGGACCACGTCAAATGGAAACTGGGGAGTTGATTATCTATACTTCAGCTGATCCTGTTTTGCAAATTGCTGCCCACGAAGATATTATTCCTTTGGATGAATTGTACCGTATCTGTGAATACGCTCGTTCGATTACCCTTGAGCGCCCTGCCCTTCTAGGTCGCATCATTGCCCGTCCATATGTTGGTGAGCCAGGTAACTTCACTCGTACGGCAAATCGTCGTGACTTGGCCGTATCCCCATTTGCACCAACTGTTTTGGATAAATTGAATGAAGCAGGTATCGATACTTACGCTGTTGGTAAAATCAACGATATCTTTAACGGTGCAGGAATCAATCATGACATGGGACACAACAAGTCAAACAGCCACGGAATTGATACACTATTGCAGACCATGGGCCTTGCTGAATTTGAAAAAGGATTCTCATTCACAAACTTGGTTGACTTTGATGCCCTTTACGGCCACCGTCGTAATGCTCACGGCTACCGTGATTGCTTGCATGAGTTTGATGAACGCTTACCTGAAATTATCGCAGCCATGAGAGAGAACGACCTTCTCTTGATTACTGCGGACCATGGAAATGACCCAACCTATGCAGGAACAGACCACACTCGTGAATATATTCCATTGTTGGCCTACAGCCCTGCCTTTAAAGGGAACGGTTTGATTCCAGTTGGACATTTTGCAGATATCTCAGCGACAGTTGCGGATAACTTTGGTGTTGAAACTGCCATGATTGGGGAAAGTTTCTTAGTTAAATTGGTATAAGATGACGCGATATGCTTTACTTGTTCGGGGCATTAATGTCGGTGGGAAGAATAAGGTTGTCATGGCGCAACTTCGTCAAGAACTGACAGAGTTGGGACTGGGAAAAGTTGAAACCTACATCAACAGTGGCAATATTTTCTTTACTTCGACAGATCCCAAAGTCCGATTGGTTGAAAAGTTAGAGGCTTTCTTTGCAGTCCATTATCCATTTATTCAGAGCTTTTCTTTGCTGAGTCAGGAAGATTATGAAGAAGAGCTGAAGAATCTGCCAGATTGGTGGACCAAAGATTTGGCACGAAAGGATGTCCTCTTTTACACGGAGGGCTTGGATGTGGCTCAAGTCATTGAGACAGTTGAAAGTTTGGAACTGGAAGATGAAGTTGTTTATTTTGGAAGACTTGGGATTTTCTGGGGGAAATTCTCTGAGGAATCCTACTATGCAACTGCCTATCACAAATACTTACTCAAGATGCCTTTTTATCGCAACATCACCATTCGTAATGCTAAAACTTTCGACAAAATCGGTCAAATGCTAAAAAATAATAAAGGAGACATACAATGACATTTTTAGATAAAATCAATGAAACTGCTGCCTTCCTGAAAGAAAAGGGTATCCTAGCGCCTGAGTTCGGTCTAATCCTTGGATCAGGACTTGGAGAATTGGCAGAAGAAATCGAAAATCCAGTTGTAGTAGATTATGCAGATATCCCAAACTGGGGCCGTTCTACAGTAGTCGGACACGCTGGGAAATTGGTATATGGAGAACTTGCAGGTCGTAAGGTCTTGGCTCTTCAAGGT
The DNA here is from genome assembly GCF_046352925.1 of Streptococcus sp. KHUD_011. Lineage (GTDB taxonomy): Bacteria > Bacillota > Bacilli > Lactobacillales > Streptococcaceae > Streptococcus. Next base: position 1,236,126 of record NZ_CP157578.1, on the reverse strand, counting down.
CGTTTCCATTTCTACGAAGGCAATCCTCTTGAGGTCGTGACTTTCCCAGTTCGTGTGATGAAAGTACTCGGATGTGAAGGTGTCATTGTAACCAATGCAGCTGGCGGTATTGGATATGGGCCTGGTACTTTGATGGCTATCTCAGACCATATCAACATGACAGGTCAAAACCCATTGATGGGTGAAAACTTGGATGAATTTGGTCCTCGTTTCCCAGATATGTCTAAAGCCTACACACCAGAATATCGTGCTACTGCCCATGAAGTGGCTAAAAAACTTGGTATCAAGCTTGACGAAGGTGTCTATATTGGTGTTACTGGTCCAACTTATGAAACACCAGCAGAAATCCGTGCTTATAAGACACTGGGAGCAGATGCGGTTGGTATGTCTACTGTTCCTGAAGTTATTGTGGCAGCCCACTCAGGCTTGAAAGTTCTAGGAATTTCATGTATTACTAACTTTGCAGCTGGATTCCAAGAAGAACTCAACCACGAAGAAGTTGTAGAAGTGACTGAACGTGTTAAAGGCGACTTCAAAGGTTTGCTTAAAGCGATTCTTGCAGAATTGTAATCATGTTAATAGAATTGAGGAGTATTTTTCGAAAAATCCCTTATAATTTTAGATTTTTCCTAGCAGTAATTCTGCAAGGAATAGTTTCGGGTTTATCTGGTATTTTTCTCCATTATCTATTAGAGATGGTGGAGGAGCTAGCTTTTGGTCAGTCAGAGCATCATAGTGGATTTTTGACAGATGGAGTTTCCTCTTCACGGATAGGACTAAGTTTAATGATGGTGGGTCTTGGCTCATCCTTGGTCTGGTATTTCTTGCAAAAAGGGTCGAAGATTTATTCCATCAAAGCTCAGATGAAGGATGAGACTTCACAATACAAGCTTCATTTTCTAAAACAGCTATTTCATTCAATTTGGCAGATCATTGCAGTTGGAGGGGGAGCGCCTATTGGCAAAGAAGCTGCGCCACGAGAGATTGGAACTCTATTTGCAGGACCAATTGGAAAAATATGTTCTCTCTCTAAGAAGGATCGCATCTTTCTCCTTGCTTGTGGTGCTGGTGCTGGTTTAGCGGCTGTTTATCAGGTTCCATTAACAAGTGTCTTCTTTGTTTTTGAAACCTTAGGAATTGATCTATCTATTAAACGATTTGTCTTAGTCGGTTTGACTACCTATGTCTCAACCTATATAGCAGGCTGGGTTATTTCAGATCAGGCTCTCTACCAGATTCCAGCCATCACATGGTCATTAAAGCAAATATGGATTATTCCCTTATTACTTCTTTTCTTAACCCCACTAGCTTGGCTTTTTGGTCGCTTAAGTAAGGCAGCGTCTTCAAAAAGGATAAAAGATAAACGAATACTTCTAACATTGTCCTCAGCTTTTCTTTTTCTTATTGGATTAGCAAGTTATTTTCCACATCTACTTGGAAATGGACGTATGATGTCTCAGGAAGTATTGAATTGTAGCAATGGCAAAACAGTATTCCTCTTATTTATCCTAAAAGCACTGGTCGTTCTTATTACTCTGTGGGCAGGGGCCTATGGTGGTACACTTACGCCATCTTTTGCCTTGGGGATGGCTGGAGCTGCTCTCTTTGGAATGATTCTAGGTGGAGATAGCCAGCCAAGCATTTTGCTTTTGGGATCGGTTTGCTTTTTGTCTGTGACCTTGAGGGCGCCCATTTCTGCAACCGGATTAGTTATAGGTTTCACTGGGCTAGGTATAGATTCTCTTCCGTATCTCTTAGTAACAGCTGTTTTAGCCTATGAACTTGCAAAAATGCTAGACCGCTTTCCTTGGACTAGCATACTGTGTCAGAAGTCAAAGAGTAAAGTAATTAGGTAGGAAATGCCCATTTCTTCTAGTCAATGATTTGATTTAAAAGATTAAAAAAACTCTCAATTTATTTATAACTGTTTTAAATAAAAATGTAGTAGGCCTATTGGAATCTTGATTGAATCCGATTTTTCCTAGCTATGAAATATAAAAATAAAAAAAGAAAGGTAGAGCGCGTGTTCTAATTTGAACACGAACGGAAAACTTTTCTAAAAATTCAGAAGAGAAGGGGAGTTCTGCTTTGAATTGAAGCCGGTCTAATCTTCTCAATATCATCAAAATTAAGAAAGAAAGGAATTGAACCCACCCTAAAAGCAGTGGGAAAAAGATAGTTGGTCTAGCGAGCATCGCTCACTGCACCCAACTCCTATTTTCCCTTTGTTTTTTGACGGGTTTGGTATCTTATATTATGTCTATCCATATTGCTGCTCAGCAGGGTGAAATTGCTGATAAAATTCTTCTTCCTGGGGATCCTCTTCGTGCTAAGTTTATTGCGGAGAATTTCCTTGAAGATGCTATTTGTTTTAACGAAGTGCGTAACATGTTTGGTTATACTGGTACTTACAAGGGCCACCGTGTCTCTGTCATGGGAACTGGGATGGGAATGCCATCGATTTCGATTTATGCGCGTGAGTTGATTGTTGACTACGGTGTGAAAAAATTGATCCGTGTGGGAACAGCAGGTTCATTGAATGAAGATGTTCACGTCCGTGAATTGGTTTTGGCGCAAGCAGCTGCAACCAACTCTAACATCATCCGCAATGACTGGCCACAGTACGATTTCCCGCAAATCGCTAGCTTTGATTTGCTGGACAAGGCCTACCATATCGCCAAAGAACTCGGTATGACAACCCATGTTGGAAATGTTTTGTCTTCAGATGTCTTTTATTCAAACTACTTTGAAAAGAACATCGAACTTGGTAAATGGGGAGTCAAGGCTGTGGAAATGGAAGCAGCAGCACTTTACTATCTGGCAGCCCAACACCATGTTGATGCCCTTGCTATTATGACTATCTCTGATAGTTTGGTTAATCCAGACGAAGATACAACTGCAGAAGAACGCCAAAATACCTTCACCGATATGATGAAGGTTGGATTAGAAACCTTGATTGCAGAATAAAAGAAAACACAAAAGGAAAATTTTCTGGATGAAAATCTTCCTTTTTTAGTCATTCAGCCCATGCTGACCTTAATGAAACGTTACTCTATCGTCTATTTTTAAGAGATTGCAAGAAACAATCAATCTCTGCTTGAGAATAAAGAATACGCAACTTTTCTGGGTAAGTATTGCTTAAGTGTTGGTATCTTTCTTTAGCATTTTTTGTTCGTCCATCCCAAAGAATCCAGCGGATAAATTCCCAGTCAAAACGCTCAGGACAACCTGTGGCCATACTTTCTCTGACTTTTCCTTTGTATTTTAAATAGCGCTTAAAGGCTCTTAACAAACAATTCCATCGAGAGAAATTTAGAAAGATGATTTGATCTGCTTCTTTCATTCTTTCCTCATAGAAACACCAAGAGTAGTTGCCATCAATAACCCAAGATTCCTGCTTGGTGAGAAAGTTTTTCATCTCGGTCAACATCCATTCACGGTCACTGTCTTGCCAACCAGGTTGAAATTGGAGTGTGTCCATGTGAAGTTTTGGGATGGAGTAGTGGTTAGATAATTTTTCTGCTAGAGTTGACTTACCAGAACCAGAATATCCGATAATTGCGATTTTCATTTTCTACCTTTTCCTATTTGGAGACAAAAAAACAGCCTCTATGGACTGTTTCTTATTTAGCAAGTTTAGCTGAAAGACGAGCTTTATCGCGGCTTGCTTTGTTTTTGTGAATCAAACCTTTAGTTTCTGCTTTATCGATAGCTGAGCTAGCAGCACGGAAAAGTTCTTCAGATGGGTTTGCTTCGAAAGCTTTGATAGCAGTACGCATAGCTGATTTTTGAGCTGAGTTCTTTTCGTTTTGTTTAACGTTCAATTCAGCGCGTTTGATAGCTGATTTAATGTTTGCCAATGTTCTTACCTCCATATTTACTAACTATACCATTATATCTGAAAACTTACGTTTTGACAAGGGAAAATTATTTTTTTAAGTAAATTTCATCGATTTCATGGTTCTTTGTTTTATGAAGAATCACTTCCGCACGATTTCTGGTTGGTTCAATATAATTTTGTAGATTTGTGAGATTGATACTAGTCCAGACCTGATGGGCAAAGGATTCTACTTCCCCAATCGGCATTTGAGTAAAACGATAATAGTAGCTATCAGGGTCGTTTTGGGCTAGGCTCAGCATTTTCAAGAAACGATCCAGATACCAACTCTCAATGTCATCCACTGCAGCATCAACATAGATGGAAAAGTCAAAGAAGTCAGTGATATAGAGACGCTCGTTTTGTGGATTCTGAAAGACATTAATCCCCTCAACAATTACAAAGTCAGCAGCTTTGACGCTTTGTTTTTCCTCAGGTACGATGTCGTAGACTTCATGAGAATAGACAGGTATATCTACATCTTGTCCATTTTTGATGCGATCCAAGAAGTTGAGAAGAGCTTCCATATCATAGCTTTCAGGAAATCCCTTACGATTTAAAATCCCTTGCTCAATCAAGGTCTGGTTGGGATAGAGAAAGCCATCAGTTGTTACCAACTCAACCCTAGCATCTGTAAGCGTACGAGACAGTAGGATTTGAAGTAGGCGACTGGTTGTGGATTTTCCAACGGCAACACTACCAGAAACCCCAATGATAAAAGGTTGGGATTTGCTTTCACGTTGAAGGAAAATTCCTTTTGAGAAGGCCAAATCATCCTTGGTACGCTTGTAAATCTGGATGAGATGGGCTAGGGGAAGATAGACATCGGTAACATCCTGCAGGCTAATCTGATCATTAAAACTCTTGATGGATTCTAATTCCTCTTCTGTCAAAGGAGGTGTCGTCTTTCGATGTAAAGATTGCCAAGTCTGGCGGCTGATTTTTTCAAAATGTAAAAATTCGTTGGTCATTTATTTTCCCCTAGATATTTTGTCTATCATACCATAAAAAGCTAAAAAAATAAAGCGGTTTCTTGATGATAGTAAGCTAATATCGTATAATAAAGGTAGATAGAGATTGAACAATTGAATGATGAAGTAGGAGATAGTTTCTGCTGATTTATAAGCTAATAAAGGGGTTTTTTAGTTCACAACTGATAGGAGGTGTACTATGAAAATCTTAAAACGTTACATATTGGAACTCTGTTTTATTTTAAGTTTTGCACTACCTTTTTTAAAAGGAGCGAATGCGGATAATGGTAGACGTTTTGTGGAAACCTATTACGGTTTTACTTTTTTGATGGAACATGCCATTGTAACAGCTGTCTTTATCTGTTCGCTCTTGCTTGCTTTCTTCCTAAAAAAACGGTGGACGAAATGGCTTGCTGCTGGTAGTTATGTCTTTTTAGTTCTATGGATTGCTACAGAGGGTTATTTCTTCCGCATGTCGCTAGAAGATTTGATACGACTTTGGACAAGTTTGGAAATCCTAACACAAACTTATCAGTTGGGCTTTTATCTAAACATCTTGTTGGGAATGCTCTTGATAATTAAGTATCTGAAGGTTAAGCAATAGTAATAAAAATGTGTCTGATTATAGATGATAAACTTATTGTTTTATCCTGACTATGATATTTCTGGCTCTAAATGCTTTATTATTCATCTATAAGTGTTGAAAGAGATTGAAGAAAAGGTCTTCTTGACTAGCTTTTTCAGTCTTTTTCGTTTTATTATCAATTTGTAAACGATTTACAATTTAAGTCAAATTATGGTAAAATAGTTTCATGAGTAAAATGTATTATGCAGAGAATCCTGACGCTGCTCACGACATTCATGAGTTGAGAGTGGACTTGTTGGGAGAAAAAATGACCTTTTTGACGGATGCGGGTGTTTTTAGCAAGAAAATGGTTGACTTTGGGAGTCAACTCTTGCTCAAGTGTCTTGAGGTCAACCAAGGAGAAACTGTCCTTGATGTAGGTTGTGGTTACGGGCCTTTGGGCTTGTCTTTGGCTAAGGCTTATGGAGTTCAGGCGACCATGGTCGATATTAATAATCGTGCCTTGGATTTGGCGCGACAAAATGCTGAACGAAATAAAGTAGCAGCGACGATTTTCCAGTCCAACATTTATGAACAAGTTGAAGGTAAATTTGACCATGTCATGTCCAATCCTCCTATCCGTGCAGGAAAGCAAGTGGTTCATGAAATCATTGAGAAAAGTAAAGATTTCTTGGAAACTGGTGGGGATTTAACAATCGTTATCCAGAAAAAACAGGGGGCTCCAAGTGCTAAGTCCAAGATGGAAGATGTGTTTGGCAATTGTGAAGTCGTTAAAAAAGATAAGGGATACTACATCCTTAGAAGTGTGAAAGAATGAGAGCAGTTGATTTAATCCAAAAGAAACGAGACGGGCAAGAACTGACCTCGAGTGAAATTGAATGGCTAGTTGAAGGCTATGTGTCAGGAACGGTTCCTGATTATCAGATGTCTGCCTTTGCTATGGCTGTCTATTTCAAAGGAATGACGACTCGAGAAATCTCAGACCTAACTATGAATATGGTTCAGACAGGTCAAGAGTTTGATTTATCTGCTATTGATGGGGTTAAGGTTGACAAGCATTCTACGGGTGGTGTTGGTGATAAGGTGACCTTGATTTTGGCTCCTCTTGTTGCTAGTTTTGGTGTGCCTGTTGCAAAAATGAGTGGTCGTGGGCTCGGCCATACGGGTGGAACAATCGATAAATTGGAGTCCATTAAGGGCTATCAAGTTGAGCGCAGTCAAGAGGATTTCATTGCACAAGTGCAGGATATTGGTGTATCTGTCATTGGGCAATCAGATCAGCTGGTCAAAGCGGATAAGCTTCTCTACGCTCTCCGTGATGTGACCGCAACTGTCGACACGATTCCTTTGATCGCGAGTTCGGTGATGAGCAAGAAAATTGCGGCAGGGGCGGATGCTATTTTACTAGACGTGACTGTTGGCGAGGGTGCCTTCATGAAAACGGTTGATGAGGCGCGTGAACTGGCTCAAACCATGGTGAAACTTGGTAAGGCTGTTGGACGGAAGACGGTAGCAGTGATTACGGATATGAGTCAACCTTTGGGACAAGCGATTGGAAATCGTCTTGAAATCCTTGAGGCATTGGAGATTTTACAAGGTCAAGGTCGTCAGGATATTACCCACTTCATCTGTGAATTGGCTCAAATTATGCTTAGTTTGGCAAATGTTAACAAGACAGTTGAAGAAGTTCGACAACATCTTGAAAATGGCCAAGCACTGGCTAAGTTTGAGGAGATGGTCCAAGCCCAGGGTGGAGACTTGAAAGACCTCTATCGTCCTGTCAATGTTGCCCATGTGGTGGAAATCCCTGCTCAGGAAACAGGTATTATCTCAGCTCTTCCAGCAATGGACTTTGGTCTTTATGCCATGAGACTTGGGGCAGGCCGTGCAGTCAAATCTGATTCCTTGGACTATGAAACAGGAATTGTTTTTGAAAAGAAAGTTGGAGATTCCGTTCAAAAGGGAGAAATTGTTGCAAAAGTATACACAAATGGAAAAATTTCTCCCCAGCTAGTTACAGATTTTCAAAAATATGTTAAAATAAATGACAGGGTGCAAAGTTTACGAGAAATTATAGAAATCATCTCATAAACCGCAGGAGAATCCGAATATGAAATTAAATAAATATATCGATCATACGCTTTTAAAACAAGATGCGACAGAAAATCAAATTGATTGTTTGTTGTCTGAAGCTAGAGAGTATGATTTTGCCAGTGTTTGCGTTAATCCGACCTGGGTTGAATATGCTAAAAAAGGGCTTGAAGGTACAGATGTCAAGGTCTGCACAGTAGTAGGTTTTCCCTTGGGAGCAACAACTTCAACTGTGAAAGCTTTTGAAACCAAAGAAGCTATTCAAAATGGTGCAGACGAGATTGATATGGTGATCAATGTTGGAGCTCTCAAATCAGGTAATCTTGATTTGGTTGAGTCGGATATTCGCGCAGTAGTAGAAGCAAGTGGTGACAAGTTAGTGAAAGTCATTATTGAAGCTTGCCTTTTGACAGACCAAGAAAAAGTTGTGGCTTGCCAATTGGCCCAAAAAGCGGGAGCTGATTTTGTTAAAACATCTACTGGCTTTTCAACTGGTGGTGCTACAGTAGCAGATGTTAGATTAATGCGTGAAACAGTTGGACCTGATATGGGAGTCAAGGCTGCTGGTGGAGCTCGTTCTTATGCAGATGCTCTTGCCTTTGTTGAAGCAGGTGCGACCCGTATCGGAACGTCAGCTGGGGTAGCCATTTTAAAAGGAGAATTGGCAGATGGCGACTACTGAGTTGATTGAACTAGCAATTGAAACCAGCAAGAAAGCCTATGTGCCCTATTCTCATTTTCCAGTCGGAGCTGTTTTAGTAGCGAAAGATGGTAGTATTTATACAGGTGTCAATATCGAGAATGCTAGTTATTCTTTGACCAACTGTGGAGAACGTACAGCGATTTTTAAAGCAGTTTCTGAAGGCCAAAGAGAATTTTCAGAATTGATTGTCTATGGTCAGACTGATAAACCAATTTCACCGTGTGGTGCTTGTCGCCAAGTGATGGCTGAATTTTTTGAACAAGATCTAAAAGTGACCTTAGTCGCAAAAGATAAATCGACGGTCGAGATGACGGTCGGGGAGTTACTTCCATACTCTTTTACAGACTTAAACTAGTCTGAGTCGCTCTCTGAGTGGCACGGTCCTTGTGGCCAACCAATCCATACTTGCAACATCGTTGCACATCTTATTTAGGAGGTTCAGTAATGAACAAGAAACAATGGCTAGGCCTTGGTCTAGTTGCAGTGGCAGCAGTTGGACTTGCTGCATGTGGTAACCGCTCTTCTCGTAACGCAGCTTCATCTTCTGATGTGAAGACAAAAGCAGCAATCGTCACTGATACTGGTGGTGTTGATGACAAATCATTCAACCAATCAGCTTGGGAAGGTTTGCAAGACTGGGGTAAAGAACACAATCTTTCAAAAGATAAAGGTTTTACTTATTTCCAATCAACAAGTGAAGCTGACTACGCTAACAACTTGCAACAAGCGGCTGGAAGTTACAACCTGATCTTCGGTGTTGGTTTTGCCCTTCACAATGCAGTTGAAGAAGCAGCAAAAGACCACTCTGACTTGAACTATGTCTTGATTGATGATGTGATTAAAGATCAAAAGAATGTTGCGAGCGTAACATTTGCTGATAACGAAGCTGCTTACCTTGCAGGTGTTGCAGCAGCTAAAACAACTAAAACAAAACAAGTTGGTTTTGTAGGTGGTATCGAATCTGAAGTTATATCACGTTTTGCAGCTGGATTTAAAGCTGGTGTTGAGTCAGTAGACCCATCTATCAAAGTACAAGTTGACTACGCTGGTTCATTTGGTGATGCAGCTAAAGGTAAAACAATTGCAGCAGCACAATACGCAGCTGGTGCAGACGTTGTTTATCAAGCAGCAGGTGGAACAGGTGCTGGTGTCTTTGCAGAAGCAAAATCACTAAACGAAAGCCGTCCTGAAAATGAAAAAGTTTGGGTTATCGGTGTTGACCGTGACCAAGTAGCAGAAGGTAAGTACACTTCTAAAGATGGCAAAGAATCAAACTTCGTTCTTGTATCTACTTTGAAACAAGTTGGTACAACTGTAAAAGATATTGCTAACAAAGCAGAAAAAGGTGAATTCCCTGGCGGTCAAGTGATCGTTTACTCATTGAAAGATAAAGGGGTTGACTTGGCAGTAACAAACCTTTCAGAAGAAGGTAAAAAAGCTGTTGAAGATGCAAAAGCTAAAATCCTTGATGGAAGCGTAAAAGTTCCTGAAAAATAATGGATGGAAGTCATTTCTTAGGAAGCGGCCCTCGGCCGCTTTTTTAAGAGTTGAGACAAAGTCATTTTGTCTCAGTAAAGCTTGCTACTAGACAAACTAGCAAGTTTTATTGAAATAAAATAAGAATCTGAAAGGAAGAGCACATGGCACACGAAAATGTCATTGAGATGCGTGATATTACCAAGGTGTTTGGTGAATTTGTTGCCAACGACAAAATCAACTTGCACCTACGAAAAGGTGAAATTCATGCACTTTTAGGAGAAAATGGGGCTGGAAAGTCCACGCTCATGAACATGTTAGCAGGGCTTCTTGAACCAACCAGTGGTGAAATTGTGGTCAACGGTCAAGTTGTCAACCTCGACTCACCATCTAAAGCAGCTAGCTTGGGAATCGGAATGGTTCACCAGCACTTTATGTTGGTAGAAGCCTTCACAGTGGCTGAAAACATCATTTTAGGTAGTGAATTGACTAAAAATGGTGTGCTAGATATCGCTGGAGCTAGCAAAGAAATTAAGGCTCTTTCTGAACGTTATGGCTTAGCGGTTGACCCTTCTGCCAAGGTAGCAGATATCTCAGTTGGAGCCCAACAACGTGTAGAAATTTTAAAAACCCTTTATCGGGGGGCTGATATCCTTATCTTTGACGAACCAACGGCCGTTTTGACTCCATCAGAAATTGATGAGTTGATGGCTATTATGAAAAATCTTGTCAAAGAAGGAAAATCAATTATCTTGATTACCCATAAGTTGGATGAGATTCGCGCAGTTTCTGACCGAGTTACAGTTATCCGTCGTGGGAAATCAATTGAAACCGTCGAAATTGCAGGGGCTACCAATGCTGATTTAGCAGAAATGATGGTGGGTCGTTCTGTTTCCTTTAAAACAGAGAAACAAGCCTCTCAACCAAAAGAAGTGGTCTTGTCTATTAAAGACTTGGTGGTCAATGAAAACCGCGGTGTCCCAGCTGTGAAAAATCTGTCCTTGGATGTTCGTGCTGGAGAGATTGTTGGTATTGCGGGTATTGATGGAAATGGTCAGTCTGAACTGATTCAAGCCATCACAGGCCTTCGCAAGGTTGAATCTGGTAGCATTGAGCTAAAAGGAGATTCAATTGTGGGCTTACACCCACGACAAATTACAGAACTAAGTGTTGGGCACGTTCCAGAAGACCGTCACCGTGATGGCTTGATTTTGGAAATGATGATTTCTGAAAATATTGCCCTTCAAACCTACTACAAAGAACCACATAGTAAAAATGGAATTTTGAACTATTCAAATATTACTTCTTATGCTAAAAAGCTAATGGAAGAGTTTGATGTTCGTGCTGCCAGCGAATTTGTTCCTGCAGCTGCACTCTCAGGAGGAAATCAACAAAAAGCAATTATTGCTCGTGAAATTGATCGAGATCCTGATCTCCTTATCGTCAGCCAACCAACTCGTGGGTTGGATGTCGGTGCCATTGAATATATCCACAAGCGCTTGATTGAAGAGCGTGATAATGGTAAGGCTGTCCTTGTTGTCAGCTTTGAATTGGATGAGATTTTAAACGTCTCAGACCGTATTGCTGTTATCCATGATGGTAAGATTCAAGGTATTGTATCACCAGAAACAACCAATAAGCAAGAACTTGGTGTCTTGATGGCTGGTGGAAACTTGGGAAAGGAGAAGAGTGATGTCTAAAAAATTACAACAAATTTCGGTTCCCTTGATTTCTGTCTTCCTAGGAATTTTGCTCGGAGCCATTGTCATGTGGATCTTCGGTTATGATGCTATTTGGGGCTACGAAGAATTGTTCTATACAGCCTTTGGTAGCCTGCGTGGGATTGGAGAAATCTTCCGTGCTATGGGGCCTTTGGTCTTGATTGGTCTTGGTTTTGCTGTTGCCAGTCGTGCAGGTTTCTTTAACGTCGGGCTTCCTGGTCAGGCTTTGGCTGGTTGGATTCTCAGTGGTTGGTTTGCCTTGTCACATCCAGATATGCCACGCCCCTTGATGATTTTAGCAACCATCGTGATTGCCCTTATTGCTGGTGGGATTGTCGGAGCGATTCCGGGTATTCTTAGAGCCTATCTGGGGACGTCAGAGGTTATCGTAACCATCATGATGAACTACATTGTCTTGTATGTAGGAAATGCCTTTATCCATGCCTTCCCTAAAGATTTCATGCAAAGTACAGATTCGACGATTCGCGTTGGGGCTAATGCAACCTATCAGACACCTTGGTTGTCTGAATTGACTGGTAATTCACGGATGAATATTGGTATTTTCTTTGCCATCATTGCAGTTGCAGTTATTTGGTTCATGCTCAAGAAAACAACTCTTGGTTTTGAAATTCGTGCAGTTGGTCTTAATCCTCATGCATCAGAATACGCTGGTATTTCTGCAAAAAGAACGATCATCCTCTCAATGATTATTTCAGGTGCCTTGGCAGGTCTTGGTGGAGCTGTTGAAGGTCTGGGAACCTTCCAGAACGTCTATGTTCAAGGGGCGTCATTGGCTGTTGGATTTAACGGGATGGCAGTTAGTCTGCTTGCAGCCAACTCACCAATCGGTATTCTCTTTGCAGCCTTCCTATTTGGTGTTCTCCAAGTTGGAGCTCCTGGTATGAATGCAGCGCAGGTACCATCTGAGCTTGTCAGCATTGTAACAGCGTCTATTATCTTCTTTGTCAGTGTTCATTACCTTATCGAACGCTTTGTCAAACCGAAAAAACAAGTTAAAGGAGGTAAGTAAAGATGTCTATTACAACCTTGCTCACCCTCTTGGTGTCTTCTATGCTGATTTACTCAGCCCCCCTCATCTTTACAAGTATTGGTGGTGTTTTCTCTGAACGTGGTGGTGTCGTAAACGTCGGCCTTGAAGGAATTATGGTTATGGGTGCCTTTTCTGGAGTTGTCTTTAACCTTGAATTTGCTGAACAATTTGGAGCAGCAACTCCATGGCTATCCTTGCTAGTTGCAGGATTGGTTGGAGGTCTCTTCTCTATCATCCACGCAGCAGCGACGGTTCATTTCCGTGCAGACCATGTTGTCAGCGGTACGGTATTGAACTTAATGGCGCCTGCCTTGGCTGTTTTCTTGGTGAAAGTTCTTTATAACAAAGGACAAACCGACAATTTAAGTCAGACTTTTGGACGCTTTGATTTTCCAGTCTTGGCTAACATCCCAGTAATTGGTGATATCTTCTTCAAGTCGACTAGTCTGCTTGGTTATCTGGCCATTGCCTTCTCATTCCTTGCTTGGTTTATCCTCTTCAAGACTCGCTTTGGTCTTCGTCTCCGCTCCGTCGGTGAACACCCTCAAGCAGCGGATACCTTGGGAATCAACGTCTACAAGATGAGATACTTAGGAGTTATCATATCAGGTTTCCTAGGTGGAATTGGTGGAGCGATTTATGCTCAATCCATCTCAGTTAACTTCTCAGTGACAACTATTGTTGGACCTGGATTTATCGCCCTTGCTGCGATGATCTTTGGGAAATGGAATCCAATCGGAGCTATGCTTTCAAGTCTCTTCTTTGGACTTTCACAAAGTTTAGCTGTTATTGGTTCTCAATTGCCATTCCTACAAGGAGTGCCTGCGGTTTATCTTCAAATTGCACCTTATGTTTTGACAATTCTTGTCTTGGCAGCCTTCTTTGGAAAAGCAGTCGCACCAAAAGCAGATGGTATCAACTATATCAAATCAAAATAAGCATACAAAAAAACGTCAGTTCTGTTCAAACTGGCGTTTTATTTTTTAGGATTTTGATGGATTAAGTTCAATCCCCAAGGGACAAGATTTTCAGTTTTATTTTTGATACGTGTGATATTATCCTTATGACGAATGATAATCAAACTAGCAAGAGCTAGGATAATGGCGATGAAGAGAGGGTCATAGTTACTCAAAATAAAACCAAAAAGTGGAAAGAGTAGAACTCCGATGACAGCCGCGATAGATGCTGTGACACTAGACAGCGAAATCATACTACCTAGATAGAGGGTTCCAAAGAAAACAACCGCAAGGTAGAGACAGAAGATAGGCGCAAATCCGAAAATCACACCTGCACTGGTTGCGACAGCCTTACCACCCTTAAATCCTGCAAAGATAGGAAAGGTATGTCCAATAACAGCCAAAAGTCCAAAGATGAGAGGCGAAACACCTTGAAGATGAAACATAATCGGAAGAAGGGTTGCTAGGGTTCCTTTGAAAAAGTCAATCACAAAGGTTGCCATACCAGCTTTCTTGCCTAAAATGCGGAAGGTATTGGTCGTTCCAGTGTTACCAGAACCATGCTCGCGCAGATTGATTTGAAAGAATACTTGTCCAATCCAGAGACCAGACGGAATCGAACCCAGCAGATAGGCTAGGATTAATAAAACTATTGTAATCATACTCCTATTATATCATGAAATGGAGAAGAAAGGCAGAGAATCTCTTCTGAAATTGTCACAGCGGAGAAAGAAAAATTTTGCAAAATCCTTAGAAAACCTGTAGAATAGTAAAGATGAACGAATAGGAGGTTCCTTGTGTCAAAAAAGGAAATCAATATTAACAATTATAATGATGACGCCATTCAGGTGCTAGAAGGGTTGGATGCCGTCCGTAAACGTCCAGGGATGTATATCGGATCGACTGATGGGGCAGGTCTTCATCATCTCGTCTGGGAAATCGTCGATAATGCTGTCGATGAAGCCTTGTCTGGATTTGGTGACCGTATTGATGTGACCATTAATAAAGACGGCAGTTTAACGGTTCAAGACCACGGACGTGGGATGCCGACTGGAATGCACGCGATGGGAATCCCAACGGTTGAAGTAATCTTTACCATTCTCCACGCCGGAGGGAAATTCGGTCAAGGTGGTTATAAGACATCAGGTGGTCTGCACGGGGTGGGTTCTTCCGTAGTTAACGCCCTTTCTAGCTGGCTAGAAGTTGAAATCACTCGTGACGGTGCAATCTACAAGCAACGTTTTGAAAATGGTGGCAAACCTGTTACGACTTTGAAGAAAATCGGTACAGCGCCCAAGTCTAAAACAGGTACCAAGGTTACGTTTATGCCTGATGCGACGATCTTCTCTACGACAGATTTCAAGTACAATACCATCTCAGAACGCCTCAATGAGTCAGCCTTTCTTTTAAAAAATGTGACCTTGTCTCTAACGGATAAACGCACAGACGAAGCGATTGAATTCCACTATGAAAATGGGGTACAAGACTTTGTTTCTTACCTCAACGAAGACAAGGAGACCTTAACGCCAGTTCTTTACTTTGAAGGGGAAGACAATGGTTTCCAAGTGGAAGTGGCCCTCCAGTACAATGACGGATTTTCAGATAACATTCTATCCTTTGTCAATAACGTTCGCACCAAGGACGGTGGAACGCACGAGACAGGACTCAAGTCTGCCATTACCAAGGTTATGAATGACTATGCGCGTAAGACTGGGCTTCTCAAGGAAAAAGATAAAAACCTTGAAGGGTCAGACTATCGTGAAGGACTAGCAGCCGTTCTTTCTATCCTTGTTCCTGAAGAACACCTCCAGTTTGAAGGTCAGACAAAGGATAAATTGGGAAGCCCACTGGCTCGTCCAGTTGTGGATGGAATTGTAGCTGATAAGTTGACTTTCTTCCTTATGGAAAATGGGGAATTAGCTTCAAATCTTATTCGCAAAGCCATCAAGGCCCGTGATGCTCGTGAAGCGGCACGTAAGGCGCGTGATGAGAGTCGAAATGGGAAGAAAAATAAGAAAGATAAGGGATTGTTGTCTGGGAAATTGACCCCAGCCCAGTCTAAGAATCCAGCTAAAAATGAACTCTATCTAGTCGAGGGGGATTCTGCCGGAGGTTCTGCCAAACAAGGCCGTGACCGCAAGTTCCAGGCAATCTTGCCTCTTCGTGGTAAGGTTATCAATACAGCCAAAGCCAAGATGGCGGATATCCTCAAAAATGAAGAAATCAACACCATGATTTATACAATCGGTGCGGGTGTGGGAGCAGATTTTTCTATTGAAGATGCCAACTATGACAAGATTATTATCATGACCGATGCGGATACTGACGGTGCCCATATCCAGACTCTTCTTTTAACATTCTTTTATCGCTACATGCGTCCGCTAGTTGAGGCAGGCCATGTCTATATCGCCCTTCCGCCTCTTTACAAGATGTCAAAAGGCAAAGGCAAGAAAGAAGAAGTAGCCTATGCATGGACGGATGGCGAATTAGAAGAACTTCGCAAACAGTTCGGTAAAGGTGCAACACTCCAACGCTACAAGGGGCTTGGAGAGATGAATGCGGATCAACTCTGGGAAACAACCATGAATCCGGAAACTCGAACTCTCATTCGTGTCACTATCGAAGATCTTGCTCGCGCCGAACGTCGCGTCAATGTCCTTATGGGGGATAAGGTCGAGCCACGACGTAAGTGGATTGAGGATAATGTCAAGTTTACGCTGGAAGAAGCGACAGTGTTTTAAGTCACTTTTTAATGAATGGATATCAACATGAGAGCTGAAACAGAAATGCTAGATCTGATTTTACAGACTGCCAAAACTTTACAAGTCAAAGCTGTCGCCATGTCTGGTTCACGGACAAACCCAAAGGCCCCAAAAGATGAATTTCAAGACTATGATGTTGTTTATGTCGTGGATGATTTGGCTAATCTGACAAGCAATCTTTCTTGGCTAGACCAGTTTGGCAAACGCATTATTGAGCAAGAGGTTGCTCTTGACCATCGTCGTCTATATCTTATGCTCTTTGAAGATGGCAATCGGATTGATTTGACTCTCTGCTCTAAAGCCCACATTCAAGAGTGGGTGGATAGTGAGGCAGGATTCACTGTTTTGGAAGACCCAGAACATTTATTTGAACCCTGTTCCCAAAATCTAGAGCGATACTGGACAAGTCCAGCTACTGAAACGGATTTTGAAAAATCCTGTAATGAATTTTGGTGGGTGTCAGCCTACGTGGTTAAAGGAATTTGTCGTAATCAGCTCATCTATGCGACCGACCATCTCTACAGTATTTGTCAACAAGAACTCTTGAAAGTCTTATCTTGGCAGGTCGCAAGTGAAAAGGTAGCAGTTGATATCGGCAAGAACTACAAGTATCTCTTTAATTATTTACCTGCTGATAAAGAGAATGAATTCTCAAGTATACTTGATTTTTCAAATAGTAACAAAATCACTCAGTCTTTGTTTGCTACCATGAAATTTTTCCACCAAGAAGCTCAATCCCTAGCTAACAAGATGGGCTTTGACTATGATAGGGAAGTGGCTGAGAAGATGATTGAGTATGCTGAGGAAAGACTTCAAAACACTATGTAAATAAAGAACCTAAATTATAACATTAAACTACAGATAGGATAACTAGGTTACTTATAGTAACTGAAAATAGGACTAATCCTTTCTATATCTTTTTACCATTACACATACTCTACATTCTTTGAAAGGAGTTGAACACGCCCTAAATACTGTGTGAAAAAGATAAATTCTCTTGCGAGCATTGCTCACTGCAAGAATTTCCTATTTTCACTTTGCATTTTACGGGCTTAGTATCATATGTCTAACATTCAAAATATGTCCCTGGAGGACATCATGGGAGAGCGCTTTGGTCGCTACTCCAAGTACATTATTCAAGACAGGGCTTTGCCAGATATTCGTGATGGGTTGAAGCCGGTTCAGCGTCGCATTCTTTATTCGATGAATAAGGATGGCAATACCTTTGACAAGAGCTACCGTAAATCGGCCAAGTCTGTCGGTAACATCATGGGGAATTTCCACCCACACGGTGATAGTTCTATCTATGATGCCATGGTTCGTATGTCGCAGGACTGGAAAAATCGTGAGATTCTAGTTGAAATGCACGGTAATAACGGATCTATGGACGGTGATCCGCCTGCTGCAATGCGTTATACCGAGGCACGTTTATCTGAGATTGCAGGTTACCTTCTTCAAGATATCGAGAAAAAGACCGTTCCTTTTGCTTGGAACTTTGACGATACTGAAAAAGAGCCGACAGTTTTGCCAGCAGCTTTTCCAAACCTTTTGGTTAATGGTTCGACTGGAATTTCGGCTGGATATGCCACAGATATTCCACCCCATAATTTGTCTGAGGTCATTGATGCTACAGTTTACATGATTGACCATCCAACTGCCAAGGTAGACAAACTAATGGAATTCTTGCCTGGACCAGACTTCCCTACAGGAGGAATTATTCAGGGCCGTGATGAAATCAAGAAGGCCTATGAAACTGGGAAAGGGCGCGTAGTTGTTCGTTCCAAGACTGAGATTGAGAAGCTAAAAGGTGGTAAGGAACAAATCGTTATTACTGAGATTCCTTATGAAATCAACAAGGCCAATCTGGTTAAAAAAATCGATGATGTCCGTGTTAATAACAAGGTAGCAGGTATTGCTGAGGTTCGTGATGAGTCTGACCGTGATGGCCTTCGTATCGCTATTGAACTTAAGAAAGACGCTAATACAGAGCTGGTTCTCAACTATCTATTTAAGTACACCGACCTACAAATCAACTACAACTTTAACATGGTGGCGATTGAAAATTTCACGCCTCGTCAGGTTGGGATCGTTCCAATCTTGTCTAGCTATATTGCCCACCGTCGCGAAGTGATTTTGGCGCGTTCACGCTTTGACAAGGAAAAGGCTGAGAAACGTCTCCATATCGTTGAAGGTTTGATTCGCGTGATTTCGATTTTGGACGAAGTCATTGCGCTTATCCGTGCATCCGAGAATAAGGCGGACGCCAAGGAAAACCTCAAAGTTAGCTATGATTTTACAGAAGAGCAGGCTGAGGCTATCGTTACCTTGCAACTGTACCGTTTGACCAATACAGACGTAGTTGTCTTGCAGGAAGAAGAAGCAGAACTTCGTGAAAAGATTGCCATGCTTGCGGCTATTATCGGTGATGAACGAACTATGTACAATCTCATGAAGAAAGAACTTCGTGAGGTTAAGAAGAAGTTTGCGACTCCGCGTTTGAGTTCGTTAGAAGACACTGCTAAAGCAATCGAGATCGATACAGCTAGTCTGATTGCCGAGGAAGATACCTATGTCAGCGTAACCAAGGCAGGTTACATCAAGCGTACCAGCCCACGTTCCTTTGCTGCTTCCACCTTGGAAGAAATTGGTAAACGTGATGATGACCGTCTGATTTTTGTACAATCTACTAAGACAACGCAACATCTCTTGATGTTCACAAATCTAGGAAATGTCATTTATCGACCAATTCATGAATTGGCAGATATTCGTTGGAAGGATATTGGTGAGCATCTGAGCCAGACCATTACAAACTTCGAAACCAACGAAGAAATCCTTTATGTGGAAGTAGTAGATCAGTTTGATGATGCCACAACCTATTTTGCTGCGACTCGTTTCGGTCAAATCAAGCGAGTAGAACGCAAAGAATTCTCTCCATGGCGGACCTATAAATCTAAGTCTGTCAAGTATGCTAAACTCAAAGACGAGACAGACCAGATTGTGGCAGTGGCTCCGATTAAACTAGATGATGTTCTCTTGGTTAGTCAAAATGGTTATGCCCTTCGTTTCAATATCGAAGAGGTTCCGGTTGTCGGTGCCAAGGCTGCGGGTGTCAAGGCTATGAATTTGAAAGAAGATGATATCCTCCAATCTGCCTTTATCTGCAATACCTCATCCTTCTACCTCTTGACCCAACGTGGAAGTTTGAAACGTGTTTCCGTTGAGGAAATTCCAGTAACTAGCCGTGCCAAACGAGGACTACAAGTCTTGCGTGAGCTAAAAAATAAACCGCATCGTGTCTTCTTAGCAGGAGCAGTTGCAGAACAAGGCTTCGTTGGTAATCTCTTCAGTACAGAAGTGGAAGAGAACGACCAAACGCTGCTTGTCCAATCGAACAAAGGAACAATCTATGAAAGTCGACTACAAGACTTGAATCTGTCAGAACGCACAAGTAATGGTAGCTTCATCTCTGACACGATTTCGGATGAAGAAGTTTTTGACGCTTATCTTAAAGAAGTATTTACTGAAGCTAAATAAGTGAAATGAAGAATCAGTTCTAAGAGCTGGTTCTTTTTATTGAAGAAATTTTCTGAAAATTACAAAATATACTTGCTATTTTAGAAAAATAGTGTAGAATAAAAGAAATAGGTTTTTAGAATAAGGAGTGGAATATGACAGTAACGATTGATTGGGAAAATCTCGGTTTTTCCTATATGAAATTACCTTATCGCTATATTGCTCATTTTAAAAATGGACAATGGGATCAAGGAGAGCTTACAGAGGATGCAAACTTGCATATTTCAGAGTCTTCTCCAAGTCTTCACTATGGTCAACAAGCATTTGAAGGTTTGAAAGCTTATCGTACTAAGGATGGTAGTGTTCAACTGTTCCGTCCTGATGAAAATGCTAAACGCCTGCAACGGACATGTGACCGTCTCTTGATGCCACAAGTTCCAACAGAAATGTTTGTAGACGCTTGTAAGGCAGTTGTTCGTGCGAATGAAGAATATGTACCTCCATATGGAACAGGTGGAACCTTATATCTTCGCCCTCTTTTGATTGGTGTCGGAGATATTATTGGGGTTAAACCGGCAGAAGAGTACATTTTCACCATCTTTGCTATGCCAGTTGGAAATTACTTTAAGGGTGGATTGGTTCCAACCAACTTCTTGATTCAGGATGAATACGACCGTGCGGCTCCAAATGGTACAGGTGCGGCTAAGGTTGGTGGAAACTATGCTGCAAGTCTCTTGCCAGGGAAATTGGCCAAGTCACGTCATTTCTCAGATGTTATCTATCTAGACCCATCAACTCATACAAAGATTGAAGAAGTCGGCTCAGCTAACTTCTTTGGAATTACAGCTGATAATGAATTTGTAACACCATTGAGTCCTTCTATCTTGCCATCTATTACCAAGTATTCTTTGCTTTATTTGGCAGAACATCGCTTGGGCTTAACTCCTATTGAGGGGGATGTCCCAATTGATAACCTTGACCGTTTTGTAGAGGCAGGTGCCTGTGGTACAGCAGCAGTTATTTCTCCAATTGGTGGAATTCAGCACGGTGATGATTTCCATGTGTTCTATAGCGAAACAGAAGTAGGTCCTGTGACTCGTAAATTATATGATGAATTGACAGGAATTCAGTTTGGTGATATTGAAGCGCCAGAAGGTTGGATTGTAAAAGTAGATTAAAATAAACTAAAGGAGATTTTTTATGAAATCGAAAAAGTGGCTCTTAACAGCAGGAGTAGTCCTGAGCACAACAGCTCTTTTAGTAGCTTGTGGAAAAGCTGATAAAGAAGCAGATGCACCGACAACATTCTCATATGTCTATGCAGTAGATCCTGCATCTTTGGACTATAGTATAGCGACTCGTACTTCTACAACAGATGTCATTGGGAACGTGGTTGATGGTTTGATGGAAAACGACCAATACGGAAATGTTATTCCTTCCCTGGCTGAAGATTGGTCTGTCTCAAAAGATGGTTTGACTTATACCTATAAACTACGTAAAGGGGTTAAATGGTACACTTCAGAAGGTGAAGAATACGCCGAAGTAACAGCCCATGACTTTGTAACAGGACTAAAACACGTGGCCGACGGTAAGTCAGACGGTGTCTCTCTGATCCAAAATTCAATCAAGGGCTTGGATGCCTACATGACTGGTGAAACGAATGATTTCTCTACAGTTGGTGTCAAAGCTTTGGACGATTACACAGTTGAATATACCCTAAACAAACCTGAAAGCTTCTGGAACTCTAAAGTCACAACAGCAACGATGTTGCCTGTAAATGAAGAGTTTTTGAAGGCATCAGGTAAAGATTATGGAGCAGTTACTCCAGCAGGGATTCTCTACAATGGTCCTTATATCTTGAAGACCTTGACTTCTAAATCGTTGATTGAATACGAGAAAAATCCAAATTACTGGGATAAAGAAAAGGTAAAAATTGAGAAGATTAAATTGACTTACTACGATGGTTCTGATCAGGAATCCTTGATCCGTAGTTTCTCTTCTGGTGCCTATACGACAGCTCGTCTCTTCCCAAGTAGCTCAAACTTTGCTTCTACTTTGGAACAATACGGAGATAAAATCACTTATAGCCCACAGGACTCAAGTAGCTATTACTTCACCTTTAACGTAAATCGTCAGTCATATAATAAAACTGCGAAAACAAGTGAAGAGCAAAAAACTTCAACTAAAGAAGCTATGCTGAATAAGGACTTCCGTCAGGCTATCAACTTTGCCTTCAACCGCCATTCTTATGCTGCACAGCTAAATGGTGAAGACGGTGCGGACAAGATTATTCGTAACAGTCTCGTTCCTGACAACTTTGTGCAAGCAGGTGGTAAGAACTTTGGTCAAATCGCTCAAGCAGAGTTGGTGAATTATGGTGACCAATGGAAAGGTGTTGAGCTAGTTGACGGTAAGGATTCTATCTACAACCCTGACAAGGCTAAAGCAGCTTTTGAAAAAGCTAAGAAAGACCTAGAATCTAAAGGGGTAACTTTCCCAATTCACTTGGATGTCCCAGTTGAACAAACAGATACCATCGCCGTTCAACAAAGTAACTCTTTCAAACAGTCTATCGAATCAACACTTGGTGCTGAAAATGTTGTCATCGACGTTCTTCAAATGACAGATAATGAAAAGGAAACAATCACTTCACAAGCGCGTGTTCCTTCTCAAAAAGACTATGATTTGAACAGTACAGGATGGGCTCCAAGTTATCAAGACCCAGCATCTTACTTGAATATCATGGATCCTAAATCAGGTTCTGCTATGAAGCACCTAGGTATTACTAAAGGGAAAGATAAGGATGTTGTAGCGAAACTTGGTTTGGACCAGTATAAGAAATTATTGGATGATGCCGATTCAGAAACTACGAATCTTGAAGAACGCTATGAAAAATATGCCAAGGCTCAAGCTTGGTTGACAGATAGTTCATTATTGATGCCAACAGCTTCATCTGGTGGTTCTCCAGTTGTAAGTAATGTCGTGCCATTCTCAAAACCATACTCACAAGTTGGTATTAAAGGTGACCCATATATCTTTAAAGGGATGAAATTGCAAAAAGATATTGTTACAACAAAAGAATATGAAGAAGCACTGAAAAAATGGCAAAAAGAAAAATTGGAATCAAATGGTAAGTACCAAAAAGAACTAGAAAAACACATTAAATAATGCGGAAAACTCTATATCAGACAAGCCTGATGTAGAGTTTTTTCTTGCTAGTTTTAGGATTTTCTTGTAAAATAGAAAAAGTGAAGAGAGGTATGAAATGAGCAAGAAAGATAAAAAAATTGAAATTCAAGTAGCAGATGCCAAGGTTAATGTAGGAAAAGACAGTTTTGAAGGTTATACCTTGACCATTGGTAAAAAAGTTATCGGAGAAATTGCCGAATTAGATGGACAATTTGCCATCATAAAGAATGGGAATGTCGATAGTTTTTATAAAAAATTGGAAAAAGCTGTGGAAATTTTGATTGAAAATTATAATTTAGCAAAATAAGTCTTGTTTTTTTGAAATTTTCATGATATAATAGTCCATGTTGATTGTAGGAGAGATAGCGAAGAGGCTAAACGCGGCGGACTGTAAATCCGCTCCTTCGGGTTCGGGGGTTCGAATCCCTCTCTCTCCATTTCATCAATGGGGTATAGCCAAGCGGTAAGGCAAGGGACTTTGACTCCCTCATGCGTTGGTTCGAATCCAGCTACCCCAGTTCTTAGGTAATAATCAAGATAAAAAGCAAAATATCTTAGGGTATTTTATTTTTATAATTGAAAGACGTGAACGATATGAACATGTCCTTGCGGGTGCTTAGGAAAAAAATTATAAGTATGTCAAGTTTAAGAAAAACTTGATTGTTGGAGGATTTTTTAGATGAACGAATTTGAAGATTTGCTAAATAGCGTTAGCCAAGTTGAGACTGGTGATGTTGTTAGTGCTGAAGTATTGACAGTTGATGCGACTCAAGCTAACGTTGCAATCTCTGGAACTGGTGTTGAAGGTGTCTTGACTCTTCGCGAATTGACAAACGATCGCGATGCAGATATCAATGACTTTGTTAAAGTAGGAGAAGTATTGGATGTTCTTGTACTTCGTCAAGTAGTTGGTAAAGATACTGATACAGTTACATACCTTGTATCTAAAAAACGCCTTGAAGCTCGCAAAGCATGGGACAAACTTGTTGGTCGCGAAGAAGAAGTTGTTACTGTTAAAGGAACTCGTGCCGTTAAAGGTGGACTTTCAGTAGAATTTGAAGGTGTTCGTGGATTTATCCCAGCTTCAATGTTGGATACTCGTTTCGTACGTAACACTGAGCGTTTTGTAGGTCAAGAATTTGATGCTAAAATCAAAGAAGTTGACGCTAAAGAAAACCGCTTCATCCTTTCACGTCGTGAAGTTGTTGAAGCAGCTACAGCAGCAGCTCGCGCTGAAGTATTCGGTAAATTGGCTGTTGGTGATGTAGTAACTGGTAAAGTTGCACGTATCACAAGCTTCGGTGCTTTCATCGACCTTGGTGGTGTTGACGGATTGGTTCACTTGACTGAATTGTCACACGAACGTAACGTATCACCAAAATCAGTTGTAACTGTTGGTGAAGAAATTGAAGTGAAAATCCTTGATCTTAACGAAGAAGAAGGACGTGTATCACTTTCACTTAAAGCAACAACACCTGGACCATGGGATGGCGTTGAGCAAAAATTGGCTAAAGGTGATGTAGTAGAAGGAACAGTTAAACGTTTGACTGACTTCGGTGCATTTGTTGAAGTATTGCCAGGTATCGATGGACTTGTTCACGTATCACAAATTTCACACAAACGTATTGAAAATCCTAAAGAAGCTCTTAAAGTTGGTCAAGAAGTTCAAGTTAAAGTTCTTGAAGTTAACGCAGATGCAGAGCGCGTATCACTTTCTATCAAAGCTCTTGAAGAGCGTCCAGCTCAAGAAGAAGGACAAAAAGAAGAAAAACGTGCTGCTCGTCCACGTCGTCCAAAACGTCAAGAAAAACGTGATTTCGAACTTCCAGAAACACAAACAGGATTCTCAATGGCTGACTTGTTCGGTGATATCGAACTTTAATCAAATTGAAAATTCACAAAATCCTTTGTTTACTAAACAAGGGATTTTTCTTTTGTCTATAAGCCTTTTTTTGATATAATAGTCCTATGTTAGAATCAGAAAAACAATCACGTTATCAAATGTTAAATGAGGAGCTCTCTTTTTTATTGGAAGGCGAAACCAATGTTTTGGCTAATCTTTCCAACGCCAGTGCTCTTTTAAAATCACGCTTTCCTAATACCGTATTTGCAGGCTTTTATCTGTTCGATGGAAAGGAATTGGTTTTAGGTCCTTTTCAAGGAGGTGTTTCCTGCATCCGTATCTCACTAGGCAAAGGTGTTTGTGGGGAGGCAGCTCATTTTCAGGAAACTGTTATTGTTGGAGATGTAACGACTTATCCCAACTATATTTCTTGTGATAGTCGAGCTAAAAGTGAAATTGTTGCGCCAATGATGAAGAATGGTCAATTGCTCGGGGTTCTGGATCTGGATTCTTCAGAGATTGATGATTATGATGCTATGGATCAAGATTATTTAGAACAATTTGTCGCTATTTTGCTTGAAAAGACAGAATGGGACTTTACAATGTTTGGGGAGAAAGCCTAATGTATCAAGCACTTTATCGAAAATATAGAAGTCAAAACTTCTCCCAGTTGGTTGGTCAAGAAGTTGTAGCTAAGACTCTTAAACAAGCAGTAGAGCAAGAGAAAATAAGTCATGCTTATCTTTTTTCTGGTCCCCGTGGAACGGGAAAAACCAGTGTAGCCAAGATTTTTGCCAAAGCTATGAACTGTCCAAATCAAGTGGGTGGGGAACCATGTAATAACTGCTATATTTGTCAAGCAGTGACAGATGGTAGTTTAGAAGATGTCATTGAAATGGATGCAGCTTCTAATAATGGGGTGGATGAAATCCGTGAAATTCGTGATAAATCCACCTACGCTCCTAGTCTTGCCCGTTATAAGGTTTATATCATAGATGAGGTTCACATGCTGTCTACGGGGGCTTTTAATGCCCTCCTAAAGACGCTGGAAGAGCCAACACAGAATGTGGTCTTTATTTTGGCCACTACTGAATTGCACAAGATTCCTGCCACTATTCTATCCCGTGTGCAACGTTTTGAATTTAAATCAATTAAAACACAGGATATTAAGGAACATATCCGCTATATCTTAGAAAAAGAAAATATCAGTTCTGAACCAGAGGCTGTGGAAATCATTGCCAGACGGGCTGAAGGTGGAATGCGAGACGCCTTGTCTATTTTGGATCAAGCCCTGAGTTTGACACAGGGAAATGAATTGACGACTGCTATTTCTGAAGAAATTACTGGCACCATTAGTCTATCAGCCTTGGATGACTATGTGGCTGCCTTGTCTCAACAGGATGTTCCCAAAGCCTTAGCATGCTTAAATCTTCTCTTTGACAATGGTAAGAGTATGACTCGTTTTGTGACCGACCTTTTGCACTATTTAAGAGACTTGTTAATTGTTCAGACAGGTGGAGAAAACACTCATCATAGTCCAGTCTTTGTAGAGAATTTGGCACTTCCTCAGCAAAATCTGTTTGAAATGATTCGCTTGGCGACAGTGAGTTTAGCTGATATTAAGTCTAGCTTGCAGCCTAAGATTTATGCTGAGATGATGACCATCCGTTTGGCGGAGATTAAGCCCGAACCAGCTCTTCCAGGGGCGGTTGAAGATGAAATTTCTGCGCTGAGACAAGAAGTGACGCGTCTCAAACAAGAACTCGCAAATGTAGGAACTATACCCAAGCCAACCAGTCCAGTACCTAGCCGACCAGCAGCGGGTAAGACAGTCTATCGTGTGGATCGCAATAAAGTTCAATCGATCTTACAAGAGGCCGTTGAAAATCCTGATTTAGCACGTCAAAATTTGATTCGTTTACAAAATGCCTGGGGAGAGGTAATTGAAAGTCTTGGTGGGCCAGACAAGGCTCTGCTAGTTGGCTCTCAACCGGTTGCGGCCAATGAACATCACGCCATTCTTGCTTTTGAGTCTAACTTCAATGCTGGTCAAACCATGAAACGAGACAATCTCAACACCATGTTTGGCAACATCCTCAGTCAGGCAGCAGGTTTTTCACCTGAGATTTTAGCCATTTCCATGGAGGAATGGAAAGAAGTTCGTGCAGCCTTTTCAGCCAAAGCCAAATCTTCTCAAACTGAAAAAGAAGCAGAAGAAAGCCTGATTCCAGAAGGATTTGAATTTTTGGCTGATAAAGTGAAGGTAGAGGAAGACTAAAGAAAGATTTCATGATACAATAAGTTTATGAATAGACAACAATTTATTATCATCGCGCTGTTTACAGCTGCTGAGACCTATTTTTTCAATGAAGCTTGGATGACTGGTCGTTATATTATGGCAGCCTTTTGGGCCATTTTGCTCTTTAGAAATTTCCGAGTTAGTTACTTGATGGGCAAGATTGTAGATGTTATTGACCAACATTTAAAAGGAAAAGACTAGTCCTCAGCTTCTAGACAAAATCAAAGCCTTTTAGGCTTTTTTTTGTTATACTATAAAAGTATATTTATTGACCTTTTACCGTGTTTTCTAGGAAAATCAAGTATGTCTCTAGTAACGCTGTAAAGGCCTTGAAAAAGAAAGGAACTATCATGTCAGTATTAGAGATCAAAGATCTTCACGTTGAGATTGAAGGAAAAGAAATTTTAAAAGGGGTTAACCTGACCCTGAAAACAGGAGAAATCGCCGCTATCATGGGGCCAAATGGTACTGGTAAATCGACTCTTTCTGCAGCTATTATGGGAAATCCAAACTATGAGGTGACCAAAGGTGAGGTCTTGTTTGATGGCGTAAACATCCTTGAGTTGGAAGTGGACGAGCGTGCGCGTATGGGACTTTTCCTTGCTATGCAATACCCATCAGAAATTCCTGGTATTACTAACGCTGAGTTTCTTCGTGCAGCCATGAATGCTGGTAAAGAAGATGATGAAAAAATTTCAGTTCGTGAGTTTATCACTAAATTGGATGAGAAGATGGAATTGCTTAACATGAAAGAAGAAATGGCTGAGCGTTACCTCAACGAAGGTTTCTCTGGTGGTGAGAAAAAACGTAATGAAATTCTTCAACTTTTGATGTTGGAGCCAACATTTGCTCTTTTGGATGAGATTGATTCTGGTCTTGATATTGACGCTCTTAAAGTTGTATCGAAAGGGGTCAATGCCATGCGTGGTGAAGGCTTTGGTGCTATGATTATCACTCACTACCAACGTCTTTTGAACTACATCACACCAGACGTGGTACACGTGATGATGGAAGGTCGTGTTGTCCTTTCAGGTGGTCCAGAACTGGCAGCGCGTTTGGAACGCGAAGGATACGCAAAATTAGCTGAAGAACTTGGCTACGACTACAAGGAAGAATTGTAATTCCCTCGTATCTTTTAGGAGAAGTAAATGACTAAAGAAAATATTAAACTTTTTTCAGAAATGCACGCTGAACCAAGCTGGTTGGCTGACCTCCGTCAAAAAGCTTTTGATAAGATTGAGAGTTTAGAATTACCAGTTATTGAGCGTGTCAAATTCCACCGTTGGAATCTGGGGGATGGAACGATTACAGAAAATGAGCCATCAGCAAATGTTCCAGATTTCACTGCACTAGATAACCACTTGAAATTGGTGCAAGTAGGAACTCAAACTGTTTTTGAGCAAACTCCAGTTGAGTTGGCTGAACAGGGTGTCGTCTTTACAGATTTTCACTCAGCTTTAGAAGAAATTCCAGAGCTTATTGAGGAATTCTTCATGTCATCTGTTAAGTATGACGATGATAAGTTGGCAGCCTACCATACAGCTTATTTCAATAGTGGTGCTGTTCTCTACATTCCTGATAATGTTGAGATTAAAGAACCAATCGAAGGTATTTTCTACCAAGATAGTGATAGTGATGTGCCGTTTAACAAGCATATTATGATTATCGCTGGTAAAAACTCTAAGATTAGTTATCTGGAGCGTTTAGAGTCACGCGGTGAAGGAAGTGCCAAAGCAACTGCTAATATAACAGTAGAAGTCATTGCTCGTTCAGGTGCTCAAGTCAAGTTTGCAGCTATTGACCGTCTAGGTGAAAACGTTACTGCCTACATTAGCCGTCGTGGTAAATTAGGTAACGATGCAAATATTGACTGGGCAATCGGTGTCATGAATGAAGGAAACGTCGTTGCTGATTTTGATAGTGATTTGATTGGAAATGGTAGCCATGCTGACCTTAAAGTTGTAGCTCTTTCAAGTGGCCGTCAGGTGCAAGGAATTGATACTCGTGTAACCAACTACGGCTGTAACTCAATCGGAAATATCCTGCAACATGGGGTTATTCTTGAAAAAGCAACCTTGACCTTCAATGGTATTGGCCACATCATCAAGGGTGCAAAGGGAGCAGATGCGCAACAAGAGAGTCGTGTTCTTATGCTTTCAGACCAAGCACGTTCAGATGCCAACCCAATTCTTTTGATTGACGAAAATGACGTTACTGCAGGTCACGCGGCTTCAATCGGTCAAGTAGACCCAGAAGACATGTACTATCTCATGAGCCGTGGCTTGGACAAAGAAACTGCAGAACGCTTGGTTGTTCGTGGTTTCCTTGGTTCTGTTATCGTTGAGATTCCAGTCAAGGAAGTTCGCGATGAAATGATTGCAACAATCGAAGAAAAATTGTCAAAACGCTAAGGGGTAACCTATGTTAGATGTAGAAGTGATTCGCAAGGATTTTCCAATTTTAGACCAGATTGTCAACGATGAACCATTGGTCTATTTGGACAATGCTGCGACGACACAAAAACCACAAGCAGTTCTGGAGACGATTAACCGCTACTATGAACAGGATAATGCCAATGTTCATCGTGGCGTTCATACCTTGGCAGAACGGGCAACAGCTTCCTATGAAGCTGCTCGTGAAACCGTTCGTAAGTTTATCAATGCAGGTTCTACAAAGGAAGTTCTCTTTACCAGAGGAACGACAACCAGTCTTAACTGGGTGGCGCGCTTTGCAGAGAAAGTCTTGACTGAGGGAGACCAGGTCTTGATTTCTGTCATGGAACACCATTCCAATATCATTCCTTGGCAAGAAACTTGTCGCAAGACAGGAGCTGAACTTGTCTATGTCTATCTCAAGGATGGAGCTCTGGATATGGATGATTTGCGAGCTAAATTGACTGATAGAGTCAAGTTTGTCTCCCTTGCTCACGCCTCAAATGTTCTGGGTGTGGTCAATCCAATCAAAGAAATTACTCAATTAGCTCATCAAGTTGGAGCCATTATGGTGGTGGATGGTGCTCAATCTACGCCTCATATGAAGATTGATGTTCAGGACTTGGATGTGGACTTCTTTGCCTTTTCAGGTCACAAGATGGCTGGTCCGACTGGAATCGGTGTTCTTTACGGCAAAGAAAAGTATCTAGAACAAATGTCACCAGTTGAATTCGGTGGTGAGATGATTGATTTCGTCTATGAGCAATCTGCTAGTTGGAAGGAATTGCCTTGGAAATTCGAGGCTGGAACTCCTAACATGGCAGGTGCTATCGGACTAGCTACTGCAATAGATTATCTTGAAAAGATTGGTATGGATGCGATTGAAGCTCATGAACAGGAATTAATCTCATACGTCTTTCCAAAACTGCAGGCGATTGAAGGACTGACCATTTATGGTTCACAGGACTTGGCTCAACGTTCAGGTGTTATTGCCTTTAATCTAGGCGACCTTCATCCTCACGACCTTGCGACTGCTTTGGATTATGAAGGAGTGGCTGTTCGAGCAGGTCACCATTGTGCGCAACCCTTGCTTCAGTATTTGGATGTCCCAGCAACAGCTCGCGCAAGTTTTTATATCTACAATACCAAGGCAGATTGCGACAAGCTAGTCGATGCCTTACAAAAGACAAAGGAGTTTTTCAATGGCACTTTCTAAACTAGATAGCCTTTATATGGCAGTGGTAGCGGACCATTCGAAAAATCCACATCACCAAGGGAAGTTGGAAGATGCTGAGCAAATCAGTCTCAACAATCCGACTTGTGGGGATGTTATCAATCTCTCTGTCAAGTTTGATACAGAGAATCGTTTGGAAGATATCGCTTTTCTAAACTCAGGTTGTACCATCTCAACTGCCTCTGCAAGCATGATGACGGACACAGTTTTAGGAAAAACCAAACAAGAAATCTTAGAACTTGCGACTATTTTTTCTGAAATGGTTCAAGGGCAAAAAGATGAACGCCAAGACCAACTAGGCGATGCAGCTTTCTTATCAGGCGTTGCAAAATTCCCTCAACGAATCAAGTGTGCAACCCTAGCTTGGAACGCTTTGAAGAAAACAATTGAAAATCAAGAAAACAAGTAAGGCAAGTTTCTTTTGTCTTATGAATCAGTAGAAATGAAGAATGAAAGAAAGGATATTATGGCTGAAGAAAGAGTAGAACCAAAACCAATTGACCTTGGTGAATATAAATTTGGTTTCCATGATGATGTAGAGCCTGTCCTATCGACAGGAAAAGGATTGAATGAAGATGTCATTCGTGAACTATCAGCTGCTAAGGGAGAACCTGAGTGGATGCTAGAATTCCGTTTGAAGTCTTATGAAACCTTCAAAAAAATGCCCATGCAAACTTGGGGAGCAGACTTGTCAGAGATTGACTTTGATGACTTGATTTATTACCAAAAACCATCTGATAAACCAGCTCGTTCATGGGATGAGGTTCCTGAAAAAATTAAAGAAACCTTTGAACGTATCGGGATTCCGGAAGCTGAGCGTGCCTATCTAGCAGGTGCCTCTGCCCAGTATGAGTCAGAAGTGGTTTACCACAACATGAAGGAAGAGTTCCAGAAGTTGGGGATTATCTTTACAGATACGGATTCTGCCCTCAAGGAATACCCAGACTTGTTTAAACAATACTTTGCTAAGTTGGTACCGCCAACAGATAACAAATTGGCTGCCCTTAACTCAGCAGTATGGTCTGGTGGAACCTTTATCTACGTACCAAAAGGGGTCAAGGTAGATATTCCTCTTCAAACTTACTTCCGTATCAACAACGAGAATACAGGTCAGTTTGAACGTACCTTGATTATCGTTGATGAGGGAGCAAGTGTCCATTATGTAGAAGGATGTACAGCGCCAACTTATTCAAGTAACAGCTTGCACGCTGCCATCGTAGAAATCTTTGCCTTGGATGGAGCTTATATGCGTTATACGACTATCCAAAACTGGTCTGATAACGTCTATAACTTGGTAACCAAACGTGCTAAAGCTCAAAAGGATGCCACTGTTGAGTGGATTGATGGTAACTTGGGTGCTAAAACAACCATGAAATACCCATCTGTTTACCTAGATGGAGAAGGGGCGCGTGGTACCATGCTCTCTATTGCCTTTGCCAATGCAGGGCAACACCAGGACACTGGTGCTAAGATGATCCACAATGCTCCACATACCAGCTCGTCTATTGTGTCTAAATCCATCGCTAAAGGCGGAGGAAAGGTTGACTACCGTGGACAGGTAACTTTTAATAAGAACTCTAAGAAATCTGTTTCTCACATCGAGTGTGATACCATTATCATGGATGACTTGTCAGCATCAGATACCATTCCGTTTAACGAAATTCACAACTCACAAGTCGCTTTGGAACACGAAGCTAAGGTATCTAAGATTTCAGAAGAGCAACTCTATTACCTCATGAGCCGTGGATTGTCAGAATCTGAAGCAACTGAGATGATTGTAATGGGATTTGTAGAACCCTTTACAAAAGAACTTCCAATGGAATATGCAGTTGAGCTGAACCGCTTGATCAGCTACGAAATGGAAGGATCAGTTGGGTAAAATTTGATTTTAGATTTACCCAAGGTCAAGAACTTTGAAGATGAACTTCTAACAAAAAATCGCGGTTTAAATCGCGATTTTTTTTTATAATTTTTCGTTGATAAATCGGATAAACTGATTCCACCAAACTTTTAAGAAGAAAGCTTTTTCAACTTTCTTTTCTGCTACCATTTCGAAACTAGGGCGTTCTGTGGTAATGTAACCTTGACCAATCAAGTCCTTGTCTTCATAAGTCAAATGTCCAACCACTGTTCCGGCTTCAAGTGGTGCTGGGATTGCTTTAGAATCAGGAGTGAATTGAACAGATTGGGAAGATTGACTTCCAACACGTTCAATTAGAGAGATATCATCTTTGGCAACGGCAGTGACCGTATCTTCTTTTCCATCTTGTACAGGTGCTTTGCTATCTTGGTAGGCATCGCCTTTTTGAACGATTTTGCGAAGCGTGAATGTAGAAGAAATATAATCCATTAGTGAGGATGTAGCTGTGAAGCGAGCGTAAGGATTATTGTCCTGATGGTCTGCATTCAAAACAACTGTGATAACCCTCATCCCTTTTTCAACAGTAGTACCAACAAAAGATTCTCCAGCCTTGTCTGTTGTTCCTGTCTTAAGGCCATCAAAACCACCGCGATAAGCAGGCATACCCTCTAACATGTAGTTGGTAGAAGTGATTGTCATCCCAGCAAAAGTAGATGAAGGTTTTTTAGTGATTTCCAAGACTTGTGGGTATTTTTTGATGAGGTTGCGAGCAACGATAGCGACATCATATGCACTGAGTTTATTTTCATCATCTTTTTTAGAGCCCGGGTAAATGTTATCCCCTAGAGTCTCATTGTTCAGACCCGTCGTATTGACAACAGTAGCATCCTGAATTCCCCATTCCAAGAGTTTTGCCCGCATCATATCGACGAAGTCTTTTTCTGAGCCAGCAATTTTCTCTGCTAAGGCAATAGCTGCACTGTTAGCACTAGATACTAATGTTGCTTCAAGTAGTTGTTCGACGGTATAATTACGAGCCTCCATAGGAACATTACTTGCTTCAGAATTAGTTGTTAATTTGTAAGGATAGTCAGAAATATCTACTGGGGTAGATAGTGTAATACTTCCATTTTCCAAGGCTTCATAGACAAGATAGACCGTAATCAATTTTGTGATGGAAGCAATTTCGACAGGTTGGGTTGCATCTTTTTCATAGAGAATTTTACCAGTATTCGCCTCAACGGCAATTGCATGTTTAGCAGCAATATTAAAATCTTGAGCAGCAACAGTAGATGCTGAGCCAATAACGGAAAGGCTTAAAAGAGTTAAAATTATTTTTTTCATAGTAAGTTTATTCTATCATAAAGAAAAAAATATTCCCAGTTTCATGATATAAGAAAGAAGCTTTTTTGAAAGTGTGGTAAAATAGATGAATGGAGGTACCTCATGTTTCGTAAGAATAAATTATTTTTTTGGACCAGTGAGATTTTACTATTAACCATTATCTTTTATTTATGGAGAGAGATGGGAGCGATTATTACACCTTTTGTAAGCGTTGCAAACACTATAATGATTCCCTTTCTTTTAGGTGGCTTTTTATATTATTTGACCAATCCTATTGTAAATTTTTTACAAAAGTATTTCAAAATTAACCGTATCATTGGTATTCTACTAACCTTGTGCGCCTTGGTTTGGGGGCTAGTTATTGGGGTAGTCTATCTCTTACCGATTTTGATTAATCAGCTGACAAGTTTGATTGCAACAAGTCATAGTCGTTTGCAAGATTTGATTGTGGATTTATCTACTTATCCAGCCTTTCAAAATTTAGATATTCAAGCGACGATTCAACAGTTAAATCTCTCCTATGTAGATATTCTACAGAATATCCTAAATAGTGTAACGAATAGTGTTGGAAGTGTCCTATCTGCGCTCTTTAGTACTGTTTTGATTATTATCATGACCCCTGTATTTTTAATTTATTTTTTGTTAGATGGTCACAAGTTCTTGCCGATGCTTGAACGTACTGTTTTAAAGCGAGACAAGTTGCATATTACAGGTCTTTTAAAAAATTTGAATACTACAATTGCTCGATATATTAGTGGAGTTGCTATTGATGCGATTATTATTGGTTGTTTGGCCTTTATCGGATATAGCGTAATCGGTTTGAAATACGCTTTGGTCTTCGCTATCTTTTCAGGATTAGCCAATCTCATTCCTTATGTAGGCCCAAGTATTGGTTTGATTCCGATGATTATCGCTAATGTCTTTACTGATCCTCATAGAATGCTGATTGCAGTTGTTTATATGTTGATTATTCAACAAGTAGATGGGAACATCCTTTACCCTCGAATCGTTGGTGGAGTGATGAAGGTTCATCCAATTACGATTTTAGTATTACTTTTGTTATCAAGTAATATCTATGGTGTCATTGGCATGATTGTCGCAGTACCAACCTATTCTATCTTAAAAGAAATTTCTAAGTTTTTATCACGTTTGTATGAAAATCATAAAATAATGAAAGAACGAGAAAGAGAATTAGCTAAGTAAAAATCAGGAAATTCCTGATTTTTCTTTTTCATTAAAGAAGTGATGGGAGTAGAAATACCGTTTAGATTAGTAGATTAAGAATAATTCACAAAAACTTTGTAAAACACTTGCAATTTAGCTGAAATTTGATAAAATAGTAAGGAAAGTTAGACTGTATTGCCTACTGTCTATCTATAAAATATATTTTATTGGAGGCTTTTACTCAAATGGCAAAAGAAAAATACGATCGTAGTAAACCACACGTTAACATTGGTACTATCGGACACGTTGACCACGGTAAAACTACCCTAACTGCAGCTATCACAACTGTTTTGGCACGTCGCTTGCCTTCAGCTGTTAACCAACCTAAAGACTATGCGTCTATCGATGCTGCTCCAGAAGAACGCGAACGTGGTATCACAATCAACACTGCGCACGTTGAGTACGAAACTGAAAAACGTCACTACGCTCACATCGACGCTCCAGGACACGCGGACTATGTTAAAAACATGATCACTGGTGCCGCTCAAATGGACGGAGCTATCCTTGTAGTAGCTTCAACTGACGGACCAATGCCACAAACTCGTGAGCACATCCTTCTTTCACGTCAGGTTGGTGTTAAACACCTTATCGTCTTCATGAACAAAGTTGACTTGGTTGACGACGAAGAATTGCTTGAATTGGTTGAAATGGAAATCCGTGACCTATTGTCAGAATACGACTTCCCAGGTGACGATCTTCCAGTTATCCAAGGTTCAGCTCTTAAAGCCCTTGAAGGTGACACTAAATACGAAGACATCGTTATGGAATTGATGAACACAGTTGATGAGTACATCCCAGAACCAGAACGTGACACTGACAAACCATTGCTTCTTCCAGTCGAAGACGTATTCTCAATCACTGGACGTGGTACAGTTGCTTCAGGACGTATCGACCGTGGTATCGTTAAAGTCAACGACGAAATCGAAATCGTTGGTATCAAAGAAGAAACTCAAAAAGCAGTCGTTACTGGTGTTGAAATGTTCCGTAAACAACTTGATGAAGGTCTTGCCGGAGATAATGTAGGTGTCCTTCTTCGTGGTGTTCAACGTGATGAAATCGAACGTGGACAAGTTATTGCTAAACCAGGTTCAATCAACCCACACACTAAATTCAAAGGTGAAGTTTACATCCTTACTAAAGAAGAAGGTGGACGTCACACTCCATTCTTCAACAACTACCGTCCACAATTCTACTTCCGTACTACTGACGTTACAGGTTCAATCGAACTTCCAGCAGGTACTGAAATGGTAATGCCTGGTGATAACGTGACAATCGACGTTGAGTTGATCCACCCAATCGCCGTAGAACAAGGTACTACATTCTCTATCCGTGAGGGTGGACGTACTGTTGGTTCAGGTATGGTTACAGAAATCGAAGCTTAATTCGATTTAGTTCCCAGAAGAACAATTATTTAAGTCAGACACTAAAAGAATCTTGCTATGCAAGGTTCTTTTTTTAAAAAAATAAAAAGATAGACCTGATAAAGTCCAGATCCATCTAATAAGTTATTTTCAAGTGACTAGTTCGCTCCAAACACTAACATTCGATATAGTAGAGGTTTCACCAGCTGGAACCCATTTGTTAGTTCCTAAGTATCTAACTTCTAGTTTACGAACATTTACTATGTAAGATGCTTTTAGCCTGATGTAACCATAAGTGTAGGGTGGTACGTTATGGGATACTGAGTGATTTAAACTAAGTCAAAATCCAGACTCAGGAGCAGAAAAGCTAACAGCTGCACTTAAAGTTAGGGTAGCTCCAGCTTTTCCACCATAAGCAGTTGAACTTAGAGATCCTGATGTAGCGCTGCTCTTATAAGAGTGAGAGGAGCTAGTTCTATAGTCTGCAACACCAGTTGCATTAGAACGAGTCTGATACGTAGATTTAGACTCTAAATAGGCGTCTCTAAGTTCAGTCGTATAAAATGACAATAACTCTCCTGTGTTGATATCTTTTACAACACGATTAGATACAATTTCATAATTTGTGCAAGGATAGACATCAGCAAAAACCGTAGATGTTGTGATTAAGAAAAATAGATTTGATAGAACAGAGAAAAACAATAATTTCAATTTAATCATAAAAAAATGTCTATTCTTCATGATCAAAAGATTATTTTTTCAATCCTTTGAAAGTCATAATGCAACCCGAAAGGATACTGAGAGTTCCTATAGGTCTCCAATATAGCTGCCAAAAGAATAAATTTATTCTTCCTTTCAGTGTCTCATCGGGTCCAGCATAATAGGGGTTGATGTGAAATAATAAAAAACCAAAACATAAAACTATGATTCCGGTTAAGAATAAAATGTCCTTATTTACTTTCCTCATAAAATCTCCTTTTATTTAATTTTAAGCGTTTTCTATTATTAGTATACGTCAAAAAAATAAAAAAACAAGTCTATTTATTTATTAATTTATATGGTATAATAAAATAGTTGGAGAGTTTTTTTACTACGAATCTTATGTAGTTTTACAAAAAAGAGGCTAGATAAAAACTCAATTTTAGGAGAAAATGAAGTAAAATTTCCCACAATAAAACGCATAATATCAAGGTTCAATACCTGATATTATGCGTTTTTGATTTTAAAGACTTTTTGCCCAGCCTCAATGAGGGCTTTATTTTACATAGAGTTCTTGATTTTTTAGGACAATTTCTCGTACACTTGCAAACTTCTTAAGTTTTTTGATTTCTTCTGGATGAGTGACGAGAGTGATAACGTAACCTTCCTTGCCCATACGACCAGTACGGCCAGCACGGTGAGTGTAGGTTTCGCTATCTCTAGGAACATCAAAGTTTACGACACATTCGAGGCTATCGATATCAATTCCACGAGCCAGAAGGTCTGTTGCGAGAAGTAGGGTTAGTTGCTTGTCTTTAAACTTTTCTAAGATGACTTTTCTGAACTTGACATTGACATCACTAGCGAGGGAAACAGCCAAGGTATCCCGATACTGTAGTTTTTCTTCTGCACTTCCAAGGTCTGATAGG
Organism: Streptococcus sp. KHUD_011; assembly: GCF_046352925.1. Lineage (GTDB taxonomy): Bacteria > Bacillota > Bacilli > Lactobacillales > Streptococcaceae > Streptococcus. Next base: position 1,198,004 of record NZ_CP157578.1, on the reverse strand, counting down.
CTGTTAAAAAAGACAAGACCTCGGAAATCCTCTACATGAGACAGTTTTCGTAGCATATCCACTCGGTGACGTTGATCTACCTGCATGTAGAAGTGCTGGATGTTGTCCAATTTTTGGTCGGAAAGATCAATGGTACGTGTGTTAGGCGCAATCTTTTCTTGGTCAAACTTGGTCGTCGCACTCATGTAGACGAGTTGGTGGTCACGCGGTGCGTAGTGAGTGATTTTCTCGACAAAGTGAATCTGAGAATCATCGAGCAATTGGTCGAATTCATCCAGGATGATGGTTTCCACATTCATCATCTTGATTTTTTTCAATTTAATTAGTTCAAAGATACGGCCAGGGGTTCCAATCAGAATTTCTGGTCCTTTTTTTAGGCGTTCAATCTGGCGTTTCTGACTCGAACCTGATAAGAAGAGTTGGGCAGTTAAGCCGATAGCTTCAGCCCACGTTTTACATACATCAAAAATCTGTCCAGCAAGCTCAGTATTTGGTGCTAGAATCAAGAGTTGTTGGGCTTTTCTCTTTTGTAGTCTGAGAAGACTTGGTAGAAGGTAAGCTAGGGTCTTACCAGTTCCTGTTGGGCTCACTCCTAGGAGGTTTTTTCCAGCAAGAAGGGGCTCAAATAGTTGAGTTTGAATGGGGGTGAATTTCTGGAAACCGAGTTGGTTACTCAATTCTTGCCATTCAGTCGGTAGTTTGGTTTTCATTTTTCTGCCTCAAATCTAATGCCAGCAGTCTGGCGCATAGTATATAGTAGCTCATGAACTGAACTTGCATCTTCCAGCCAAGTTTGGTAGAGATTCAGATCTGGTTGCTGGATCATGTGTGCAAATGCACCGACTTCCTCAGTCATCGTATGAGGAGTCTGTTGGATAGGGAGTTGGACTTGATTGCCTTGATGGTCGGTAAAAATAGCTGAGCGAACATGTTCGATGGTGTTGAGGGTCAAGGTACCATCTGTCGTATAAATCTCGCAAGGGAGATTGGAAGTGATGTTTTTTCCAGCCTTGATATGAACTTGATAGTTAGGGTAGAAGAGGATTCCATCTCCATTTAGGTCAATGCTATTGTCAAGCTGTTGCCCCTGATAGGTTGCATCCTTAGCTTTTCCAAAGAGACGAACGGTAGCGTAGAGGGGATAAATCCCCAAATCCATAAGAGCTCCACCAGCAAAACGGTCTGAGAAGACATTTGGTGTCTCCCCAGTCAACAAGTTAGGCATTTTGGAAGAATACTTGGCATAGTTGAAATCTGCTCCCAAAATTTGTTTGTCTGCTAAAAAGTTTTTGATGATAGTGAAAGCTTTTTCATGGTAGTTCCGTGCCGCTTCGAAGATAAAACAGTGATTTTTATCAGCTATATGTCTCAAATCTAGCCATTCTTGTGGTTGAGTGACGGCTGGCTTTTCAAGAATGACATGTTTTCCTGCAGACAGGGCAGACTTGGCTTGAGCAAAATGCAAGGAGTTTGGGCTAGCAATATAGACCACATCAAAGGAGCTCTTGAAGAAGTCCTCTACTTTATCAAAGAGTTGGATATTCTGGTAGCGAGAAGCAAAGGTTGCTGCAGTTTCTAGTTTTCTAGAATAGACTGCGACCAGCTTGTATTCTCCACTGGAATGGGCTGCTTCTATGAAGTGGTGGCTGATAGCCCCTGTTCCGATGACACCTAATTTAAGCATAGTTACTCCTTTTCCGATTTCAAATCCTTCTTTCATTATAACATAGATAGACGGGACTATCCAACAGAGGGTAAAAAATTTCAAATAAGCTACTAGGCCTTTTTCAAAGAAAGTGGTACAATAATGAGATGAGTAAATGAAATGGGAGGGAAAATGAGGTTATTACCTATAAGAAAAATATCACGTCAGTCTAAGAGGCTAGCGCTTTTTTTGACTTTTTGTGCAGGTTATGTAGATGCCTATACTTTTATTGTGCGAGGGAATACTCTTGTAGCTGGACAAACTGGGAATGTAGTCTTTTTATCAGTGGGACTCATTCAACACAATGTGTCAGATGCCAGTGCCAAAGTAATGACCTTACTAGCTTTTATGATGGGGGTCTTTTTATTAACTGTTTATAAGGAAAAATTGAGAATTGTGAAAAAGCCAATTCTGTCACTGATTCCTTTGGCAATCTTATCAATCATTATTGGTTTTGTACCGCAAACTGTAGATAATATCTATCTAGTACCGCCTTTGGCCTTTTGTATGGGCCTGGTGACAACTGCTTTTGGAGAAGTGTCAGGTATAGCTTATAATAACGCGTTTATGACAGGGAATATCAAACGGACCATGCTGGCTTTTGGAGATTATTTTCGGACCAAGCACACTCCTTTTTTACGTGAAGGGATTATCTTTGTTAGCCTGCTTAGTAGTTTTGTCCTTGGCGTTGTCTTTTCAGCTTATTTGACGATTTTCTATCATGAAAAGACCATTCTTGGTGTTCCTATTATGATGAGCATTTTTTACCTCAGCATGCTTTTTGCCTCGTGGCGGAAAAAAGTAAAAGAAAAAGCTTCATTTTAGGTGTTATTACTTGTAAGAAAATAGGAGATATGCTATACTTGAATAGTTGACTATGCACGTTCCTGTGCAACCGCACGAACATCGTTGCTTGATTATTCAAGTTTAAGTGGTTTGTCCCACGATGCTAGGCGAGTCTTCACAAAAAAATCGGGGAAACCCATAAAAATCATAGGAGGTGCATAATGAGCACATACGCAATTATCAAAACTGGCGGAAAACAAGTTAAAGTTGAAGTTGGTCAAGCAGTTTACGTTGAAAAATTGAACGTTGAAGCTGGTCAAGAAGTTACTTTTAACGAAGTTGTTCTTGTTGGTGGTGAAAACACTGTTGTCGGAACTCCACTTGTTGCTGGAGCTACTGTAGTTGGAACTGTTGAAAAACAAGGAAAACAAAAGAAAGTTGTTACTTACAAGTACAAACCTAAAAAAGGTAGCCACCGTAAACAAGGTCACCGTCAACCATATACAAAAGTTGTCATCAACGCAATCAACGCTTAATTTTAAGGAGAACACATGATACAAGCAGTCTTTGAGAGAGCCGAAGATGGCGAGCTGAGGAGTGCGGAAATTACTGGACACGCCGAGAGTGGCGAATACGGCTTAGATGTCGTGTGTGCATCGGTTTCTACGCTTGCCATTAACTTTATCAATTCAATTGAGAAATTTGCAGGCTATGAACCAATCCTAGAATTAAACGAAGATGAAGGTGGCTATCTGATGGTTGAAATTCCAAAAGATCTTCCTTCACACCAGAGAGAAATGACTCAGTTATTCTTTGAATCATTTTTCTTAGGTATGGCAAACTTATCGGAGAACTCTTCTGAGTTCGTCCAAACCAGAGTTATCACAGAAAACTAACACGGAGGAAAACATTATGTTAAAAATGACTCTTAACAACTTGCAACTTTTCGCCCACAAAAAAGGTGGAGGTTCTACATCAAACGGACGTGATTCACAAGCGAAACGTCTTGGAGCTAAAGCAGCTGACGGACAAACTGTAACAGGTGGATCAATCCTTTACCGTCAACGTGGTACACACATCTACCCAGGTGTAAACGTTGGACGTGGTGGAGACGATACTTTGTTCGCTAAAGTTGAAGGCGTAGTACGCTTTGAACGTAAAGGACGCGATAAAAAACAAGTTTCTGTTTACCCAATCGCTAAATAAAAAGGTCCAGTGAACCTTTTTATCCCGAGCCTTGAAATATAAAGGCGAGGAAGCTAGAAGTAGCATTAAATAAGGCTTTCCGAGTTTTCGGAGAGCCTGTTTTTTTGGTTTGATACCCATATTTTAAAAACCAATGTAAGAAGCGAATTTGTCGGCTACTTCATTTTACAATCATAAAATAGTTGAATGTAAAACTTTTACAGGAACAATTTTTATAAGGGAATAAGATATTGTAAAAATTGCTAAGATTTGATATTATAATTGTATTCGGGTAAGAGAGAAGAGATATGGAAAGGATGTGGACTAGTATGAAAAAAATTATCACTATAATAGTCTGTTCAATCTCTTTTCTTGTCCTATCTGCTTGTGTCAGTAAGAAAAAACTTATTTTTACTGAAACTAAAACAATCTCTGTTATTTCTCTGCAGAAAAAACTCACTGAAGATGTTAAAACTATAATCAAGAGAGAAGAAGTTTCAAAGTTGATTGATGAGATACAGGGACAGTCCAGATCTACAACTTTAGAAAGTTTAAATGATCAACCGACAAATGTTGAAAATTACGTCATTATCAAATCCACTTATCAGAATGAAGAAAATGATAGTGTAGTCTATCTATATACTATGAAAGAAAAACAGTATATTGAACAACCTTATGTTGGGATTTGGGAGGTAGGTCCAGATATAGTTAATAGGATTGAAGAGTCTTATTCTAGTTGATTCATAGAGATAGAAGAAAAGTTCAGAGGGATTTTTTATAAAATTATGGTAAATTGGATTTGTATCATGTTTTAAACGGTAAATCAAGAAGATTTGCTGTTTTTATTTGTTTGAACTCATATGAAGACTGAAAAAAGATATCATTCTAATTTTTGTCTTGGGAGGTTAGAGTATTCATTGAGATTTGAAAGTTTCCTGACTTTTTTCCTTTTTGGAAAACTACTAAAATATGGTATAATGAAAAAATAAAGAAGTTGGGGGTAGAAGATGAACATTCAACAATTACGCTATGTTGTTGCCATTGCGAATAGCGGTACTTTCCGTGAAGCTGCTGAAAAGATGTATGTTAGTCAGCCGAGTCTGTCCATTTCTGTTCGTGATTTGGAAAAAGAGTTGGGCTTTAAGATTTTCCGTCGGACCAGCTCAGGGACTTTCTTGACTCGTCGTGGTATGGAATTCTATGAAAAAGCGCAAGAATTGGTTAAAGGATTTGATATTTTTCAAAATCAGTATGCCAACCCTGAGGAAGAAAAAGATGAATTTTCCATTGCTAGTCAGCACTATGACTTCTTGCCACCAACGATTACGGCCTTTTCAGAGCGCTATCCTGACTATAAGAACTTCCGTATTTTTGAATCAACTACTGTTCAAATCTTAGACGAAGTGGCCCAAGGGCATAGTGATATCGGGATTATCTACCTCAACAATCAAAATAAAAAAGGGATTATGCAACGGGTTGAAAAGCTAGGCTTAGAGGTCATTGAATTAATTCCCTTTCATACCCACATTTATCTCCGCGAGGGGCACCCTTTAGCTCAGAAAGAGGAATTGGTCATGGAGGATTTAGCAGATTTACCAACGGTTCGTTTTACTCAAGAGAAAGACGAGTACCTTTATTATTCAGAGAACTTTGTCGATACCAGTGCGAGCTCACAGATGTTTAATGTGACAGACCGCGCTACCTTGAATGGTATTTTAGAGCGGACGGACGCCTATGCGACTGGTTCTGGATTTTTAGATAGTGACAGTGTCAATGGCATTACAGTTATTCGTCTCAAGGATAATTTAGATAACCGCATGGTTTATGTCAAACGTGAGGAAGTGGAACTCAGTCAAGCTGGGACTCTCTTTGTAGAAGTCATGCAAGAATATTTTGATCAAAAGAGGAAATCATGAAAAAAAGAGGAATAGTGGCAGTCATTGTACTGCTTTTGATTGGGCTGGATCAGTTGGTAAAATCCTATATCGTTCAGCAGATTCCACTGGGTGAAGTGCGTTCTTGGATTCCCAATTTCGTTAGCTTGACCTACCTGCAAAATCGAGGGGCTGCCTTTTCGATGCTACAAGACCAGCAGTGGTTATTTGCTATCATTACACTTGTCGTTATGGTAGGTGCCATTTGGTATCTACATAAACACATGGAGGACTCACTATGGATGGTCTTGGGTTTGACCTTGATTATTGCAGGTGGTCTTGGAAACTTTATTGACAGGGTGAGTCAGGGCTTTGTTGTGGATATGTTTCACCTTGACTTTATCAATTTTGCAATTTTCAATGTGGCAGATAGCTATCTGACGGTTGGAGTGATTGTTTTATTGATTGCAATGCTAAAAGAGGAAATAAATGGAAATTAAAATTGAAACTGGTGGCCTGCGTTTAGATAAGGCTTTGTCGGATTTGACAGAATTATCACGCAGTCTCGCGAATGAACAAATCAAATCAGGTCAGGTTTTGGTCAATGGCCAAGTCAAGAAAGCTAAATACACTGTCCAAGAGGGCGATGTCGTCACTTACCATGTGCCAGAACCAGAGGTATTAGAGTATGTGGCTGAGGATATTCCGCTAGAAATCATCTACCAAGATGAGGATGTGGCTGTCGTTAACAAACCTCAGGGAATGGTTGTGCATCCGAGTGCTGGTCATACTAGTGGAACCCTAGTAAATGCCCTTATGTATCATATTAAGGACTTGTCTGGTATCAATGGGGTTCTGCGTCCAGGAATTGTTCACCGTATTGATAAGGATACGTCAGGCCTTCTCATGATTGCTAAAAACGATGAGGCACATCTAGCACTTGCCCAAGAACTCAAGGATAAAAAGTCTCTCCGCAAATATTGGGCGATTGTTCATGGAAATTTGCCCAATGATCGGGGTGTCATTGAAGCTCCGATTGGCCGTAGTGAAAAAGACCGTAAGAAACAGGCTGTGACTGCCAAAGGTAAGCCTGCGGTAACCCGTTTTCACGTTTTGGAACGCTTTGGTGATTATAGCTTAGTAGAGTTGCAACTGGAGACAGGGCGCACCCACCAAATCCGTGTTCACATGGCTTATATTGGTCATCCAGTCGCTGGTGATGAAGTCTATGGTCCTCGCAAGACTCTGAAAGGACATGGACAATTTCTTCATGCCAAGACTCTAGGATTTACGCATCCACGAACAGGTGAGACCTTGGAATTTACAGCAGATATCCCAGATATTTTTAAGGAAACATTGGAGAGATTGAGAAAGTAAGAATGAAAGAGAAATTAACTAGTTTGGCACTTGTAGGCGCTTTTTTAGGTTTGTCATGGTATGGGAATGTTCAAGCTCAAGAAAGCTCAGGAAACAAAATTCACTTTATTAATGTTCAAGAAGGTGGCAGTGATGCAATTATTCTTGAAAGTAATGGACATTTTGCCATGGTGGATACAGGAGAAGATTATGATTTCTCAGACGGAAGTGATTCTCGTTATCCATGGAGAGAAGGAATTGAGACGTCATACAAGCATGTTCTGACAGATCGTGTTTCACGACATTTAAAGGAATTGGGTGTCCAAAAACTTGATTTTATTTTGGTAACCCATACCCATAGTGACCATATTGGAAACGTTGATGAGTTACTGCAAACCTATCCAGTTGGCCGTATCTACATGAAAAAATACTCTGATAGTCGGATTACAACACCAACTCATCTATGGGATAATCTGTATGGCTATGATAAGGTTTTACAGACTTCTGCAGAAAAAGGTGTTTCAGTTATTCAAAACATTACACAAGGAGATGCTCATTTTCAGTTTGGGGACATGGATATTCAACTCTATAACTATGAAAATGAAACTGATTCATCAGGTGAATTAAAGAAAATTTGGGATGACAATTCTAATTCTTTGATTAGTGTAGTGAAAGTCAATGGTAAGAAAATTTACCTCGGAGGAGATTTGGATAATGCTCATGGAGCAGAAGACAAGTATGGTCCTCTCATTGGAAAAGTTGATTTGATGAAGTTTAATCATCACTATGATACCAATAAATCAAACACCAAGGATTTCATTAAAAATTTGAGTCCGAGTTTGATTGTTCAAACTTCGGATAGTTTACCTTGGAAAAATGGTGTTGATAGTGAGTATGTCAATTGGCTCAAAGAACGAGGAATTGAGAGAATTAACGCAGCCAGCAAAGACTATGATGCGACAGTTTTTGATATTCGACAAGATGGTTTTGTCAATATTTCAACTTCTTACAAGCAGATTCCAAGTTTTCAAGCTGGTTGGCATAAGAGTGCTTATGGAAACTGGTGGTATCAAGCGCCTGACTCTACAGGAGAATATGCAGTTGGTTGGAATGAAATCAAGGGTGAATGGTATTACTTCAACCAAACGGGTATCTTGTTACAGAATCAATGGAAAAAATGGAACAATCGTTGGTTCTATTTGACAGACTCTGGTGCATCTGCTAAAAATTGGAAGAAAATCAATGGAAGCTGGTATTATTTCAACAAAGAAAATCAGATGGAGACTGGTTGGCTTAATACTGGCGGTCAGACCTATTATCTATCAAATGATGGGGATATGATAACAGGATGGCGTAAGATTGATGGACAATGGTACTATTTTGCTCAATCAGGGGAAATGAAAACGGGCTGGGTAAAAGATAAAGAAACCTGGTACTATATGGATTCTACTGGTACCATGAAGACAGGCGAGATAGAAGTTTCTGGTCATCATTACTATCTAGAAGAATCAGGAGCTATGAAGCAAGGCTGGCTTAAAAAGGCAAATGATTGGTATTTCTATAAGGAAGACGGTTCACGAGCTGTTGGTTGGATTAAAGACAAGGATAAATGGTACTTCTTGAAAGAAAATGGTCAATTACTTGTGAACGGTAAGACACCAGAAGGCTATACTGTTGATTCAAGTGGTGCCTGGTTAGTGGATGTTCCGGTAGAGAAATCTGCTACAACTAGAGATACAAGTAACTCAGAAATAAAAGAATCCAATGAAGTAGTGAAAAAAGATCTTGAAAATAAAGAAACGAGTCAACACGAAAGTATTACAAGTTCTTCAACTAGTCAAGATTTGACTTCTTCAACTTCACAAAGCACTGAAACAAGTGCAAATAAATCGGAATCAGAACAGCAGTAAAAAAGAAGGTTTTAGGGCCTTCTTTTTCCTATCAACTCTTTTCTATTTCCTGCCATTCATGTTATAATGGATAAATATGAAGAATCGGAGTGAGACTATGAAATTCAAACGGATTGTCTTTAAGGTGGGGACTTCTTCTCTGACGAATGAGGATGGAAGTTTATCACGTAGTAAGGTAAAGGCTATTACCCAGCAATTGGCTATGTTGCACGAAGCTGGTCATGAGTTGATTTTGGTGTCGTCGGGTGCCATTGCTGCTGGTTTTGGAGCCTTAGGATTTAAAAAGCGTCCGACTAAGATTGCTGATAAACAGGCCTCAGCAGCGGTAGGACAAGGGCTTTTGTTGGAAGAATACACGACCAACCTTCTCTTGCGCCAAATCGTTTCTGCACAAATCTTGCTGACCCAGGATGACTTTGTGGATAAGCGCCGTTATAAAAATGCCCATCAGGCTTTGTCAGTTCTACTTAGTCGTGGGGCAATTCCTATCATCAACGAGAATGACAGTGTCGTTATTGATGAGCTCAAGGTTGGGGACAATGACACTCTTAGTGCCCAGGTAGCGGCCATGGTCCAAGCAGACCTTTTAGTCCTCTTGACAGATGTGGACGGTCTCTATACTGGAAATCCTAATTCAGATCCAAAAGCCAAACGCTTGGAGAAAATCGAGACCATCAATCGTGAGATTATTGATATGGCTGGTGGAGCTGGCTCGTCAAATGGAACTGGGGGCATGCTAACCAAAATCAAGGCTGCAACTATTGCGACAGAATCAGGAGTTCCTGTTTATATCTGCTCATCCTTGAAGGCAGATGCTATGATTGAGGCGGCTGAGGAGACCAAGGATGGTTCTTACTTTGTTGCGCAAGAGAAGGGACTTCGTACCCAGAAACAATGGCTTGCATTCTATGCTCAGAGTCAGGGTTCTATTTGGGTTGATAAAGGGGCTGCAGAAGCTCTCTCCCAACATGGAAAGAGTCTTCTCTTATCTGGTGTAGTTGACGCAGAAGGGGCCTTTTCTTACGGTGATATTGTGACAGTATTTGACAAGGAAAGTGGAAAATCACTTGGAAAAGGACGCGTGCAATTTGGAGCATCTGCTTTGGAGGATATGTTGCGTTCTCAAAAAGCCAAAGGTGTCTTGATTCACCGTGACGATTGGATTTCCATTACTCCTGAAATCCAACTACTCTTTACAGAATTTTAGAGGTAAATTATGGTAAGTACACAAGAACAATTTGAACAGGTACAGGCTGTTAAAAAATCGATTAACACAGCTAGTGAAGAGGTGAAAAACCAAGCCTTGCTAGCCATGGCTGATCACTTATTAGCAGCTACTGAGGAAATTTTAGCAGCCAATGCCCTTGATATGGAAGCTGCTAAGGGTAAAATCTCAGATGTAATGCTGGATCGTCTTTATTTGGATGCAAGTCGTATAGAAGCAATGGCAACCGGGATTCGTGAAGTGGTTGCTTTACCAGATCCAATCGGTGAAGTTTTGGAAACAAGTCAGCTTGAAAATGGCTTGGTTATCACCAAGAAACGTGTAGCTATGGGAGTTATTGGTATAATCTATGAAAGCCGTCCAAATGTGACGTCTGATGCGGCTGCTTTGGCTCTTAAAAGTGGAAATGCAGTTGTTCTTCGTAGTGGTAAGGATGCCTATCAAACGGCCCATGCCATTGTCACAGCCTTGAAGAAGGGTTTGGAGACAACGACCATTCATCCAGATGTGATTCAACTAGTGGAAGATACCAGCCGTGAAAGTAGCTATGCTATGATGAAGGCCAAGGGCTATCTAGACCTGCTCATTCCTCGTGGAGGGGCTGGTTTGATCAATGCAGTGGTTGAAAATGCTATTGTACCAGTTATCGAGACAGGAACTGGGATTGTCCATGTTTATGTCGATAAGGACGCAGATGAGGACAAGGCACTGTCTATCATCAACAATGCCAAAACTAGTCGTCCTTCTGTCTGCAATGCCATGGAGGTTCTACTTGTTCATGAAGACAAAGCAGCAAGCTTCCTTCCTCGCTTGGAGCAAGTTCTAGTTGCAGAGCGCAAGGAAGCTGGACTGGAGCCAATTCAATTCCGCTTGGATGAGAAAGCGAGTCAGTTTGTTTCAGGTAAAGCAGCTGCGGCCCAAGACTTTGACACTGAGTTTTTAGACTATGTCCTAGCTGTTAAGGTTGTGAGCAGTTTAGAAGAAGCGGTTGCCCACATTGAAGCTCACAGTACCCATCATTCGGATGCCATTGTGACGGAAAATGCTGAAGCTGCAGCTTACTTTACAGATCAAGTGGACTCAGCAGCGGTTTATGTCAATGCCTCAACTCGTTTCACAGATGGAGGCCAATTTGGTCTTGGTTGTGAAATGGGGATTTCTACTCAGAAACTGCACGCGCGTGGTCCAATGGGCTTGAAGGAGTTGACTAGCTACAAGTATGTGGTTACTGGTGACGGACAGATAAGGGAGTAAGAGATGAAGATTGGATTTATCGGTTTGGGGAATATGGGTGCTAGTTTGGCCAAGGCTGTTTTGCAGGCCAAGACGGGTGATGACCTTCTCCTTGCCAATCGTAGTCAAGCCAAGGTGGATGCTTTCATCGCCGACTTTGGCGGTCAGGCTTCTAGCAATGACGAAATCTTCGCAGAAGCAGATGTGATTTTTCTAGGAGTTAAGCCTGCTCAGTTTTCTGAACTGCTTTCTCAATACCAGACCATCCTTGAAAAAAGAGAAAGTCTTCTTTTGATTTCCATGGCAGCTGGATTGACTTTAGAAAAACTAGCAAGTCTTATCCCAAATCAACACAGAATTATTCGTATGATGCCAAATACTCCTGCTTCTATCGGTCAAGGAGTGATTAGCTATGCCTTGTCTCCTAATTGCAGGGTTGAGGACAGTGATCTCTTTTGTCAGCTTTTAACTAAGGCTGGTCTCTTGGTTGAACTAGGAGAAGGCTTAATCGACGCGGCGACAGGTCTTGCAGGCTGTGGGCCGGCTTTTGTCTATCTCTTTATTGAGGCCTTGGCAGATGCAGGTGTTCAGACAGGATTGCCACGGGAAACAGCTTTAAAAATGGCAGCTCAAACCGTGGTAGGAGCTGGGCAATTGGTCCTTGAAAGTCAGCAACATCCTGGGGTCTTGAAAGACCAAGTCTGTAGCCCAGGTGGTTCGACTATCGCTGGTGTAGCAAGCCTAGAAGCGCATGCTTTTCGAGGAACAGTCATGGATGCAGTTGGTCAAGCCTACAAACGAACACAAGAACTAGGTAAATAAGAGGTAGTTTTGTCTGCCTCTTTTATGGTGGTTGAAATGAGAAGCAAAAAGATTGTCACAAACCCCTATTTTTTTGATAGAATAGAAGTAGTAAAAAAGAAATGAGTTAGACATGTCAAAAGGATTTTTAGTCTCTCTTGAGGGACCAGAGGGAGCAGGAAAGACCAGTGTTTTAGAGGCTCTGCTACCAATTTTAGAGGAAAAAGGGGTAGAGGTTCTGACGACCCGTGAACCAGGCGGAGTCTTGATTGGGGAGAAGATTCGGGAAGTAATTTTGGACCCAAGTCATACTCAGATGGATGCGAAGACAGAGTTGCTTCTTTATATTGCTAGTCGCAGACAGCACTTGGTGGAAAAAGTTCTTCCAGCACTTGAAGCTGGCAAGTTGGTCATTATGGACCGCTTCATCGATAGTTCCGTTGCCTATCAGGGATTTGGTCGTGGCTTGGATATTGACGCCATTGATTGGCTCAATCAGTTTGCGACAGATGGCCTTAAACCCGATTTGACACTCTATTTTGACATCGAGGTGGAAGAGGGACTGGCTCGCATTGCTGCTAATAGCAATCGTGAGGTCAATCGTTTGGACTTAGAAGGGTTGGACTTGCATAAAAAAGTCCGTCAAGGCTACCTTTCTCTTCTGGACAAAGAAGGAAATCGTATTGTCAAGATTGATGCTAGTCTCCCTTTGGAGCAAGTTGTGGAAACTACCAAGGCTATCTTGTTTGATAGAATGGGATTAGCTAAATGAAACAAGATCAACTAAAGGCCTGGCAGCCAGATCAGTTTGACCGCTTTGTCCGTATTTTGGAGCAAGACCAGCTCAATCACGCCTATCTCTTTTCAGGTTTCTTTGGAAGCTTGGAAATGGCGCAGTTTTTGGCTAAGAGCCTCTTTTGTACGGATAAAGTAGGTGTTTTACCATGTGAGAAATGCCGAAATTGTAAGCTGATTGAACAGGAAGAGTTTCCAGATGTCACCTTAATTAAGCCAGTCAATCAGGTCATCAAGACAGAACGCATTCGGGAATTGGTGGGTCAGTTTTCTCATGCAGGGATTGAAAGCCAGCAACAGGTCTTTATTATCGAGCAAGCTGAGAAAATGCATCCTAATGCAGCCAATTCTCTGCTCAAGGTCATCGAAGAACCCCAGAGTGAGGTTTATATTTTCTTCTTGACAAGCGATGAAGAAAAGATTTTACCGACAATCCGAAGTCGGACCCAGATTTTCCACTTTAAAAAGCAAGAAGAAAAACTCATCTTGCTCTTAGAACAACTGGGACTGGTTAAGAAAAAAGCGACTCTTTTAGCCCAGTTTAGTCAATCGCGAGCTGAAGCAGAAAAGTTGGCAAATCAGGCAGGCTTTTGGACCTTGGTCGATGAAAGTGAACGCCTGCTGACTTGGTTAGTAGCTAAGAAAAAAGAAAGTTATTTGCAAGTTGCTAAACTAGCTAGCTTGGCAGATGACAAGGAAAAACAAGATCAGGTTTTACGGATTCTTGAAGTCCTCTGTGGGCAGGACCTCCTGCAAGCAAGAGTAAGAGTGATTCTACAAGATTTGCTAGAAGCTAGAAAAATGTGGCAAGCTAATGTCAGCTTTCAAAATGCCATGGAATATCTGGTCTTGAAAGAAATATAAACTCAAAAATGAATGATAAAGAAAGGAAAGGGCTGTTTTATGGACAAAAAAGAATTATTTGACGCGCTGGATGATTTTTCCCAACAGTTATTGGTAACCTTGGCCGATGTGGAAGCCATCAAGAAAAATCTCAAGAGCCTGGTAGAAGAAAATACAGCTCTTCGCTTAGAAAATAGTAAGTTGCGCGAACGCTTGGGTGAGGTGGAAGCAGACGCTCCTGTCAAGGCTAAGCATGTTCGTGAAAGTGTCCGTCGAATCTATAAAGACGGATTTCACGTATGTAATGATTTTTATGGGCAACGTCGGGAGCAGGACGAGGAATGTATGTTCTGTGATGAGTTGTTATACAGGGAGTAGGCATGCAGATTCAAAAAAGTTTTAAGGGGCAGTCTCCCTACGGTAAGCTGTACCTAGTGGCAACGCCGATTGGCAATCTAGATGATATGACCTTTCGAGCTATCCAGACCTTGAAAGAAGTGGACTGGATTGCTGCTGAGGACACGCGCAATACAGGTCTTCTTCTCAAGCATTTTGACATTTCTACTAAGCAGATTAGTTTTCATGAGCACAATGCTAAGGAAAAAATTCCTGATTTGATTGGTTTCCTGAAAGCAGGGCAAAGTATTGCTCAGGTATCCGACGCGGGTCTGCCTAGCATCTCAGACCCTGGTCATGATTTGGTTAAGGCAGCGATTGAGGAAGAGATTGCTGTTGTGACTGTTCCAGGTGCCTCTGCAGGAATTTCTGCCTTGATTGCCAGTGGTTTAGCGCCACAGCCACATATCTTTTACGGCTTTTTACCGAGAAAATCAGGCCAGCAAAAGCAATTTTTCGACTTGAAAAAAGACTATCCTGAAACTCAGATTTTCTATGAATCGCCCCATCGTGTGGCAGATACGTTGGAAAATATGCTAGCAGTTTATGGTGACCGCTCGGTCGTCTTGGTTAGGGAATTGACTAAAATCTATGAAGAATACCAACGAGGAAAGATCTCTGAATTGCTGGAAAGCATCTCTGAAACGCCTCTCAAGGGTGAATGTCTTCTCATCGTTGAAGGTGCTAGCCAAGATTTGGAGGAAAAGGACGAGGAGGACTTGTTCTTAGAAATCCAAGTCCGCATCCAGAAAGGTATGAAGAAAAATCAAGCCATCAAGGAAGTCGCTAAGATTTACCAGTGGAACAAGAGTCAGCTCTATGCTGCCTACCACGACTGGGAAGAAAATCAAGAAAATGACTAAACAGGGAAGTTTGCCTTCTTCCCTTTTTTTGTTATACTAGTAGAAGAAAAAAATAGAAAGATTTGTGGGTGTTAAACAAGCTAGTGCTTTGTTTTGATATGAACTTAGGTTCCACCCAAAGAGGTATTAGTGTCGTGTCTCAATCTTATATCAATGTTATCGGTGCTGGTTTGGCAGGTTCTGAAGCAGCCTACCAAATCGCAGAGCGTGGTATTCCAGTTAAACTCTATGAAATGCGTGGTGTAAAACCTACTCCTCAGCATAAAACAGACAATTTTGCTGAGTTAGTTTGTTCCAATTCCTTGCGTGGGGATGCTTTGACCAATGCTGTTGGTCTTCTCAAGGAAGAAATGCGTCGCTTGGGTTCTGTCATCTTGGAATCTGCTGAGGCTACACGTGTTCCTGCAGGCGGAGCCCTTGCGGTAGACCGTGATGGTTTCTCTCAAATGGTGACCGAAAAAGTGGCCAACCACCCCTTGATTGAAGTGGTTCGTGATGAAATTACAGAATTGCCGACAGATGTTATCACAGTTGTGGCGACTGGTCCTTTGACCAGCGATGCCCTGGCTGAGAAGATTCATGCCCTTAATGACGGCGATGGCTTCTATTTCTACGACGCGGCAGCGCCTATTATCGACGTCAACACTATCGATATGAGCAAGGTCTATCTCAAGTCTCGTTATGATAAGGGAGAGGCGGCCTATCTCAATGCGCCCATGACCAAGCAAGAGTTTATGGATTTCCATGAAGCCTTGGTTAATGCGGAAGAAGCACCGCTGAATTCCTTTGAAAAAGAAAAGTACTTTGAAGGTTGTATGCCTATCGAAGTCATGGCCAAACGTGGTATTAAAACCATGCTTTATGGTCCTATGAAACCAGTCGGTCTGGAGTATCCAGACGACTATACTGGACCTCGTGATGGCGAATTCAAAACACCGTACGCGGTTGTTCAACTTCGTCAGGATAATGCAGCTGGTAGCCTCTACAATATCGTCGGTTTCCAAACCCACCTCAAATGGGGAGAACAAAAACGTGTCTTCCAAATGATTCCAGGTCTTGAAAATGCGGAGTTTGTACGTTATGGGGTCATGCACCGCAATTCTTACATGGATTCACCAAATCTTCTTGAGCAGACTTATCGTTCTAAGAAACAGCCAAACCTCTTCTTTGCTGGTCAGATGACAGGTGTGGAAGGTTATGTTGAGTCAGCAGCGTCAGGCTTAGTTGCGGGGATTAACGCGGCTCGTCTCTTTAAGGGTGAAAGTGAAGCTATCTTCCCAGAGACCACAGCGATTGGAAGTCTGGCTCATTATATCACTCACGCTGATAGCAAACATTTCCAACCAATGAATGTCAATTTTGGGATTATCAAAGAGTTGGAAGGCGAACGTATTCGTGATAAGAAGGCTCGTTATGAAAAAATTGCAGAGCGTGCCCTTAACGATTTAGAGGAATTTTTAACGGTCTAATTTTTTTGAAAGAATTGCTCATGATACTATAAAAATCTTAGAAATTGTGATAAAATAGGTAGGATAAAAAAAGGAGAGTGAAAATGGCGAATCCCAAGTATAAACGTATTTTAATCAAGTTATCAGGTGAAGCCCTTGCCGGTGAACGTGGCGTAGGGATTGATATCCAAACAGTTCAAACAATCGCAAAAGAGATTCAAGAAGTTCATAGCTTAGGTATCGAAATTGCCCTTGTTATCGGTGGAGGAAATCTCTGGCGTGGAGAACCTGCTGCAGAAGCAGGAATGGACCGCGTTCAGGCAGATTACACAGGAATGCTTGGGACTGTTATGAATGCTCTTGTGATGGCAGATTCATTGCAACAAGTTGGTGTCGATACGCGTGTACAAACAGCTATTGCCATGCAACAAGTAGCAGAGCCTTACGTACGTGGACGTGCCCTTCGTCACCTTGAAAAAGGCCGTATCGTTATCTTTGGTGCCGGAATTGGTTCACCTTACTTCTCAACCGATACAACAGCGGCTCTTCGTGCAGCTGAAATCGAAGCGGATGCCATCCTTATGGCAAAAAATGGCGTAGATGGTGTTTACAATGCCGATCCTAAGAAGGACAAAACAGCCGTTAAGTTTGAAGAATTGACCCATCGTGACGTTATCAATAAAGGTCTTCGTATCATGGATTCAACAGCTTCAACCCTCTCAATGGATAACGACATTGACTTGGTTGTCTTCAACATGAACCAACCAGGCAACATCAAACGTGTCGTATTTGGTGAAAATATCGGAACAACAGTTTCAAATAATATCGAAGAAAAGGAATAAGAAAGATTATGGCTAACGCAATTATTGAAAAAGCTAAAGAGAGAATGACCCAGTCTCACCAATCACTTGCTCGTGAATTTGGTGGTATCCGTGCTGGTCGTGCCAATGCAAGCTTGCTTGACCGTGTACATGTAGAATACTACGGAGTAGAAACTCCTCTTAACCAAATCGCTTCAATTACGATTCCAGAAGCGCGTGTTTTGTTGGTAACACCATTTGACAAGTCTTCATTGAAAGATATCGAACGTGCCTTGAACGCTTCTGATCTTGGTATCACACCAGCTAACGATGGTTCTGTGATTCGCTTGGTTATCCCAGCTCTAACAGAAGAAACTCGTCGTGATCTTGCTAAAGAAGTGAAGAAGGTCGGTGAAAATGCTAAAGTGGCTGTCCGCAATATCCGTCGCGATGCTATGGATGAAGCTAAGAAACAAGAGAAAGCAAAAGAAATCACTGAAGACGAATTGAAGACTCTTGAAAAAGACATTCAAAAAGTAACAGACGATGCTGTTAAACACATCGACGACATGACTGCCAACAAAGAGAAAGAACTTTTGGAAGTCTAAAAATAAACAGAAAAACTCAGTTGGCATTGCTGGCTGAGTTTTATTCGAAAGAAGGAAATATGAATACAAATCTTGCTAATTTTATCGTTGGACTGATCATAGATGAAAATGACCGTTTTTACTTTGTGCAAAAGGATGGTCAAACCTATGCTCTTACTAAGGAAGAAGGTCAGCATACAGTAGGGGATACGGTTAAGGGTTTTGCCTACACGGATATGAAGCAGAAACTCCGCTTGACCACTCTAGAAGTAACTGCAACTCAGGATCAATTTGGTTGGGGCCGTGTTACAGAGGTTCGTAAGGACTTGGGTGTCTTTGTGGATACAGGTCTTCCTGACAAGGAAATCGTTGTGTCACTAGATATCCTCCCTGAACTTAAGGAACTCTGGCCTAAGAAGGGTGATCAACTCTACATCCGTCTCGAAGTGGACAAGAAAGATCGTATCTGGGGACTCTTGGCTTATCAAGAAGACTTCCAACGTCTGGCTCGTCCTGCCTACAACAACATGCAGAACCAAAACTGGCCAGCCATTGTTTACCGCCTCAAGCTGTCAGGAACTTTTGTTTACCTGCCAGAAAATAACATGCTTGGCTTTATCCATCCTAGTGAGCGCTACGCAGAGCCACGTTTGGGTCAAGTCTTAGATGCGCGTGTCATTGGTTTCCGCGAGGTTGACCGTACGCTGAATCTCTCCCTCAAACCACGTTCCTTTGAAATGTTGGAAAATGATGCCCAGATGATTTTGACCTACTTGGAAAGCAATGGCGGTTTCATGACCTTGAATGATAAGTCATCTCCAGACGACATCAAAGCAACCTTTGGTATTTCTAAAGGTCAGTTCAAGAAAGCACTCGGTGGCTTGATGAAGGCTGGTAAAATCAAACAAGACCAGTTTGGGACAGAGTTGATTTAGGGAGATATATGAGAAAATCATTTTACACTTGGCTCATGACTGAGCGCAATCCTAAAAGTAATAGTCCTAAAGCTATCTTGGCAGACCTCGCTTTTGAAGAATCAGCATTTCCGAAACACACAGATGATTTTGATGAGGTGAGTCGCTTTTTGGAGGAACATGCCAGTTTCTCTTTCAACCTAGGAGACTTTGACGCTATCTGGCAAGAATACTTAGAACACTAGCATGATTCACTAGGTTTGGGCTAGTAATTTCTCCATCCCTTTGCTATAATAAAAAGAAATAAAAGGATTAGAGAGGTTCTTTATTTGAAGGAACATTCAATAGACATTCAACTGAGTCATCCAGATGACCTGTTTCATCTTTTTGGTTCCAATGAACGTCATCTTCGTTTGATGGAAGAAGAGCTTGATGTGGTGATTCATGCCCGTACAGAGATTGTGCAGGTTTTGGGAGAAGAGACTGCCTGTGAGGAAGCTCGTCAGGTTATTCAAGCTCTCATGGTCTTGGTGAACCGTGGGATGACCGTTGGTACACCAGATGTGGTGACTGCGATTAGCATGGTCAAAAACGATGAAATCGACAAGTTTGTCGCCCTTTACGAAGAAGAAATCATCAAGGATAATACTGGTAAACCTATTCGTGTCAAAACCCTGGGACAAAAGCTTTATGTGGATAGTGTCAAACAACACGATGTGACCTTTGGAATCGGGCCTGCAGGGACAGGGAAGACCTTTCTTGCAGTGACCTTGGCAGTGACTGCCCTTAAACGTGGGCAAGTCAAACGAATTATCTTGACACGTCCAGCGGTTGAGGCGGGAGAGAGTCTTGGATTTCTTCCGGGTGATCTCAAAGAGAAGGTAGATCCTTATCTTCGACCTGTTTATGATGCCTTGTATCAGATTCTGGGAAAAGACCAAACGACTCGTCTTATGGAGCGTGAAATTATAGAAATTGCGCCTCTTGCCTATATGCGTGGACGGACCTTGGATGATGCCTTTGTCATTCTCGATGAGGCGCAAAATACGACCATCATGCAGATGAAGATGTTTTTGACTCGTTTAGGCTTTAATTCTAAGATGATTGTCAATGGAGATAGCAGTCAGATTGACCTGCCACGTAATGTCAAGTCAGGTTTGATTGATGCCCAAGAAAAACTCAAGAACATCCATCAGATTGACTTTGTTCATTTTTCAGCTAAGGATGTGGTTCGCCATCCTGTTGTCGCTCAGATTATCCGAGCTTATGAACCAGCTCCAATTAAAAATGAAGAGCGTGAAGAAAGCCAAGAAGAAACAGAATAGTATAAAAGAGCAGGTCAGGTGGACTTGATCTTTCTTTTATCTGCTAATTAGATTTTTTTAGATTAGTTCGTCAATTGGAGTATATTTTTTATCGAGACCTTGGGCTACTGGAAGACTGGTTAAGTAACCTTGATAAGTGGTAACACCTTGGCGCAAGCCCTCATCTTCAGAGATTGCTTGTGAGAAGCCTTTGCCAGCCAAAGATTCGATATAAGGAAGAGTGACATTGGTTAGGGCAATGGTTGAAGTACGAGCAACCGCACCAGGGATGTTGGCAACGGCATAGTGGAGCACACCATGTTTTTCATATACAGGTTCATCGTGCGTTGTCACACGGTCAGCTGTCTCGATAACGCCACCTTGGTCAACGGCAACGTCAACGATGACTGATCCTGGACGCATTTGCTTGACCATCTCATCTGTGACCAGTTTTGGTGCCTTGGCACCTGGGATGAGAACCGCTCCGATCACCACATCCGCATCTCTGACACTTGATTCGATGTTGAATGAATTGGACATAAGAGTTTGAATTTGATGGCCAAAGACATCTTCAAGTACTGAAAGACGTTTCGCACTGATATCTAAAATAGTCACTTGAGCACCAAGACCAAGCGCAATTCGGGCAGCATGGGTCCCGACGACACCGCCACCGATAATGGTTACTTTTCCTTTAGGAACACCCGGTACACCACCTAGTAGGACACCAGAACCTCCTGCTTGCTTAGTTAGGAAATGGGCGCCGATTTGGACTGCCATACGGCCTGCAACCTCACTCATAGGTACGAGGAGTGGTAACTGACCTTGGGGATCACGAACAGTTTCATAGGCAATCCCTGTTGTTTTTTTTGCTAGCATAGCATCTGCTAATTCAGGAGCTGCGGCCATGTGCAAGTAGGTGAAGAGAAGCAGGTCGTCACGTAAGTAACCATATTCAGAAGCTAGTGGTTCTTTTACTTTGACGACCAACTCGGCCGACCAGGCTTCAGCAGCAGTAGAAACAATCTCAGCTCCTTGCTTTTGATAGTCAGCATCAGTAAATCCTGAACCGAGACCAGCCTTTGTTTCGATAAGGACGCGATGACCACGACCGACTAAGCTGTGGACACCAGCAGGTGTGAGGGCAACACGGTTTTCATTATTCTTAATTTCTTTTGGAATTCCGATTAACATAGAGAAAATCTCACTTTCTATTGACGGGTTGTAAATGATTTATCACAATTATCTATAAAATAAGGTGATGATTTTATTCTATATGAAACCGCTTTAAAAAGCAAGAAAAATTTGTTATCAATTCTTTTTTATGCTAGACTGGTAAAAAATACTTTTAAATGGTAGAAACGTATGGAATCAATCTTTTTAAAACTAGCTCAGTATCCAATAGTCGAGACTGAGCGTTTATTGCTTAGACCTGTAACCTTGGATGATGCGGAAGCTATGTTTGAGTATGCCTCAGACAGAGACAATACGCGCTATACTTTTCAAACAAATCAAAGTTTGGAAGAAACCAAGAATAACATTGCTCAGTTCTACTTGGCTAATCCCTTGGGCCGTTGGGGAATAGAATTAAAAAGTAATGGTGAATTTATCGGAACTATTGATTTGCACAAGATTGATTCTGTTCTTAAGAAGGCAGCTATTGGCTACATTATCAATAAAAAGTATTGGAATCAAGGATTGACGACAGAAGCCAATCGTGCTGTGATTGAGCTGGCTTTTGAGAAGATTGGAATGAACAAGTTGACCGCCCTTCACGATAAGGATAATCCTGCATCTGGAAAGGTCATGGAGAAATCAGGCATGCGTTTTTCCTATGCAGAACCATATGCTTGTATGGACCAGCATGAAGAAGGCCGAATCGTTACAAGAGTTCATTATATCTTGATCAAGGAAGACTATTTTGCAAATAAATAAGCAGTTGAAAAGAAATTTTTCGACTGTTTTTTCTTCCTCTTACGAATAATCTAAGAGAGGAGAAAATATGGAAGCAATTATCGAGAAAATCAAAGAGTATAAAATCATTGTCATCTGTACTGGTCTAGGCTTGTTTATTGGCGGATTTTTCCTGCTAAAGCCAGCTCAACAAACACCTGTCAAGGAAACGAATTTGCATGCAGAAGTTGCAGCTGTTTCCAAGGATTCGGTATCCGAAAAGGAAGTGAGGAAGGAAGAAAATGAGGAATCTCTTGAACAAAATCTAATCACAGTAGATGTAAAAGGCGCTGTTAAATCGCCGGGTATTTATGACTTGCCAGTTGGTAGTCGGGTCAATGATGCCGTTCAGAAGGCTGGTGGCTTGACAGAACAAGCAGATAGCAAGTCGCTCAATCTAGCTCAGAAAGTTAGTGATGAGACCCTGGTTTACGTTCCAACTAAGGGAGAAGAAGCTAGTCAACAGTCAGGTTCTGGAGCGACTTCTTCAACAAGCAAGGAAAAGAAGGTCAATCTCAACAAGGCCAGTCTGGAAGAGCTCAAGCAGGTCAAGGGGTTGGGAGGAAAACGAGCCCAGGATATTATTGACCATCGTGAAACAAATGGCAAGTTCAAGTCAGTAGACGAACTCAAGAAGGTCTCTGGCATTGGTGCTAAAACGATAGAAAAGTTAAAAGACTATGTTACAGTGGATTAAGAACATCCCCATTCCCCTAATTTACCTGAGTTTTCTATTGCTCTGGCTTTACTACGCCATTTTTTCTGCATCCTATCTTGCTTTGTTGGGCTTTGTTTTTCTGCTAGTCTGCCTCTTTATTCAATTTCCTTGGAAATCAGCAGGCAGAGTTCTAGCGATTTGTGGAATCTTTGGTTTCTGGTTTCTGTTTCAAAATTGGCAACAGAGTCAAGCAAGTCAAAATTTGGCGGATTCTGTTGAAAGGGTACGGATTCTGCCCGACACTATTAAGGTCAATGGTGACAGTCTGTCCTTTCGTGGCAAGGCCGATGGCCGCATTTTTCAAGTCTATTATCAACTCCAGTCCGAGGAGGAGAAAGAAGCCTTTCAAGCCTTAACAGACCTTCATGAGATAGAACTAGAAGGAAAACTTTCGGAGCCAGACGGGCAGAGAAATTTTGGTGGTTTTGACTACAAAGCTTATTTGAAGACTCAAGGGATTTACCAGACACTGACTATCAAGAGTATCAAGTCACTTCAAAAGGTTGGCAGTTGGAATGTAGGTGAAAACCTGTCCAGTTTACGTCGAAAGGCTGTAGTTTGGATTAAGACACATTTTCCAGATCCTATGCGCAATTACATGACGGGGCTTCTATTAGGACATCTGGACACGGACTTTGAGGAGATGAATGAGCTTTATTCCAGTCTAGGAATTATCCACCTCTTTGCCTTGTCGGGTATGCAGGTAGGCTTTTTCATGGATGGATTTAAGAAACTCCTCTTACGATTGGGCTTGACTCAAGAAAAGTTGAAATGGCTGACTTATCCCTTTTCCCTTATCTATGCAGGGATGACAGGATTTTCAGCATCGGTTATTCGCAGTCTCTTGCAAAAGTTACTGGCTCAACATGGTGTTAAGGGCTTGGATAATTTTGCCTTGACGGTGCTTGTACTCTTTATCATCATGCCCGACTTTTTCCTGACTGCAGGAGGAGTCTTGTCCTGCGCTTATGCTTTTATCTTGACCATGACCAGCAAAGAAGGGGAGGGGCTCAAGGCTGTTGCTAGAGAAAGTCTAGTCATTTCCTTGGGCATATTGCCCATTCTATCCTTCTATTTTGCGGAATTTCAACCTTGGTCTATCCTTTTGACCTTTGTCTTTTCCTTTCTATTTGACTTGGTCTTCTTACCGCTCTTGTCTATCTTATTTGCCCTTTCCTTTCTCTACCCAGTCATTCAGCTGAATTTTATTTTTGAATGGTTGGAGGGCATTATTCGTTTGGTCTCACAGGTGACAAGTAGACCTCTAGTCTTTGGCAAACCCAATGCATGGTTTTTGATTTTATTGTTAATTTCCTTGGCTTTAGTATATGATTTGAGAAAAAACATTAAAAGGCTAGCAGTATTAAGCTTATTGATTACAGGTCTCTTTTTCCTGACCAAGCATCCACTGGAAAATGAAATCACCATGCTGGATGTGGGGCAAGGGGAAAGTATTTTCCTACGGGATGTAACTGGGAAAACCATTCTCATAGATGTAGGTGGCAAGGCAGAGTCAAATAAGAAAATTGAGGCTTGGCAAGAAAAGGTAACGACTAGCAATGCCCAGCGAACCTTGATTCCCTACCTCAAAAGTCGTGGAGTGGCCAAGATTGATCAGTTGATTTTGACCAACACGGACAAGGAGCATGTTGGAGATTTGTTGGAGGTGACCAAGGCTTTCCATGTAGGCGAAATTTTAGTGTCAAAAGGCAGTTTGAAACAGAAGGAATTTGTGGCAGAACTACAGGCGACTCAAACCAAGGTGCGTAGTGTGACAGTAGGAGAGAACTTGCCAATTTTTGGAAGTCAGTTAGAAGTTCTATCTCCAAGGAAAATGGGAGATGGAGGGCATGAAGATTGCCTGGTTCTGTATGGAAAACTTTTGGATAAGAACTTTCTTTTTACAGGAAATTTGGAGGAGAAAGGAGAGAAGGATCTTCTGAAGCAATATCCTGACTTAGAGGTTGATGTCTTGAAAGCTGGCCAACATGGCTCTAAAAAGTCATCAAGTTCATCCTTTTTAGAAAAACTCAGACCAGAAATCACTCTCATCTCAGTTGGAAAGAATAATCGAACGAAACTCCCCCATCAGGAAACCTTGACCCGACTGGAAGGTATCAATAGCAAAGTGTATCGAATTGACCAGCAAGGAGCTATACGCTTTAAGGGGTGGAATAGTTGGAAAATCGAAACGGTTGGTTAATGAGCAGAAACTTTTCAAAAAAATAACTTTTTATCTTGACAAGGGCTAGAAAACTTGGTATCATATAAAAGTTGAGAAAAGCAGAAGTGAGAGCTTCTCGCCTTGTGACATTAAGTTGCCTGGCCCTACGGATGAAAAGTTTCTAAGAAACGCTATCATAACGTGCGGGCTTGTATATTTACGAGTCCGCTATTGTTTTTCTCTAATAAAACAAAAGAGGTGAAAACCATAGCAAAGCAAGACTTATTCATCAATGATGAGATTCGTGTACGTGAAGTTCGCTTGATTGGTCTTGAAGGAGAACAGCTAGGCATCAAGCCACTCAGTGAAGCGCAAGCTTTGGCTGATAACGCTAATGTTGACCTAGTATTGATTCAACCCCAAGCCAAACCGCCTGTTGCAAAAATTATGGACTACGGTAAGTTCAAATTTGAGTACCAGAAGAAGCAAAAAGAACAACGTAAAAAACAAAGTGTTGTTACTGTGAAAGAAGTTCGTCTAAGTCCAACTATTGACAAGGGTGACTTTGATACAAAACTTCGCAATGCACGCAAATTCCTTGAAAAAGGAAATAAAGTTAAGGTATCTATTCGCTTTAAGGGTCGTATGATTACCCATAAAGAGATTGGTGCAAAAGTTTTAGCCGAGTTTGCTGAAGCAACTCAAGATATTGCAATCATCGAACAACGTGCTAAAATGGATGGACGTCAAATGTTCATGCAATTGGCGCCAGCGACTGACAAAAAATAATTGTCAGAAAGTTAAATAAAGGAGAAAAAATCATGCCAAAACAAAAAACACACCGCGCATCAGCTAAACGTTTCAAACGTACAGGTTCTGGTGGACTTAAACGTTTCCGTGCTTACACTTCTCACCGTTTCCACGGAAAAACTAAGAAACAACGTCGTCATCTTCGTAAAGCATCTATGGTGCATTCAGGAGATTACAAACGTATCAAAGCAATGCTTACTCGCTTGAAATAATAGCTTGACTGTAAGTAAACAATTCTAGGAAATATTTGGAGGAAATAAAACATGGCACGTGTTAAAGGTGGCGTTGTATCACGCAAACGTCGTAAACGTATTCTTAAATTAGCAAAAGGTTACTATGGAGCTAAACACATCTTGTTCCGTACTGCAAAAGAACAAGTAATGAACTCTTACTACTATGCATACCGTGACCGTCGTCAGAAAAAACGTGACTTCCGCAAATTGTGGATCACTCGTATCAACGCGGCAGCTCGTATGAACGGACTTTCATACTCACAATTGATGCATGGTTTGAAATTGGCTGAGATCGAAGTTAACCGTAAAATGCTTGCTGACTTGGCTGTTAATGATGCAGCAGCTTTCACAGCTCTTGCAGATGCAGCGAAAGCAAAACTTGGTAAATAATAACTGATAAGACTGGAACAGGATTGTCCCAGTCTTTTTAAAAGTAAAGGAGAAAAATATGGCTTCAAAAATGCTACACACTTGCTTGCGAGTAGAAAATCTTGAAAAATCAATCTCATTTTATCAAGATGCTTTTGGTTTTAAAGAATTGCGTCGCAGAGATTTTCCAGACCATGCCTTCACGATTGTCTATCTAGGTCTTGAGGGTGACGACTATGAGTTGGAGTTGACTTATAACTACGATCATGGTCCTTATGTGGTTGGAGATGGATTTGCCCATATCGCCCTAAGTACACCTGATCTTGAGGCGCTTCATCAAGAGCATAGTGCCAAAGGATATGAAGTTACTGAGCCAAATGGTTTACCAGGAACTGCACCTAACTATTACTTTGTCAAAGACCCTGATGGCTACAAGGTCGAAGTCATTCGTGAAAAATAATCTCGTGAAGTCAAGTAGAATGTTCGTTTTCTACTTGACTTTTTTTGGTTGAAAGAGTATACTAATAAAAATTTAACCTTTAAGGGGAGTCCAGAGAGACTCACAAGGTGTCAGATAAAAGAATAGTGCAATTTTCTAGAGGAGACTTTTTGAGTGTGCTCTCTTGTGTTGTACGATTTTAACTGAGGCCTTGCACTAGCAAGGTCTTTTCTTTGTCTGGTCCCCTTAAAATTTAAGGAGGAAAAATCATGAATCCCACATGTAAGAAACGTTTGGGTGCGATTCGATTGGAAACTATGAAGGTGGTTGCACAAGAGGAAATTGCACCAGCAATCTTTGAATTAGTCCTAGAAGGGGAAATGGTTGAGGCTATGCGAGCAGGCCAATTTCTTCATCTTCGTGTGCCTGATGATGCCCATCTTTTGCGTCGCCCTATTTCAATTTCGTCTATTGATAAGGCAAATAAGCAGTGTCATCTTATTTATCGGATTGAGGGAACTGGGACAGCTATTTTTTCAACCTTAAGTCAGGGAGATACTCTTGATGTGATGGGTCCTCAGGGAAATGGTTTTGACTTGTCTGACCTAGATGAGCAGAGCCAGGTTCTCTTAGTTGGAGGTGGGATTGGTGTACCTCCTTTGCTTGAGGTGGCCAAAGAATTACATGCGCGTGGTGTGAAAGTAGTGACAGTCCTTGGTTTTGCTAACAAGGATGCTGTTATCCTTGAAAAGGAATTGGCCCAATATGGTCAGGTTTTTGTAACGACAGATGATGGTTCATATGGCATTAAAGGAAATGTGTCTGTTGTCATTAATGATTTAGACAGTCAGTTTGATGCTGTTTATTCATGTGGGGCGCCTGGCATGATGAAGTATATCAATCAAAACTTTTATGACCACCCAAGAGCCTATCTATCTCTGGAATCTCGTATGGCTTGTGGGATGGGGGCTTGCTATGCCTGTGTCCTAAAAGTGCCAGAAAGCGAGACGGTCAGCCAACGCGTCTGTGAAGATGGTCCTGTTTTCCGCACAGGAACAGTTGTATTATAAGGAGAAAATCATGACTACAAATCGTTTACAAGTTTCTCTACCTGGTTTGGATTTGAAAAATCCAATCATTCCAGCATCAGGCTGTTTTGGTTTTGGACAAGAGTATTCCAAGTACTATGATTTAGATCTTTTAGGTTCTATTATGATCAAGGCGACAACTCTTGAAGCCCGTTTTGGAAATCCAACTCCAAGGGTGGCAGAAACACCTGCTGGCATGCTCAATGCAATTGGCTTACAAAATCCTGGTTTGGAAGTTGTTTTGGCTGAAAAGCTACCTTGGCTGGAAAGAGAATATCCAAATCTTCCTATTATCGCCAATGTAGCTGGTTTTTCAAAACAAGAATATGCAGCTGTTTCTCATGGGATTTCCAAGGCAGCTAATGTGAAAGCAATCGAGCTCAATATTTCTTGCCCCAATGTTGACCACTGTAATCATGGACTTTTGATTGGTCAAGACCCAGATTTAGCTTATGATGTGGTGAAAGCAGCTGTGGAAGCCTCTGATGTGCCAGTTTATGTCAAACTAACTCCTAGTGTGACGGATATCGTCACAGTCGCAAAAGCTGCAGAAGATGCGGGAGCAAGTGGCTTGACCATGATCAATACTCTAGTTGGTATGCGCTTTGACCTCAAAACTAGAAAACCAATCTTGGCAAATGGAACAGGTGGAATGTCTGGTCCAGCAGTCTTTCCAGTAGCCCTCAAACTTATCCGTCAAGTAGCCCAAACAACAGACCTACCTATCATTGGAATGGGAGGAGTGGATTCGGCAGAAGCTGCCCTAGAAATGTATCTGGCTGGAGCCTCTGCTATCGGAGTTGGAACAGCCAACTTTACCAATCCATATGCCTGTCCTGATATCATCGAAAATCTACCAAAGGTTATGGACAAGTACGGCATTAGTAGTCTGGAAAATCTCCGCAAGGAAGTAAAAGAGTCTCTGAGATAAACTGCAATCAATCTGTTCTTGATTTTTCATCAGTTTGTAATATTGATTATAGAGAATTTTGATACAATAAAATGGAAAGAACAGAGGAAGAAAGTTTATGAAGAAATTGAGATTTGTTTTTTTAGCTTTGCTATTTTTCTTAGCCAGACCAGAAGGAGCACTGGCCAGCGATGGTACTTGGCAAGGAAAACAATACCTAAAAGCTGATGGTAGTCCAGCAGCGAATGAGTGGATTTTTGATGCTCACTATCAATCTTGGTTTTATATAAAAGAAGATACCAACTATGCTGAAAATGAATGGCTGAAACAAGGTGACGACTATTTTTACCTCAAATCTGGGGGTTATATGGCCAAATCAGAATGGGTAGAAGATAAGGGAGCCTTCTATTATCTTGACCAAGATGGAAAGATGAAAAGAAATGCTTGGCTAGGAGCTTCCTATGTCGGTGCTACAGGTGCCAAGGTAATAGAAGACTGGGTCTATGATTCTCAATATGATGCTTGGTTTTATATCAAAGCAGATGGCCAACACGCAGAGAAAGAATGGCTCCAAATCAAAGGTAAGGACTATTATTTCAAATCTGGTGGTTATTTACTGACAAGTCAGTGGATTGAACAGGCTTATGTGAGTGCTAGTGGCGCTAAAGTACAGCAAGGTTGGCTTTTTGACAAACAATACCAATCTTGGTTTTATATCAAAGAAAATGGAAATCATGCTGATAAAGAATGGATTTTCGAAAATGGTCACTATTATTATCTAAAATCCGGTGGCTATATGGCAGCCAATGAATGGATTTGGGATAAGGAGTCATGGTTTTACCTTAAATCTGATGGCAAAATGGCTGATAAAGAATGGGTATACGATTCTAAAAATCAAGCCTGGTACTACTTCAAATCCGGTGGCTACATGGCAAAAAATGAGACTATTGATGGTCATCAGCTAGGAAGCGATGGAAAGTGGAATAAGGAGTCGAAGACTAGCTCTGATTATTATCAGGTCCTTCCAGTTACTGCAAATATTTATAATGCAGATGGTGAAAAGCTCTCCTATATATCGCAAGGTAGTGTTGTCTGGCTAGATAAGGATAGAAAAAGTGATGACAAGCGCCTACCTATTACTATTTCTGGTTTGTCAGGCTACATGAAAATAGAAGATTTACAAGCGCTAGATGCTAGTAAGGATTTTATCCCTTATTATGAGAGTGATGGACACCGTTTTTATCACTATGTGAGCCAGTATGCTAGCATTCCAGTAGCTTCTCATCTTTCTGATATGGAAGTAGGCAAGAAATATTATTCGGCAGATGGACTGCATTTTGATGGTTTTAATCTTGAAAATCCCTTCCTTTTCAAAGACTTGACAGAGGCTACAAACTATAGTGCTGAAGATTTGGATAAGGTATTTAGTCTGTTAAATATTGATAATAGTCTCTTGGAAAATAAGGGAGCTACCTTTAAGGAAGCCGAAGAACATTACCATATCAATGCCCTCTACCTTCTTGCTCATAGCGCCTTAGAAAGCGACTGGGGACGGAGCAAGATTGCCAAAGATAAGAATAATTTCTTTGGCATTACAGCCTATGATACGACACCTTACCTTTCTGCTAAAACATTTGATGATGTGGATAAGGGAATTTTAGGTGCAACCAAGTGGATTAAGGAAAATTATATCGATAGGGGCAGAACTTTCCTTGGCAACAAGGCGTCTGGTATGAATGTAGAATATGCATCAGACCCTTATTGGGGCGAAAAAATTGCTAGTGTGATGATGAAAATCAACGAGAAGCTAGGTGGCAAAGATTGATCCTATAATTGATACTCTTCTTCGAAAATCTCTTTAAACCACGTCAGAGTTGCCTTGGATTATATATGGTTACTGACTTTGTCAGTTCTATCTGCAACCTCAAAACAGTGTTTTGAGCTGACTTTGTCAGTCTTATCTACAACCTAAAAGCAGTGCTTTGAGCAGCCTGCGGCTAGCTTCCTAGTTTGCTCTTTGATTTTCATTGAGTATGAATATTATTTGAGTATAAGTTAAAAATCCTGATTTCAAGTAAAATCAGGATTTTTTCATGGATGCGATTTTTTCTGGATCTGGTGTGACACGGAGGGTCTTTTGTCCTGTGTAAGTGACAAAGCCTGGTTTTCCGCCAGTTGGTTTGTTGAGTTTCTTGACTTCAATCATATCTACCTGCACCAGATTTGACAGGCGACCTTGAGAGAAGTAGGCGGCCAGTTCTGCCGCGTCTGTTTTGACTTCATCAGATGGGTCAAGATTGCCTGAGATGACAACATGGCTTCCAGGAATATCCTTGGCATGGAACCAAAGTTCCTCCTTGCGGGCCATTTTAAAGGTTAGCTCCTCGTTTTGTAGGTTGTTGCGGCCGACATAGATGATGGTTTTGCCATCGCTTGCTAGATATTGTTCTGGTTTTTTGCGTTTCTGGATTTTCTCCCGCTGTCTTCTGCGGATAAAGCCAGTTTGGATTAATTCTTCACGGATTTCAGCGATTTCTTCCAGTCCAGCTTGGTTGAGAACAGTTTCCACACTTTCCAGATAGAGAATGGTTGCCTTGGTTTCCTCAATCAGATCAGTCAAGTATTTGACAGCTTCTTTGAGTTTTTGGTAACGTTTGAAATAGCGTTGGGCATTCTGGTTGGGAGTCAAGGCCTTATCAAGAGCTATTGTGATAGGTTGGTTGGTGTAGTAGTTGTCTAGGATAACCTGGTCTTGGTCGTTAGGCACTTGGTGGAGGAAGGTTGTCAGTAATTCTCCTTTTTGGCGAAATTCTTCAGCATTATCTGTCGCCAGTAACTCTTTTTCCTGTTTTTTGAGTTTGTGGCGGTTTTTCTGAAGTTCATTTTCAACACGACGAATCAGTTCACTGGCTTGTTGTTTGACACGGTCACGCTCAGCCTTGTCCTTATAGTAGGTGTCCAGCAAATCAGAAAGACTGGCAAAAGGCTCTCCCACCTGATTTGCAAAAGGAATTGGACTGAAGGAAGTCTCAGTCAAGCATGGCTTGGTTTCTTGATTGAAAAAGTTACGGAAAGTAGATAGTTTATCACTAACCAGAATGTTTTCCAATTCATTTGCCGTATCACGTCCCAGACCTTGAAAGAGGCTTTGAAGGTTTTTAGCTGTCGTTTCCTGTGTTTGTAGGATTTCAAAGAGCTTTTCATCCTTGATAGTAAAAGGATTGAGAGATTCCGTACTTGGCGGAGCGATATAGGTCGATCCAGGAAGCAAGGTACGGTAGCTATTTTGTGAAAAGCCGACGTGTTTAATGACTTCGAGAATTTTATGACTGCTCTTATCAACCAGTAGAATATTACTGTGTTTCCCCATGATTTCGATAATCAAGGTAGCCTGAATATGGTCTCCAATCTCGTTTTTATTGGAAACTGTCATTTCCACAATACGGTCATTTTCCACTTGCTCAATCGACTCAATCAGGGCACCCTGCAAATATTTTCTTAAAACCATGATAAAGGTAGAGGGTTGGGCTGGATTTTCAAAGGTCGTTTGGGTCAGCTGAATGCGTCCAAAAACTGGATGGGCAGAAAGGAGCAGGCGATGGCTTTGGCGATTGCTGCGGATTTGCAAGACCAACTCTTGTTCAAAAGGCTGATTGATTTTCTGAATGCGACCATTCACTAACTCTCTTCGCAATTCCTCAACCATATGATGTAAAAAAAATCCGTCAAATGACATCGTTCTCTCCTTGTGATTGTATTCCATAGTATTATATCAAAAAGGTAGAATAAAATCATGGAAATGTGGTATAATAAAGCCAAGTAAAGAGAAACGAGAAGTACATGTATATTGAAATGGTAGATGAAACTGGTCAAGTTTCAAAAGAAATGTTGCAACAAACCCAAGAAATTTTGGAATTTGCAGCCCAAAAATTAGGAAAAGAAGACAAGGAAATGGCAGTCACCTTTGTGACTAATGAGCGTAGTCATGAACTGAATTTGGAGTACCGTGACACGGACCGTCCGACAGATGTCATCAGTCTTGAGTATAAACCAGAGTTGGATATTGCCTTTGACGAAGAGGATTTGCTTGACAATCCAGAATTGGCAGAGATGATGTCTGAGTTTGATGCCTATATTGGGGAACTGTTCATCTCTATTGATAAGGCTCATGAGCAGGCCGAGGAATATGGCCACAGCTTTGAGCGTGAGATGGGCTTCTTGGCAGTACACGGCTTTTTACATATCAACGGCTATGATCACTACACTCCAGAAGAAGAAGCGGAGATGTTCGGTTTACAAGAAGAAATTTTGACAGCCTATGGACTCACAAGACAATAAACGAAAATGGAAAAATCGTGACCTGATAGCCAGTTTAGAATTTGCCATCACAGGAATTTTTACTGCTATCAAGGAAGAACGCAATATGCGAAAACATGCAGTGACGGCTCTTGTGGTCATCCTTGCAGGTTTTGTTTTTCAGGTGTCACGAATCGAATGGCTCTTTCTCCTATTGAGCATTTTCTTGGTAGTAGCGTTTGAGATTATCAATTCTGCTATTGAAAATGTGGTGGATTTGGCCAGTCACTATCACTTTTCCATGCTGGCTAAAAATGCCAAGGATATGGCGGCTGGCGCGGTATTAGTGGTCTCTCTTTTCGCAGCCTTAACAGGCGCATTGATTTTTCTCCCACGAATCTGGGATTTATTATTTTAAACAGTAAGAGGAAATTATGACTTTTAAATCAGGTTTTGTAGCCATTTTAGGACGTCCCAACGTTGGGAAGTCAACCTTTTTAAATCACGTCATGGGGCAAAAGATTGCCATCATGAGTGACAAGGCGCAGACAACGCGCAACAAAATCATGGGAATTTACACGACTGATAAGGAACAAATCATCTTTATCGACACACCAGGGATTCACAAGCCTAAAACAGCTCTCGGAGATTTCATGGTTGAGTCTGCCTATAGTACCCTTCGCGAAGTGGATACTGTTCTTTTTATGGTTCCTGCGGATGAAGCGCGTGGTAAGGGAGACGACATGATTATCGAGCGTCTCAAGGCTGCCAAGGTTCCTGTGATTTTGGTGGTGAACAAGATCGATAAGGTTCACCCAGACCAGCTTTTGTCTCAGATTGATGATTTCCGTAACCAAATGGAATTTAAGGAGATTGTCCCTATCTCAGCCCTTCAGGGAAATAACGTCTCTCGTCTAGTGGATATTTTGAGTGAAAATCTGGACGAAGGTTTCCAATATTTCCCGTCTGATCAAATCACAGACCATCCAGAACGTTTCTTGGTTTCAGAGATGGTTCGCGAGAAAGTCTTGCACCTAACTCGGGAAGAGATTCCTCACTCAGTTGCTGTAGTGGTTGATTCGA
Organism: Streptococcus sp. KHUD_011; assembly: GCF_046352925.1. GTDB lineage: Bacteria > Bacillota > Bacilli > Lactobacillales > Streptococcaceae > Streptococcus. Next base: position 1,163,919 of record NZ_CP157578.1, on the reverse strand, counting down.
TGAAGCGGGATGAAGAGACTGACAAGGTTCACATCCGTGCAACCATCATGGTCGAGCGCGATAGCCAAAAAGGGATTATCATCGGTAAAGGTGGTGCTATGCTTAAGAAAATCGGTAGCATGGCCCGTCGTGATATTGAACTCATGTTAGGAGACAAGGTCTTTCTAGAAACCTGGGTCAAGGTCAAGAAAAACTGGCGCGATAAAAAGCTGGATTTGGCTGACTTTGGCTATAATGAAAAAGAATACTAAGTAGAGGTGGGCTCATGCCTGCTTCTTGTTTTTACAGAAGGAGGACTTATGCCTGAATTACCTGAGGTTGAAACCGTTCGACGTGGCTTGGAAAAATTGATTTTGGGAAAGAAGATTTCGAGTATAGAAATTCGTTATCCCAAGATGATTAAAACGGATTTGGATCAGTTTCAAAAGGAAGTGCCTGGTCAAGTTGTTGAGTCAATGGGACGTCGTGGGAAATATTTGCTTTTTTACCTGACAGACAAGGTCTTGATTTCCCATCTGCGGATGGAGGGCAAGTATTTTTACTATCCAGACCAGCTTCCCGAACGCAAGCATGCCCATGTTTTCTTCCAGTTTGAGGACGGTGGGACACTTGTTTATGAGGATGTACGTAAGTTTGGTACTATGGAACTTTTGTCTCCTGACCTTTTGGACGCCTACTTTATTTCTAAAAAACTAGGTCCTGAGCCAAGTGAACAAGACTTTGATTTACAGGTCTTTCAAGCTGCTCTAGCCAAATCTAAAAAGCCTATCAAATCCCATCTCCTAGATCAAACCTTGGTAGCTGGACTTGGCAATATCTATGTGGATGAGGTTCTCTGGCGAGCTCAGGTTCATCCAGCTAGAGCTTCCCAGACTTTGACAGCAGAAGAAGCGACTGCCATTCATGACCAGACTATTGCTGTTTTGGGACAGGCTGTTGAAAAAGGCGGCTCCACCATTCGGACCTATACCAACGCCTTTGGGGAAGACGGAACCATGCAGGATTTTCATCAGGTTTATGACAAGGCTGGTCAAGAATGTTCACGTTGTGGTACCATCATTGAGAAAATCCAACTAGGCGGACGAGGCACCCATTTTTGTCCTCAGTGTCAAAGGAGGGACTGATGGGAAAAATCATTGGAATCACAGGAGGAATTGCCTCTGGTAAGTCAACTGTGACAAATTTTCTAAGAAAGCAAGGTTTTCAAGTAGTGGATGCTGACGCTCTTGTTCACCAACTACAGAAACCTGGTGGTCGTCTATTTCAGGCTCTAGTCCAGCATTTTGGGCAAGAAATCATCCTTGAAAACGGAGAACTTAATCGCCCTCTCCTAGCTAGTCTCATCTTTTCAAATCCTGAGGAACGGGAATGGTCTAAGTCAACCCAAGGGGAGATTATTCGTGAGGAACTAGCTACGTTGAGAGACCAGTTGGCTCAGACAGAAGCTATCTTTTTTATGGATATTCCCTTGCTTTTTGAGCAGGACTATGCCTCTTGGTTTGATGAGACTTGGTTGGTCTATGTGAACCGAGATGTCCAAGTAGAACGCTTAATGAAAAGGGACCAGTTGTCCAAAGATGAAGCTGAGTTTCGTCTGGCAGCCCAGTGGCCTTTAGAGAAAAAGAAAGATTTGACCAGCCATGTTTTAAACAACAATGGAAATCAGGACCAGCTTCTTACACAGGTGTTCTCCCTGCTTGAGGGAGGTAGAGAAGATGACAGAGATTAACTGGAAGGATAATCTGCGCATTGCCTGGTTTGGTAATTTTCTGACTGGAGCCAGTATTTCTTTGGTTGTGCCCTTTATGCCTATTTTTGTGGAAAATCTAGGTGTAGGAAGTGAGCAAGTCGCTTTTTATGCAGGCTTAGCTATTTCTGTCTCTGCTATTTCCGCGGCAATTTTCTCTCCTATCTGGGGCATCCTTGCTGATAAATACGGTCGAAAACCCATGATGATTCGGGCTGGGATGGCCATGACCATTACTATGGGAGGCTTGGCCTTTGTGCCAAATATCAATTGGTTAATCTTTCTTCGTTTACTGAATGGTGTATTTGCGGGTTTTGTTCCCAATGCAACAGCCCTGATAGCCAGTCAGGTTCCCAAGGAGAAATCAGGCTCTGCTCTCGGAACTTTGTCTACAGGCGTAGTTGCAGGTACTCTAACTGGTCCTTTTATCGGGGGATTTATTGCAGAATTATTTGGCATTCGTACTGTTTTCTTACTGGTTGGTAGTTTTCTATTCTTAGCTGCTGTTTTGACTATTTTATTTATCAAGGAAGATTTTCAACCAGTAACCAAGGAAAAGGCCATTCCAACAAAGGAATTATTTACATCAGTTAAATATCCCTATCTCTTGGTCAACCTATTTCTGACTAGTTTTGTCATCCAATTTTCAGCCCAATCAATCGGCCCTATCTTAGCTCTGTATGTACGCGACTTAGGCCAGACAGAGAATCTTCTTTTTGTATCTGGTTTGATTGTATCCAGTATGGGCTTTTCCAGTATGATGAGTGCAGGAATCATGGGCAAGCTAGGTGACAAGGTGGGTAATCATCGTCTCTTGGTTGTAGCCCAGTTTTATTCAGTCATCATCTATCTCCTCTGTGCCAATGCCTCTAGCCCCCTTCAACTAGGACTCTATCGATTACTATTTGGCTTGGGAACCGGTGCTTTGATTCCCGGAGTTAACGCCCTTCTCAGCAAGATGACGCCCAAAGCTGGTATTTCGAGGGTCTTTGCCTTTAATCAGGTATTCTTTTATCTGGGAGGTGTTGTTGGGCCCATGGCAGGTTCTGCAGTAGCAGGAAAATTTGGCTACCATGCAGTCTTTTATACGACAAGCCTTTGTGTTGCCTTTAGTTGTCTCTTTAACCTTCTTCAATTTCGAACATTATTAAAAGTAAAGGAAATCTAGTGCGAGTAAAAATTAACCTCAAATGCTCCTCTTGTGGCAGTATCAATTACCTAACCAGTAAAAATTCAAAAACCCATCCAGACAAGATTGAGGTTTTAAAGTATTGTCCCAAGGAAAGAAAAGTAACCCTACATCTTGAATCTAAGTAGATTTTATGGTAAAATAATAGGGATTTTAAGGAGTTTGATATGTATAACCTATTATTAACCATTTTATTAGTATTATCTGTTGTGATTGTGATTGCGATTTTCATGCAACCAACCAAAAACCAATCCAGCAATGTATTTGATGCCAGCTCAGGTGATTTGTTTGAACGCAGTAAAGCACGCGGTTTTGAAGCTGTAATGCAGCGTTTGACAGGGATTTTAGTCTTTTTCTGGCTAGCCATTGCCTTAGCATTGACGGTATTATCAAGTAGATAAGAAAATAATGGGCAGGACTAGGTCTTTGCCTCTTTTTATTTTTAATGATGTTTGAGAAGGTTTTACAGTAAAAGAAAATTAAAAAATCTAGAAAGAAAGTATGAAAGATAGAATAAAAGAATATTTACAAGACAAGGGAAAGGTGACTGTCAATGACTTGGCTCAGGATTTGGGAAAAGACGGATCCAAGGATTTTCGTGAGTTGATTAAAACCTTGTCCCTGATGGAAAGAAAGCACCAGATTCGCTTTGAAGAAGATGGTAGTCTGACATTAGAAATTAAGAAAAAACATGAGATTACTCTCAAGGGGATTTTTCATGCCCATAAAAATGGCTTTGGCTTTGTCAGTCTGGAAGGCGAGGAGGACGATCTTTTTGTAGGAAAAAACGATGTCAACTATGCTATTGATGGTGATACCGTTGAGGTCGTCATCAAGAAAGTCGCTGACCGCAACAAGGGAACAGCTGCCGAAGCTAAAATTATTGATATCTTAGAACACAGCCTGACAACAGTTGTCGGCCAAATCGTTCTAGATCAGGAAAAACCTAAGTATGCGGGTTACATCCGTTCAAAAAATCAGAAAATCAGTCAACCGATTTATGTGAAGAAACCAGCCCTAAAATTAGAAGGAACAGAAGTTCTCAAGGTCTTTATCGACAAATACCCGAGCAAGAAACATGATTTCTTTGTCGCTAGTGTCCTCGATGTAGTGGGTCATTCAACGGATGTCGGAATTGATGTCCTTGAGGTTTTGGAGTCTATGGATATTGTATCCGAGTTTCCAGAAGCTGTTGTCAAGGAAGCAGAAAGTGTGCCTGATGTTCCGTCTCAAAAGGATATGGAAGGCCGTCTGGATCTAAGAGATGAGATTACCTTTACCATTGACGGTGCTGACGCCAAAGACTTGGATGATGCGGTGCACATCAAGGCCTTGAAAAATGGTAATATCGAACTTGGAGTTCACATCGCAGATGTTTCCTACTATGTGACTGAGGGTTCTGCTCTTGACAAGGAAGCCCTTAACCGCGCAACTTCTGTCTATGTGACAGACCGTGTGGTCCCAATGCTTCCAGAACGACTGTCAAATGGTATCTGCTCCCTCAATCCTCAAGTTGACCGCCTGACCCAGTCAGCCATTATGGAGATTGATAAACATGGTCGTGTGGTCAACTACACTATCACACAAACGATTATCAAGACAAGCTTCCGTATGACCTATAGTGATGTCAATGATATCTTAGCGGGCGACGAGGAAAAGAGACAAGAATATCAGAAAATTGTACCAAGTATTCAACTTATGGCTAAGCTTCATGAAACTTTAGAAAACATGCGTGTGAAACGTGGTGCCCTCAATTTTGATACCAATGAAGCTAAGATTTTAGTGGATAAGCAAGGTAAGCCTGTTGATATCGTTCTTCGTCAGCGTGGTGTTGCCGAGCGCATGATTGAGTCTTTTATGTTGATGGCTAATGAAACAGTTGCCGAGCATTTCAGCAAGCTGGATTTGCCTTTTATCTATCGAATTCATGAGGAGCCAAAGGCTGAAAAGGTTCAGAAGTTTATTGACTATGCTTCAAGCTTTGGCTTGCGAATTTATGGGACTGCCAGTGAGATTAGCCAGGAGACCCTTCAAGACATCATGCGTACTGTTGAGGGAGAACCTTATGCGGATGTCTTGTCCATGATGCTTCTTCGCTCCATGCAGCAGGCTCGCTATTCGGAGCACAATCATGGCCACTATGGACTAGCGGCTGACTATTACACTCACTTTACCAGTCCTATTCGCCGTTATCCAGACCTCCTTGTTCATCGTATGATTCGGGATTACGGCCGTTCTAAGGAAATAGCAGAGCATTTTGAACAAGTGATTCCAGAGATTGCGACCCAGTCTTCCAACCGTGAGCGTCGTGCCATCGAGGCTGAGCGTGAAGTCGAAGCCATGAAAAAGGCTGAGTACATGGAAGAATACGTGGGTGAAGAGTACGATGCGGTTGTATCCAGCATTGTCAAATTCGGTCTCTTTGTCGAATTGCCAAATACAGTCGAAGGCTTGATTCACATCACTAATCTACCTGAATTTTATCATTTCAATGAGCGGGATTTGACTCTTCGTGGAGAGAAATCAGGAACAACTTTCCGTGTAGGTCAGCAAATCCGTATCCGAGTTGAAAGAGCCGACAAGATGACGGGTGAAATTGACTTCTCTTACATCCCAAGTGAGTTTGATGTGATTGAAAAAGGCTTAAAACAGTCTAATCGCAGTGACAGAGGACGTGGTTCAAGTCGTCGTTCAGATAAGAAGGAAGATAAGAGAAAATCAGGACGCTCAAATGATAAGCGCAAGCATTCACAAAAAGACAAGAAGAAAAAAGGAAAGAAACCTTTTTATAAGGAAGTAGCTAAGAAAGGAGCCAAGCATGGCAAAGGGCGAGGGAAAGGTCGTCGCACAAAATAAAAAGGCGCGCCACGACTATACAATCGTAGATACGCTTGAGGCAGGGATGGTCCTGACTGGAACTGAAATCAAGAGTGTACGAGCTGCTAGAATCAATCTCAAGGACGGCTTTGCCCAAGTGAAAAATGGGGAGGTTTGGTTGAGCAATGTTCATATCGCTCCTTACGAAGAGGGCAATATCTGGAACCAAGAACCAGAACGTCGTCGCAAACTCCTACTCCATAAAAAGCAAATCCAAAAATTGGAGCAAGAGACCAAAGGGACAGGAATGACCCTGGTTCCCCTTAAGGTCTATATCAAAGATGGTTATGCTAAGCTTCTTTTAGGACTTGCCAAAGGGAAGCATGACTATGACAAACGTGAGTCAATTAAGAGACGTGAGCAGAATCGCGATATTGCGCGCGTGATGAAAGCTGTTAATCAGCGATAAAAAGAGGGAATGAAAATGGAAAAACTAGTTGCCTATAAACGCATGCCTTTGTGGACTAAAGAGACCATGCCAGAGGCTGTTCAGCAGAAACACAATACCAAGATTGGGACTTGGGGCAAGATTACTGTTTTAAAAGGAACTCTCAAGTTTATTGAATTGACAGAGAATGGGGAGGTTCTAGCTGAACACCTATTTGAAGCAGGGGCTGACAATCCCATGGCACAACCACAAGTCTGGCACCGAGTGGAGGCTGTAACAGACGATGTAGAATGGTATTTGGAATTTTATTGTAAACATGAGGATTATTTCCCTAAAAAATACAATACCAATCCAGTTCATTCAGAGGTCCTAGAGGCTATGCAGACAGTAAAACCAGGGAAAGCCTTGGATTTGGGCTGTGGTCAAGGTCGTAACGCCCTCTTTCTAGCCCAGCAAGGTTTTGATGTGACAGCTGTGGATCAAAATGAACTGTCCCTTGAAATCTTGCAAAGTATTGTTGAGCAGGAAGATTTAGACATGCCTGTTGGTCTTTACGATATCAATTCAGCTAGAATTGGTCAAGAGTATGATTTCATCGTCTCGACAGTGGTTTTGATGTTTCTGCAAGCAGACCGCATTCCTGCAATTATCAAAAATATGCAGGAGAAAACCACTGTTGGTGGCTACAATCTTATCGTTTGTGCCATGGATACGGAGGATTATCCTTGCTCAGTGAACTTCCCATTTACTTTTAAGGAAGGGGAACTGGCAGACTATTACAAGGACTGGGAATTGGTTAAGTACAATGAAAATCCGGGTCATCTTCACCGTCGTGATGAAAATGGTAATCGTATTCAACTACGCTTTGCGACCATGCTAGCTAAAAAAATCAAATAATACTCTTCGAAAATCTCTTCAAACCACGTCAGCGTCGCTTTACCGTACTCAAGTACAGCTTGCGGCTAGCTTCCTAGTTTGCTTTTTGATTTTCATTGAGTATAAACATGAATAGAGATTAGGAGAATATCCTGATCTTTTTTCTTTTTTGCGAATAATATAGAAAAGGAGGGAAATCATGTTTGTTGCGAGAAATGCTAGGGGACAGCTGGTAAATGTGTTAGAGGGTGAGCTTGAGAAGGAAGAATACACTTGCCCAGCTTGTGGAGGTCAGCTCCGTTTGCGTCAAGGATCAAGTGTAAGGACCCATTTTGCTCATAAATCCCTAAAAGACTGCGATTATTCCTTTGAAAATGAAAGTCCAGAACACCTGGCAAATAAGGAATCCCTTTATCACTGGTTGAAAAAAGAGACAGGAGTACAATTAGAATACCCTCTTCCAGATCTTAAACAGATTGCAGATCTATTTGTAAATGACAATCTAGCTTTAGAGGTTCAGTGTAGTCCCTTGCCTCAAAAAGTTCTTAAAGAGCGTAGTGAGGGCTATCGTAGTCAGGGTTACCAAGTACTGTGGTTGTTGGGGGAAAAACTTTGGCTCAGGGAGCGATTGACTCGTCTGCAACAAGGTTTTCTTTATTTCAGTCAAAATATGGGCTTTTATGTTTGGGAATTAGACAAGGGAAAACAGGTTTTAAGACTTAAATATCTCATTCACCAAGACCTCCGTGGTAAACTCCATTATCAGATTAAGGAATTTCCCTATGGTCAAGCTAGTTTATTGGAAATATTACGGTGTCCCTATAATAAACAAAAAATATCGCATTTTACAGTTTCTCAAGATAAGGACATCTGTCACTATATCCGGCAACAACTCTATTATCAAAATACCTTTTGGATGAAAGAACAAGCAGAAGCCTATCAAAAGGGGGAAAATCTCCTGACTTACGGGCTAAAAGAATGGTATCCACAAATTCGACCACTAGTTGGTGAGTTTTGCCAAATTGAGAAGGACTTGACCAGATATTATCAGTATTTTCAAACCTATTACCAAGAAAATCCTCAAAATGATTGGCAAAAGCTCTATCCACCAGCCTTTTATCAGCAATATTTCTTGAAAAATATGGTAGAATAGAAAGGATGGAGGAATCTAATGGTATTACAAAGACATGAAATAAATGAAAAAGATACATGGGATCTATCAACGATCTACCCAACTGACCAGGCTTGGGAAAAAGCCTTAAAAGATTTAACAGAACAATTGGAGACAGTAGCCCAGTATGAAGGCCATCTCCTGGATAGTGAGGATAGCCTACTCGAAATCACTGAATTTTCTCTTGAAATGGAACGCCAGATGGAGAAGCTTTACGTCTATGCTCATATGAAGAATGATCAGGATACTCGTGAAGCCAAGTACCAAGAGTACTATGCCAAGGCAATGACTCTCTACAGCCAGCTAGACCAAGCCTTTTCATTCTATGAGCCTGAATTTATGGAGATTAGTGAAGAGCAGTATGCTGACTTTTTAGAGGCTCAACCAAAATTGCAGGTTTATCAACACTATTTTGATAAGCTTTTACAAGGCAAGGAACACGTTCTATCACAACGTGAAGAAGAATTATTGGCTGGAGCTGGAGAAATCTTTGGTTCGGCAAGTGAAACCTTCGCTATCTTGGACAATGCGGATATTGTATTCCCTTATGTCCTTGACGATGATGGTAAGGAAGTTCAGCTATCTCATGGGACTTACACACGTTTGATGGAGTCTAAAAATCGTGAGGTGCGTCGTGGTGCCTATCAAGCACTTTATGCGACTTATGAACAATTCCAACATACCTATGCCAAAACCTTGCAAACCAATGTTAAGGTGCAAAACTACCGTGCCAAAGTTCGCAACTACAAGAGTGCGCGTCATGCAGCCCTCGCTGCGAATTTTGTTCCAGAAAGTGTTTATGACAATTTGGTAGCAGCAGTTCGCAAGCATTTGCCACTCTTACATCGTTACCTGGAGTTGCGTTCAAAGATTTTGGGGATTTCAGACCTCAAGATGTACGATGTCTACACACCGCTTTCATCTGTTGAATATAGTTTTACCTACCCAGAAGCCTTGAAAAAAGCAGAAGAAGCCTTGGCAGTCTTGGGTGAGGATTACTTGAGCCGTGTTAAACGTGCCTTCAGCGAGCGTTGGATTGATGTTTACGAAAACCAAGGCAAGCGTTCAGGTGCTTACTCTGGTGGTTCTTACGATACCAATGCCTTTATGCTACTTAACTGGCAGGACAATTTAGACAATCTCTTTACCCTTGTTCATGAAACAGGTCACAGTATGCATTCAAGCTATACTCGTGAAACGCAGCCTTATGTTTACGGAGATTATTCTATCTTCTTGGCTGAGATTGCCTCAACGACCAATGAAAATATCTTGACGGAGAAATTATTGGAAGAAGTGGAAGATGATGCAACTCGCTTTGCTATTCTCAATAACTTCCTAGATGGTTTCCGTGGAACAGTTTTCCGCCAAACTCAATTTGCCGAGTTTGAACACGCGATTCACCAAGCGGATCAAAATGGTGAAGTCTTGACAAGCGATTTCTTAAATAAACTCTACGCAGACTTGAACCAAGAGTATTATGGTTTGAGTAAGGAAGATAATCCTGAAATCCAATACGAGTGGGCACGTATTCCACACTTCTACTATAACTACTATGTATACCAATATTCAACAGGTTTTGCAGCAGCCTCAGCCCTGGCTGAAAAGATTGTTCATGGTAGTCAAGAAGACCGTGACCGTTATATCGACTACCTCAAGGCAGGTAAATCTGACTATCCACTTAATGTCATGAGAAAAGCTGGTGTTGATATGGAGAAGGAAGACTATCTCAACGATGCCTTTGCAGTCTTTGAACGTCGTTTAAATGAGTTTGAAGCACTTGTTGAAAAATTGGGATTGGCATAAGATGGTTGAATCGTATAGTAAAAATGCCAACCATAACATGCGTCGTCCTGTTGTCAAAGAAGAAATTGTAGACTTGATGCGTCAGCGTCAAAAGCAAGTCACAGGCTCTTTGAAAGAATTGGAAGACTTTGCCCGTAAGGAAAATATTCCCATCATTCCCCATGAAACGGTTGCTTATTTCCGTTTTCTCATGGAAACCATGCAACCTAAAAACATTCTGGAAATTGGGACGGCTATCGGTTTTTCAGCTCTCTTGATGGCGGAACATGCTCCAAAGGCCAAGATTACAACCATTGATCGCAATCCAGAGATGATTGGATTTGCCAAGGAAAATTTTTCCCAGTTTGACAGTCGTAAGCAAATCACACTCCTAGAAGGAGATGCGGTAGATGTCTTATCTACCCTGACAGAGTCCTATGATTTCGTCTTTATGGATTCAGCCAAGTCTAAATACATCGTCTTTCTGCCAGAAATCCTCAAACATTTGGAAGTTGGTGGTGTGGTTGTTTTGGATGATATTTTCCAAGGTGGTGATGTTGCCAAGGATATTATGGAAGTCCGTCGTGGTCAGCGAACTATTTACAGAGGACTTCAAAGACTATTTGATGCAACCTTAGACAATCCAGGACTCACCGCAACACTAGTACCTCTGGGGGACGGCATTCTCATGCTTCGTAAAAATGTAGCAGACGTTCAATTGCCTGACAGCGAATGATTTTCAGAAAAATTTAAGAAAATATAGTAAAATAGATAGGGTAACACTTATCTCAAAGGAGTAGACATGAAGAAAAAACTATTGGCAGGTGCCATTACACTATTATCAGTAGCAACTTTAGCAGCTTGTTCCAAAGGTTCAGAAGGGGCAGACCTTATCAGCATGAAAGGGGATGTCATCACAGAACATCAATTTTATGAGCAAGTGAAAAGCAACCCTTCAGCACAACAAGTCTTGTTGAACATGACCATCCAAAAAGTATTTGAGAAGCAATATGGCTCAGAAGTAGATGACAAAGAAGTCAACGATACTATTGCCGAAGAAGAGAAACAATATGGTGAGAACTACCAACGTGTCTTATCGCAAGCAGGAATGACTCTTGAAACACGTAAAGCTCAAATTCGTACAAGTAAATTGGTTGAGTTGGCAGTTAAGAAGGCAGCAGAAGCTGAATTGACAGATGATGCCTATAAGAAAGCATTTGATGAATACACTCCAGATGTAACTGCTCAAATCATTCGTCTTGATAATGAAGACAAAGCAAAAGAAGTTCTCGAAAAAGCTAAGGCAAGTGGCGCAGATTTCGCTCAACTAGCTAAAGATAACTCAACAGATGAGAAAACCAAAGCGAACGGTGGAGAAATCACTTTTGATTCAGCTTCAACAGAAGTACCAGATCAAGTTAAGAAAGCAGCTTTTGCCTTGGATGTTAACGGAATTTCTGATGTCATTACAGCTACTGGCACACAAGCCTACAGCAGTCAGTATTATATTGTAAAACTCACTAAGAAAACGGAAAAATCATCTAATATTGATGACTACAAAGAAAAATTAAAAACTGTTATCTTGACTCAAAAACAAAATGACGCATCATTTGTTCAAAGCATTATCGGAAAAGAATTGCAAGCAGCCAACATCAAGGTTAAAGACCAAGCCTTCCAAAATATCTTTACCCAATACATCGGTGGTGGCGATTCAAGCTCAAGCAGTTCTTCAAAAGAATAAAACAGAAAAGAGCCAAGTGCTCTTTTTCTTATGAGAAAATCTTTCTATCTTGAGGGTAAGAGTTTTTTTCTTTCGGAAAAAATGGTATAATAGCAATCAAAACTAGAAAATAAACGGAATTTGGGAATAATTTCTTTTGTTCTCATTAGATTGGTGATACTATGAAGATTAGTAAGAGGCACCTATTAAACTATTCTATTCTAGTTCCTTACTTACTTTTATCTATTTTGGGCTTGATTGTGGTTTATTCGACAACCAGTGCCATTCTTATCGAAGAAGGTAAAAGTGCCCTCCAATTGGTTCGAAGTCAGGGAATGTTTTGGATATTTAGTTTAATATTGATTGCCTTGATATATAAGCTGAAATTGAATTTTTTGAGAAAAGAACGACTTTTATTTATTGTTATGTTTGTTGAGCTGATTCTCTTAGCTTTGGCTCGCTTAATTGGTACGCCAGTCAATGGAGCCTATGGTTGGATTTCAGTAGGACCTTTGACCATTCAGCCAGCAGAGTATTTGAAGATTATCATCGTCTGGTACTTGGCCCAACGTTTTTCAAAACAACAGGATGAAATTGGGATTTACGATTTTCAAGTTTTAACTCAAAATCAATGGATTCCTCGTGCTTTTAATGATTGGCGCTTCGTCCTACTAGTAATGATAGGAAGTTTAGCTATTTTCCCAGATTTGGGGAATGCTACCATCCTAGTTCTTGTCGCCTTGATTATGTATACAGTTAGTGGAATTGCTCATCGTTGGTTTATAGTCTTTATCGGTGTATTATTTGGAGTTTCAGCCCTATCCTTATCAGCTATCTCTATGATCGGGGTTGATAAGTTTTCAAAAGTTCCAGTATTTGGTTACGTTGCTAAGCGTTTCAGTGCCTACTTTAATCCCTTTGCCGATTTGGCAGGGTCAGGCCACCAACTTGCAAATTCCTACTTTGCCATGGTAAATGGTGGGTGGTTTGGTCTAGGCTTAGGAAATTCAATAGAAAAACGTGGTTATTTACCAGAGGCACATACAGACTTTGTATTTTCAATTGTTATTGAAGAGTTTGGATTTGTGGGAGCCAGCTTGATTTTAGCACTTGTCTTTTTCCTGATTTTACGAATTATCCTAGTCGGTATTCGTGCTAAGAATCCCTTTAATTCTATGATGGCGATTGGGGTTGGGGGGATGATGCTGGTACAGGTATTTGTCAATATCGGTGGAATTTCTGGCATTATTCCTTCGACAGGAGTAACCTTCCCCTTCTTATCACAAGGAGGGAACAGTCTCCTAGTCTTGTCTGTAGCCATCGCCTTTGTCTTAAATATTGATGCAAGTGAAAAACGTGCCCAATTATATGAGGAGTTAGAAGCTCACTCATCAAACTATATGTAGAGCTGAGAGTGGAAAGGATTACCTATGTCTCTTCAAAAATTAGAAAACTATAGTAATAAAGCTGTCGTGCAAGAAGAAGTATTGATTTTAACAGAATTGTTAGAAGATATCACTAAAAATATGCTTGCCCCAGAGACTTTTGAAAAAATCATGCAGTTGAAGGAATTGTCAACTCAAGAAGATTATCAAGGTTTGAACCAATTAGTTACTAGTCTGACAAATGATGAAATGGCTTATATTTCACGCTATTTCTCTATCTTGCCTCTTTTGATTAATATTTCTGAAGACGTGGATTTGGCCTATGAAATCAACCATCAAAATAATATCGATCAAGATTATCTTGGTAAATTATCAGCAACGATCAAAATGGTTGCGGAAAAAGAAAACGCGGTTGAAATTCTAGAACACTTGAATGTTGTCCCTGTTTTGACAGCCCATCCAACACAAGTGCAACGTAAGAGTATGTTGGATTTGACTAACCATATCCATACCCTCTTGCGTAAGTACCGTGATGTGAAATTAGGTTTGATTAATAAGGAAAAATGGCATAATGATCTCCGTCGTTACATTGAGATTATCATGCAGACAGATATGATTCGTGAAAAGAAATTGAAAGTAACCAATGAAATCACGAATGTAATGGAATACTACAATAGCTCATTCTTGAAGGCAGTTCCTCATCTGACTGCTGAGTACAAGCGTCTGGCTAAAAAACACGGTTTGGAGTTAAAACATCCTAAACCAATTACCATGGGTATGTGGATTGGTGGAGACCGTGATGGTAATCCCTTTGTTACAGCAGATACCTTGAAACAATCTGCTATGACTCAGTGTGAAGTCATCATGAACTACTATGATGAAAAGATTTACCAACTTTATCGTGAATTCTCTCTCTCAACCAGTATTGTCAATGTGAGCAAGCAAGTCAGAGAAATGGCTCGTCAATCCAAGGATAACTCGATTTATCGTGAAAAAGAGCTTTACCGTCGTGCCTTGTTTGATATTCAATCAAAAATCCAAGCAACAAAAACCTATCTGATTGAGGATAAGGAAGTTGGGGCTCGCTATGAAACAGCTAATGATTTTTATAAGGATTTAATTACTATTCGTGATTCCCTTTTAGAAAATAAGGGCGAAGCACTGATTTCTGGTGATTTTGTTGAGTTAATTCAGGCAGTTGAAATTTTTGGTTTCTATTTGGCATCTATTGACATGCGTCAAGATTCTAGTGTTCATGAAGCCTGTGTAGCTGAACTCTTGAAATCAGCTGGTATTCATTCGCATTATAGTGAACTAGGTGAAGAAGAAAAATGCCAGCTTCTCTTGAAAGAATTGGAAGAAGATCCGCGTATTCTTTCTGCCACTCATGTTGAAAAATCAGAGTTACTTGAAAAAGAATTAGCAATCTTTAAGGCTGCCCGTAAGTTGAAAGATAAGTTGGGAGATGATGTCATTCGTCAGACCATCATTTCACATGCAACCAGCGTATCAGACATGTTGGAATTGGCTATCTTGCTAAAAGAAGTAGGGTTAGTTGATAAAGAAAGAGCTCGTGTCCAAATCGTTCCTCTCTTTGAAACAATTGAGGACTTGGACCACTCAGAAGAAACCATGAGAGAATATCTTTCACTTCCTCTTGCCAAGAAATGGATTGCTTCACGTAATAACTACCAAGAAATCATGCTTGGTTACTCTGATAGTAATAAAGATGGTGGCTATCTATCATCATGTTGGACCCTCTACAAGGCTCAACAACAATTGACTGCTATTGGAGATGAATTTGGCGTTAAGGTTACCTTCTTCCACGGCCGTGGTGGGACTGTCGGTCGTGGTGGTGGACCAACCTATGAAGCCATCACCTCTCAACCTCTCAAGTCCATTAAGGATCGTATCCGCTTGACGGAGCAGGGTGAAGTAATTGGCAATAAATATGGTAACAAAGACGCAGCTTACTATAACCTTGAAATGTTGGTTTCGGCGGCCATTAACCGTATGATTACTCAGAAGAAGAGCGATACCAACACCTCAAATCGTTACGAAGCTATTATGGACCAAGTGGTGGACCGTAGTTACGATATCTACCGTGATTTGGTCTTTGGTAATGATCATTTCTATGATTATTTCTTCGAGTCAAGTCCAATCAAGGCTATTTCAAGCTTTAATATTGGTTCTCGTCCAGCCGCTCGTAAGACTATTACTGAAATCGGTGGTTTGCGAGCTATCCCTTGGGTATTCTCATGGTCGCAAAGTCGCGTCATGTTCCCTGGATGGTATGGAGTTGGTTCAAGCTTCAAGGAATTTATCGATAAAAATCCAGAGAATATTGCTATCTTACGAGATATGTACCAAAATTGGCCTTTCTTCCAATCGCTTCTTTCAAATGTCGACATGGTCTTGTCGAAATCAAATATGAATATTGCTTTTGAATATGCCAAACTGTGTGAGGATGAAGAAGTAAAAGCAATCTATGAGACTATTCTAAATGAATGGCAAGTCACCAAGGAAGTCATCTTGGCTATCGAAGGTTACGATGAACTCTTGGCTGAAAATCCATATCTAAAAGCAAGTTTGGATTATCGTATGCCTTACTTTAATATTCTCAACTATATCCAGTTGGAGTTGATTAAACGTCAACGCCGAGGAGAATTATCAAGCGATCAAGAAAAATTAATCCATACAACCATCAACGGAATTGCGACAGGATTGCGTAATTCGGGCTGATGTCTTTCAAACTTCCTCTTTTCTATAGGGGAAGTTTTTGAATCTTTCAAAAAAATGCTAAAAGAGTCTTGACAAGTAGTTGAAAAATGATATAATTTAACCATTCAGAAAAGTAATCATTCAAACTTTTTAGAGAGTCTGTGGTAGCTGAAAACAGATAAGTGGTGATGATGAAAATTGGGCTGAATGTTATTTAGAATTTGAAATCATAAAAATTCGGTGAGCACACCTTATAGTGCATCTCGTTATTGCGAGACAGAGTGATAGGGAAATTTCCTATAATTGAGGTGGTACCGCGCATCGACGTCCTCACACAAGTTTTTTGTGTGAGGACTTTTTTTGATGGAGGTTAGTATGGAAAGAAAACGATGGCGTCGCTTGTTCAGATAAGTGAAGTAGTTTAAAGGAATTAAAAAGGAGAAATAGAATGAAAAATAAACGTTTAATTGGAATTATCGCTGCATTAGCAGTCTTAGTAGCAGGAAGCTTGATTTACTCTTCAATGAATAAACCAGAAGCTAAGAATGAAAAGAAAGTTGCCAAAGTTGGTGTCCTTCAGTTTGTGAGCCATCCATCTCTTGACTTGATTTATAAAGGGATTCAAGATGGACTTGCAGAAGAAGGTTATAAAGATGACCAGTTGAAGATTGACTTTATGAACTCAGAAGGTGACCAAAGTAAGGTTGCGACAATGAGTAAACAATTGGTTGCAAATGGCAATGACCTTGTGGTTGGTATTGCAACACCAGCTGCTCAAGGTCTGGCTAGTGCAACAAAAGACCTACCTGTTATCATGGCTGCTATTACAGACCCAATCGGTGCGAACTTGGTTAAAGATTTGAAAAAACCAGGTGGCAATATTACAGGGGTATCTGACCACAATCCAGCTCAACAACAAGTTGAACTCATCAAGGCTCTGACACCAAATGTGAAAACTATCGGAGCTCTTTACTCAAGCAGCGAAGACAATTCAAAAACACAGGTAGAAGAATTTAAGGCTTATGCTGAAAAAGCAGGTTTGACAGTAGAAACATTTGCAGTTCCTTCAACAAATGAAATTGCTTCAACAGTTAACGTTATGACTAGCAAGGTTGATGCTATCTGGGTTCCAATTGATAACACTATTGCTTCAGCCTTCTCAACTGTTGTATCAAGCAACCAATCAGCTAAAAAACCAATCTACCCAAGTGCAACTGCCATGGTAGAAGCAGGTGGTTTGGCATCCGTTGTAGTTGACCAACATGATCTTGGTGTGGCAACTGGCAAAATGATTGCTCAAGTTTTGAAAGGTGCAAAACCAGCTGATACACCAGTCAATGTCTTTTCAACTGGTAAATCAGTTATCAATAAAAAATTGGCACAAGAGTTAGGTATTACGATTCCTGAGTCTGTTCTCAAAGAAGCAGGACAAGTGATTGAATAATCTAAAATGGAGGAGTTGGGGACATCTCCTCCAATTTTTTACAATAGAAATCATATAGAAAAGGTTAAGAAACAGATGATATTATCTATTATTTCTCAAGGATTTGTCTGGGCTATTTTAGGTCTGGGAATCTTTATGACATTTAGGATTTTAAACTTTCCAGATATGACAACAGAAGGTTCCTTCCCTCTTGGGGGAGCTGTTGCTGTCACTCTGATAACCAAAGGTGTAAATCCCTTTTTAGCGACACTTGTTGCTGTAGGAGCAGGTTGTTTGGCTGGAATGGCAGCAGGTCTTCTTTATACAAAAGGGAAGATTCCAACCTTGCTCTCAGGGATTTTGGTGATGACTTCCTGTCACTCTATCATGCTCTTGATTATGGGACGTGCAAATTTAGGATTGCTTGGAACCAAGCAAATCCAGGATGTTTTGCCTTTTGATTCAGATTTGAACCAACTCTTGACAGGTCTCATCTTTGTCAGTCTTGTTATTGCTCTCATGCTCTTTTTCTTGGATACCAAACTCGGACAAGCCTATATTGCTACAGGTGACAATCCTGATATGGCTAGAAGTTTCGGGATTCATACTGGACGCATGGAGGTCATGGGCTTGGTCTTATCAAATGGTGTGATTGCCCTTGCAGGGGCTCTTATTGCCCAGCAAGAAGGCTATGCCGATGTATCTCGAGGAATCGGGGTGATCGTTGTGGGGCTTGCAAGTTTGATTATTGGAGAAGTTATCTTCAAGAGTTTGAGCTTGGCAGAACGTCTGATTACCATCGTTGTAGGTTCTATCGCCTATCAATTTTTAGTGTGGGCAGTTATTGCGCTTGGCTTTAATACAAGTTACCTTCGTTTGTACAGTGCCGTGATTTTAGCAGTCTGCCTCATGATTCCAACATTTAAGCAAACAATCTTGAAAGGAGCCAAATTAAGCAAATGACAGCAATTGTAGAATTAAAAAATGCAACCAAAGTCGTTAAAAATGGCTTTGATGAAGAAAAGATTATTTTAAATGATGTTTCCTTAGAAATTTTTGAACAGGATTTCATCACGATTTTAGGTGGAAATGGAGCTGGGAAATCAACCCTCTTTAACACTATTGCAGGAACTTTGTCATTAACCAGTGGAACCATCCGTATTTTGGGTGAAGATGTTACCAAGTTTTCGCCAGAAAAGCGAGCTAAGTATCTGTCTCGAGTCTTCCAAGATCCCAAGATGGGGACAGCTCCTCGTATGACGGTCGCTGAAAATCTTTTGATTGCCAAGTTTCGTGGTGAAAAGCGTGGACTGTTTCCGAGACGTCTGGCTAGCTATAAGGATGAGTTTCAGGCAACTATTGAAAAAGTGGGAAACGGTCTTGAGAAACACTTGAATACACCAATTGAGTTCTTATCTGGTGGACAAAGACAGGCTTTGAGTCTCTTGATGGCAACATTGAAGCGTCCTGAATTACTCTTGTTGGACGAGCATACTGCAGCCCTTGATCCAAAGACCAGTGTGGCCTTGATGGAATTGACGGATGAATTTGTCAAGAAAGACCAGCTGACAGCGCTTATGATTACCCACCATATGGAAGATGCTCTCAAATATGGCAATCGTTTAATTGTCATGAAAGAAGGTCGTATAATTCAAGACCTTAATAATGAAGAAAAAGCTAAGATGAAAATCTCAGACTACTATCAATTATTTGAATAGATAAACTTTATTTTCATCAAAAAATAGAGAAGAAAAACTTAGAAGCGTTAAAGTGTTTCTGAGTTTTTTTAACTTTCTTTTCTATCTAGAAAAATAAGACAAAG
Organism: Streptococcus sp. KHUD_011; assembly: GCF_046352925.1. Taxonomy (GTDB): domain Bacteria; phylum Bacillota; class Bacilli; order Lactobacillales; family Streptococcaceae; genus Streptococcus. Next base: position 1,144,818 of record NZ_CP157578.1, on the reverse strand, counting down.
AGAATTACGGAAAGCGTATGAAATGGTTTACTTTTTTTCAGAAATAAGCTATACTAGTTTACGTGAAACTATGATAAGATGGAGGTATTGTGTATGGTTGACAAACAAGTCATTGAAGAAATCAAAAACAATGCCAACATTGTGGAAGTCATAGGAGATGTGATTTCTTTACAAAAGGCAGGACGGAACTATCTAGGGCTCTGTCCTTTTCATGGTGAAAAAACACCTTCTTTCAACGTTGTAGAAGACAAGCAGTTTTACCACTGTTTTGGTTGTGGTCGCTCAGGTGATGTCTTTAAGTTCATAGAGGAGTACCAAGGGGTTCCCTTTATGGAGGCTGTCCAAATCTTAGGTCAGCGTGTCGGGATTGAGGTTGAAAAAACGCTTTATAGTGAACAGAAGCCAGTTTCGCCTCACCAATCTCTTTATGATATGCACGAAGATGCAGCCAAATTTTACCATGCTATTCTCATGACAACGACTATGGGAGAAGAGGCCAGAAATTACCTTTATCAGCGTGGCTTGACAGATGAGGTGCTCAAGCATTTTCGGATTGGTTTGGCACCTCCAGAACGTAACTATCTCTATCAACGTTTGTCTGGTCAGTATAGTGATGAGGATTTTCTAGATTCAGGATTGTTTTACCTCTCAGATGCTAATCAATTTGTAGACACCTTTCACAATCGGATTATGTTTCCCCTGACAAATGACCAAGGAAAGGTTATTGCCTTTTCAGGTCGTATCTGGCAGAAAACGGATTCACAAACTTCTAAGTATAAAAATAGCCGATCGACTGCAATTTTTAACAAAAGTTACGAATTATATCATATGGATAGGGCAAAAAAATCTTCTGGCAAAACCAGTGAGATTTACCTCATGGAAGGATTCATGGATGTCATTGCAGCCTATCGGGCTGGAATCGAAAACGCTGTGGCGTCCATGGGAACAGCCTTGAGCCGTGAGCATGTTGAGCATCTGAAAAGGTTAACCAAGAAGTTGGTTCTGGTATACGATGGCGATAAGGCTGGGCAAGCTGCGACATTGAAAGCACTGGATGAAATTGGTGATATACCTGTGCAAATTGTCAGCATGCCTGATAACTTGGATCCAGATGAGTATCTACAAAAAAATGGTCCAGAAGACTTGGCCTATCTATTAACGAAAACTCGTATTAGTCCGATTGAGTTTTACATTCACCAGTACAAACCTGAAAATAGTGAAAATTTGCAGGCTCAGATTGAGTTTATTGAAAAAATAGCTCCCTTGATTGTTCAAGAAAAATCTATTACTGCTCAAAACAGCTATATACATATTTTAGCTGACAGTCTGGCGTCCTTTGATTATGCCCAGATTGAGCAGATTGTGAATGAGAGTCGTCAGGCACAAAGGCAGAATCGCATGGAAGGTATTTCCAGACCGACGTCAATCACTATGCCTGTCACCAAGCAGTTATCAGCTATTATGAGAGCAGAAGCTCATCTACTTTATCGAATGATGGAATCTCCTCTTGTTTTGAACGATTACCGTTTAAGGGAAGACTTTGCATTTGACACACCTGAATTTCAGGTCTTATATGACTTGCTTGGCCAGTATGGAAATCTTCCTCCGGAAGTTTTAGCAGAACAGACAGATGAAGTTGAAAGAGCTTGGTACCAAGTCTTAGCTCAGGATTTGCCTGCTGAGATGTCACCTCAGGAACTTAGTGAAGTAGAAATGACTCGAAACAAGGCTCTCTTGAATCAGGACAATATGAGAATCAAAAAGAAGGTGCAGGAAGCGAGCCATGTAGGAGATACAGACACAGCCCTAGAAGAATTGGAACGTTTAATTTCCCAAAAGAGAAGAATGGAGTAATAATGGCAACAAAACAAAAAGAAGTAACAACATTTGATGTACAAGTAGCAGAATTTATCCGTAATCATAAACAAAAAGGGACAGCAACTGATGATGAAATTAATGCAAGTCTGGTGATTCCTTTTACCTTGGATGCTGATGGGATTGAAGATCTCTTGCAACGAATTCAGGATGCAGGGATTTCTATCACAGATAACGAAGGAAATCCAAGTGCGCGTGTTCTTAGCACTGAAGAAGAGCCAGAACTCAGTGATGAGGACTTGATTGGTTCAACTTCGGCTAAGGTTAATGACCCTGTCCGTATGTACTTGAAAGAAATCGGGGTCGTACCTCTCTTGACCAATGAAGAGGAAAAAGAATTGGCGCTTGCTGTTGAAGCTGGTGATATCGAAGCCAAACAACGTCTTGCGGAAGCCAACCTTCGTTTGGTTGTTTCTATTGCTAAACGCTATGTTGGTCGTGGTATGCAGTTCCTTGACTTGATTCAAGAAGGAAATATGGGCTTGATGAAGGCGGTTGACAAGTTTGATTATTCTAAAGGGTTCAAGTTTTCAACTTACGCAACTTGGTGGATTCGTCAGGCTATCACTCGTGCTATTGCGGATCAAGCTCGTACCATCCGTATCCCAGTTCACATGGTTGAAACCATCAATAAATTGGTTCGTGAACAGCGTAACCTCCTTCAAGAATTGGGACAAGATCCAACACCAGAACAAATCGCTGAACGTATGGATATGACCCCTGACAAGGTTCGTGAAATCTTGAAGATTGCCCAAGAACCGGTATCCCTTGAAACTCCAATCGGTGAAGAGGATGATAGCCACCTTGGGGACTTTATCGAAGATGAAGTGATTGAAAATCCAGTGGACTATACAACTCGTATCGTTTTGCGTGAGCAGTTGGATGAGGTCTTGGATACTCTTACAGACCGTGAAGAAAATGTTTTGCGTCTGCGTTTTGGGCTAGATGATGGTAAAATGCGTACCCTTGAAGATGTGGGTAAAGTCTTTAACGTGACTCGCGAGCGTATCCGTCAGATTGAAGCTAAAGCTTTGAGAAAACTACGCCAACCAAGTCGCAGCAAACCGCTTCGTGATTTTATTGAAGACTAAGAGTGAGGATGAATATGGCTTATACAGAAGAGCAAATTGAAAACATCAAAACACGAATTTTATCAGCCTTGGAAGAAGTTATTGACCCTGAGTTGGGAATCGATATTGTCAATCTTGGTTTGATCTATGAAATTCGTTTTGACGGTGACACAGGACAAACAGAGATTGATATGACTTTGACAACCATGGGTTGTCCTCTAGCAGACCTTTTGACAGACCAGATTTATGATGCTATGACAGAGGTTCCAGAAGTAACGGATACTGAGGTCAAATTAGTTTGGTATCCAGCCTGGACTGTTGAAAAAATGAGTCGCTATGCACGTATTGCCCTAGGCATTAAGTAAACAAATAAAAACATGTGAGAGATTATTGGAAAAGCGAGGAAATTTCCCCCTCTTTTCCTCTAGTCTCTCCTTTCTTTTGCTGATTTTATTCAAAGAAAATGATATAATAGTAGTTATGGAAAAAAAGAAATTACGCATCAATATGTTGAGTTCAAGTGAGAAAGTAGCAGGACAAGGAGTTTCAGGTGCTTACCGTGAATTAGTTCGTCTTCTTCACCGTGATGCCAAGGACCAATTGATTGTTACAGAAAATCTTCCAATAGAGGCAGATGTGACTCACTTTCATACAATTGATCTCCCCTATTATTTATCAACATTCCAGAAGAAACGATCAGGAAGGAAAATTGGCTATGTGCATTTCTTACCTGATACACTCGAGGGGAGTTTGAAAATTCCATTTTTCATAAAGGGAATTGTGAAACGCTATGTATTTTCTTTTTACAACCGGATGGAGCACTTGGTGGTGGTCAATCCTATGTTTATTGAGGATTTAGTGGCAGCTGGTATTCCACGTGAAAAAGTGACCTATATCCCTAACTTTGTCAACAAGGAAAAATGGCATCCGCTTCCACAGGAAGAGGTAGCGAGACTGCGTACAGAGCTAGGTCTTAGTGACAATCAGTTTATCGTAGTAGGTGCTGGTCAAGTTCAGAAACGCAAAGGGATTGACGATTTTATCCGTCTGGCTGAGGAATTGCCGCAAATTACCTTTATCTGGGCAGGTGGTTTCTCTTTTGGTGGTATGACAGATGGTTATGAACGCTACAAGAAAATCATGGAAAATCCCCCTAAAAATTTGATTTTTCCAGGTATTGTATCGCCAGAGCGGATGCGCGAATTGTATGCCCTAGCGGATCTTTTCTTGCTTCCTAGTTACAATGAACTCTTTCCTATGACTATCCTAGAAGCTGCCAGTTGTGAAGCTCCGATTATGTTGCGTGATTTAGATCTTTATAAGGTAATTTTGGAGGGCAATTATCGGGCGACAGCAGATAGAGAAGAGATGAAAGAAGCTATTCTGGAATATCAAGCGAATCCTGATGCTTTAAAAGATTTGAAAGAAAAAGCTAAGAATATTTCTAGAGAGTATTCTGAAGAGCATCTCTTACAAATCTGGTTGGATTTTTATGAGAAACAAGCCGCTTTAGGGAGAAAGTAAAAAGTGAGGTAATCTATGCGAATTGGTTTATTTACAGATACCTATTTTCCTCAGGTTTCTGGTGTTGCGACCAGTATTCGAACCTTGAAAACAGAACTTGAAAAGCAGGGGCATGCTGTTTTTATCTTTACTACGACAGATAAGGATGTCAATCGCTACGAAGATTGGCAAATCATCCGTATTCCAAGTGTTCCTTTCTTTGCTTTTAAGGATCGCCGCTTTGCCTATCGAGGATTCAGCAAGGCGCTTGAAATTGCTAAACAATATCAACTGGATATTATCCATACTCAGACAGAATTTTCTCTTGGCTTGTTGGGAATTTGGATTGCGCGTGAATTGAAGATTCCAGTCATCCATACCTATCACACCCAATACGAAGACTACGTGCATTATATTGCTAAGGGGATGTTGATTCGTCCTAGTATGGTCAAGTACTTAGTAAGAGGTTTCCTGCATGATGTGGATGGGGTTATTTGCCCGAGTGAGATTGTCCGAGACTTGCTATCTGACTATAAGGTCAAGGTTGAAAAAAGGGTCATTCCAACTGGGATTGAATTAGCCAAGTTTGAGCGTCCAGAAATCAAGCAAGAAAATCTAAAAGAACTGCGTAGTAAATTAGGGATTCAAGAGGACGAACAGATGTTGCTGAGTCTTTCCAGAATTTCTTATGAAAAAAATATTCAAGCAGTTTTAGCAGCTTTTGCAGAAGTTCTGAAAGAAGAAGACAAGGTCAAACTGGTGGTAGCTGGGGATGGCCCTTATCTGAATGACCTTAAAGAGCAAGCCCAGAAACTAGAGATTCAAGACTCTGTTGTCTTTACAGGGATGATTGCTCCTAGTGAGACGGCTCTTTACTATAAGGCAGCGGATTTCTTCATCTCAGCATCGACGAGTGAGACGCAGGGTTTGACATACTTGGAAAGCTTGGCCAGTGGAACGCCAGTTATTGCTCACGGAAATCCTTATCTGGACAATCTGATCAATGATAAGATGTTTGGAACATTATACTACGGTGAACATGATTTGGCTGGGGCTATTTTAGAAGCCCTGATTGCAACGCCAGACATGAATGAGCATACCTTATCAGCTAAATTATACGAGATTTCAGCTGAGAACTTTGGAAAACGGGTGCATGAATTTTATCTGGATGCTATTATTTCAAATAATTTCCAGAAAGATTTAGCAAAAGATGATACGGTCAGCCAGCGTATCTTTAAGACAGTTTTGTATTTACCGCAACAGGTGGTTGCTGTGCCTGTAAAAGGCTCTAGACGAATGCTGAGGGCTTCAAAAACACAGTTAATCAGCATCAGAGATTATTGGAAAGACCGTGAAGAATAGAAAGAGGAACAGCTATGAAAAAACAATTAATGAGAAGTGGTCGTGACAAAAAGATTGCTGGTGTTTGTGCTGGAGTGGCTCATTATTTTGATATGGATCCCACTATTGTTCGTGAATATGGGGTGTTCTTGCTTTTGGTTATGGAGCTGGAATTGTAGCTTATATCATTTTATGGATTATTGCACCAGTAGCAAGTGACTATTGAAAACTAGCTCAATTCATGCTAAGATAATAGAAAATAGAATGTAACGAAGGAGATAAAAATGGCATTTGGAGATAATGGAAAACGTAAAAAAACTATGTTTGAGAAATTAACCTTGCTTATCGTACTGATCATGTTAGTAGCAAGTATTTTGGGTATTTTTGCAACTGCAATTGGTGCCCTCAGTAATCTATAAAATAGATTTAAGAAAATTTTGTGACTGGGATTTCCCAGCCCTTTTTTAAAGTGAGAAGAAAAAATGAGTATGTTTTTAGATACAGCCAAGATCAAGGTCAAGGCTGGTAATGGTGGCGATGGCATGGTTGCCTTTCGCCGTGAAAAATATGTCCCTAATGGCGGTCCTTGGGGTGGTGATGGTGGTCGTGGAGGTAATGTAGTCTTCGTTGTAGACGAAGGACTACGTACCTTGATGGATTTCCGTTATAACCGTCATTTCAAGGCTGATTCTGGTGAAAAAGGAATGACCAAAGGGATGCATGGGCGTGGTGCTGAGGACCTCAGAGTTCGAGTGCCACAAGGTACGACTGTCCGTGATGCCGAGACTGGCAAAGTTTTAACAGATTTGATTGAACATGGTCAAGAATTTATCGTTGCCCACGGAGGTCGCGGTGGTCGTGGAAATATCCGCTTTGCGACCCCAAAAAATCCTGCACCGGAAATCTCTGAAAATGGAGAACCGGGTCAGGAACGTGAGTTACAATTGGAATTAAAAATCTTGGCAGATGTTGGTTTAGTTGGATTCCCATCTGTTGGAAAATCAACACTTTTAAGTGTTATCACATCTGCTAAACCTAAAATTGGTGCCTACCACTTTACAACTATTGTGCCAAATCTAGGAATGGTTCGTACCCAATCAGGCGAATCCTTTGCAGTAGCTGATCTACCAGGATTGATTGAAGGGGCTAGTCAAGGTGTTGGTTTGGGAACTCAATTCCTCCGTCACATCGAGCGTACACGTATCATCCTTCACATCGTTGATATGTCAGCTAGTGAAGGTCGTGATCCTTATGAGGATTATCTTGCCATCAATAAAGAGCTGGAGTCATATAATCTCCGTCTGATGGAGCGTCCACAGATTATCGTAGCCAATAAGATGGATATGCCTGAGAGTCAGGAAAATCTTGAAGAATTCAAGAAAAAATTAGCTGAAAACTATGATGAATTTGAAGAGCTACCAGCTATCTTCCCGATTTCTGGATTGACCAAGCAAGGTCTGGCAACGCTCTTGGATGCTACAGCTGAATTGTTAGACAAGACACCAGAATTCTTGCTCTACGACGAGTCAGATATGGAAGAAGAAGCTTACTATGGATTTGACGAGGAAGAAAAAGCCTTTGAAATTAGCCGTGATGACGATGCAACATGGGTGCTTTCTGGTGAAAAACTCATGAAACTCTTTAATATGACCAACTTTGATCGTGATGAATCAGTCATGAAATTTGCTCGCCAGCTACGTGGTATGGGGGTTGATGAAGCCCTTCGTGCGCGTGGAGCTAAAGATGGTGACTTGGTCCGCATTGGTAAATTTGAGTTTGAATTTGTAGACTAGGAGACTGGTATGGGAGATAAACCGATATCTTTCCGAGATGCGGATGGCAATTTTGTTTCTGCCGCAGACGTTTGGAATGAAAAGAAATTGGAAGAACTATTTAATCGTCTCAATCCAAATCGTGCCCTGAGATTGGCACGAACTAAAAAAGAAAATCCATCTCAGTAAAATAGATAAAAAGATTCCGTGCCACATGAGACACGGAATTTTATTATTCTTCAAAGAAAAATGGTGGAGCGAATTTTTTCAATTCTTCAAAGCATTTTTGAGCAGCTTCTGCATCTTCACAGATGACAAGACAAACATCATCACCACAGAGGGTAGCGATAGCGTCGGGGAAGCTCAAAGCATCAATGATAGAACCAAAGGATTGAGCAAGGCCAGGAAGGGTTTTTAGTAGGACTTGGTGTTGAACTGGACGCATCAAGACAAGAGCATCTTCCATATAAATTTCGAGACGTTTTTCCCATTTTGAGGTTGAACCTGCATTGAGCACGTAGTAAGAGTTGTCTTCTTCTCGTACTTTTGAAAGGTTCATACTTTTAATATCTCTCGAAAGTGTAGCTTGTGTAACTTGAATATCATTATCGGCAAGAAGAGCTTGTAGCTCAGCTTGAGTATGAATTTTGTTTTTTGTTACAAGAGCTCGTATGAGTTGGTGTCGGTGTTCAGATTTATTCATAAAATGTTACTCCTTGTACTAGATATAAAAAACGTGGACTGAACGAGATTGTCAGTCGGGTGGTAAGCGGTATTGTCACGTATGATGATTTCAAAGTCAGTAGTATAGGACTAAACGGAGAGAATCTCCCTCTTTTCACTTGTCACTAGTTGGGTGGAGATGAATTGGCTCTCTATCCGTTTATTTACATTGGTGTCCTCTACTAACAGTAAATCACTCAATTAGGTTAGCCTTTTGTCACGACTTGTTGTGAATTTATGCCAAATGGCAATTCACAGAGATTATCCAACATGTGGTCTGGTAGCGAGTATTATTAATGAGTACACATGTTGGTTAGGGTCTTAGTATCTTTTGTCCAAGATCCAGTTTTAGACATGTCATAGGTCTAGATTAGGATTGAATTTGATACCAAGTTTATGTGTAGTTTAACAGTTCAAATGGAAATAGTTCCATATTGAAAGTCTGATATTATACCTTTTGACAAGGTAGGATAAGACTAGACTGTTCAAGATCGACAGTCAGCTGGTAAGCGGTATTGTCACGGATGGTGATTTCAAAGTCAGTAGTATAGAGAACTAAACGAAGAATATCTCCTTCTTTTAGCTTATAAATAGTTGGTTGCAGTTTAAACTGGATATCCATCCATTCATCTGCAGTAATATCCTCTACCAACAGTAAATCATTTCTATTTTGTAAATTGAGATAGCCTTTTGTCACGACTCGTTGCGCATTTTCACGAAATGGCAATTCACAGAGATTTTCCAACATGTGGTAGCGACCGTTGTCAATGGTTCTAGCACTTAAAACAGCTGGATAAGGTTGTAGATATTGCTTTTGTCCATGTTCCAGTAGTTGGGCTGATAAGAGCCCCTTATTGGTACTAGATTTAATACGAAGATTGAGCTGAGCGCGACCGTTCATGTGGAGGTTCTTGGTCACAGGAAGGTCAATAGTAATTTGATTGACTTTCCCTTGATAGAGGTCTGTATTAAAGGTCTGGTATGTTTTACCATAGCGCTCAAAATCCTTATCTGGGTACTGGTTTTGAATGACTTGCTCTTCTTGACCAAGTGAGAAAGTTTCTGAGCTTTCTTGATTACCAAAATCATCAAGAATCTGCCAAGTCTGAGGAGCAGTATTATCTTGCCAGATAACAGTCGGAAGTTGAAAATCTGTTTCTTGACCCAATAATTTTTTAGTCAATAAGGCGTTCATAGCTTCACGGAAGTCAATGGATTGCCAGTTGTTCATATAAACATGGGCACCATTATGGAAAAAGAGATGCTTATTGATATGAGCTGGAAGGGCATGGAACATCTGGTAAACATGAAGTGGTTTGACATTCCAATCCTGTGAACCGTGGGTAAAGACAACCTCTGCCTTTACTTTATCAGCATTGAGCAGATAATTGCGGTCATGCCAAAACTGATTGTAGTCGCCAGTCTTGCGATCCAGTTGCTCTTTTACTTTTTCTAAGTCAGCTTGGTGAGCCTCATTACCACGAATATAGTCACCAGCCAAGAGATTACGAGAGTAGGTTAGTTCAGCAAGGGAGTCAAAGTCCTCACCTGGATAACCACCTGGGCTAGTTACTAGACCGTTTTCACGGTAGTAGTTGTACCATGAGGAAATACCAGCCTCGGCAATGATGACTTCTAAACCATCGACACCTGTAGTCGCAAGACCATTGGACATGGTACCAAGATAGGAAAGTCCAGTTGTGGCCACTTTTCCGTTTGACCAGTCAGCCTTGACTTGACGCTGGCGCGTGTGATCAGTAAAGGCACGGCCACGACCATTGAGCCAATCGATAACATTTTTATAAGCCTCGATTTGCTGGTAGTCCCCGTTAGTCATGAAACCTGTCGAGTCTTTGGTACCAACACCTGACACATAGAGATTAGCAAAACCACGTGGAAGGAAGTAGTCGTTGAGACTATAGCTAGCGTTGATGTGCGTTAGCTTTTCCTCAGTTTCTGACACAAGCTCAGCTTGACCTTGGGCTTGGACGAGATTTAGTTGAGGCTCCTCTAGCTCAATCTCGTGAGCGAGCTTAACCTCGAGCACGCCCTCCATCTTGTAGAGAGCCTTGTCGCTAGCTTTATCATTGGTTCCCTGATGATAGGGACTAGCAGTCATGATAGCAGGGATTTGCCCGTCATAACGAGGACGAATAATGCTGACCTTGACTAAGTCTGGAAGACCTTTTTGGTCAGTATCGACACGAGACTCAACATAAACGACTTCTCGAATGACATCATGGCTAGAAAAAGTTGCTAAACTTTTGCCGTTAAAGTAGTGATAGTCATTATCCTCAGGAATAAGACCGTCGCTGACAAGTTGGTCGATAAGAGTATTCCCCTTTTTGGTGCGAGTATTGAGTAATTGATAGAGATTTTCAATCAAGTCACCATATACGATAGGAAATCCAGTCTCTTTACGAAAAGCTTCACTGTCTTCGAAGTCAACCAAATAAGAAAAACCTAAAAGTTGAAAAGCCACAGTATAGAAAATATCTGCAGTCAACTCTTTATCTGATTGAAAAAATGTCAATAAGTCAGTTTCTGTATCAACTGCTAAACTGGATAGAGGATAGGAGCTGTTTTTAAAATTAAAAAAGAAACGAATAAGAAACGCTTCAAGCATTTGTTTATTTGTAATGTTGACTGGTAAATCAAATCCATACTTTTTTAATTCAAAGATAATTGTATCTCTAGATAGGGCTAAATGGCTGAATTGATTAAAACGCATAGAACCTCCAGTGAAATTATACTTTAATTTATTATATCAAAAAAAAAGCCAAAAACCAAGGTAAAATTTTCTATAGAAAAACATGTACCAATACACATATTTTAACATATTGAATTTTAAAAAACAAGAAAAAATACTTGTATAAAACAGTTTAAGAAATTGTTAAATTTATTGATTTGATGGTCACTCTTTGATATAATATATACTATGTAATTGTAATTTCTGGTTACATAATTAAAAAAGGAAAGTAAACATTATGTATAAATCAAAAAGACAAAAAAATAAATCTTTTGATTGGTATGGCCTGAGCCAACGTTTCTCTATTCGTAAGTACCATTTTGGTGCTGCGAGTGTGCTGTTGGGGACAGCCTTGATTTTGGGTGCTGCCCAAACGACTGCCAAGGCAGAAGAAGCAGCTACTGAAAATAAAACAGAAGCTGTTGCATCTGCCCCAAAAGATGATAAGGCAAGTGAGAATGTCGCAAATGTGACGACACCAGCTCTTTCTACCACTACAGAAGCGACTGTAGTAGAAAAGCCAGCCTTAAGTGATGAAGAAGTTGCAAAATTAGCTGCTGAAGCATCTAAGCAAGATGAAAAAGCATCTGAAGCTACTGCAACTGAAAAAGCAGAAGCTGCTGATAAAGAAAAAGCAACTCTAACTCCTGCAACAGACAAAAAAGCTGATAAAGCAGTTGATGAAAAAGCTGATAAAAAGGACGAAAAGAAAGCAGAAAACCCAATTACTGCTACTAAAACTGTCCTTGAACAGTTGACATCTGAAGCAGAAGTGCTGAATACAACTGCCGCAAACTATGCAAATAAAAAAGCAGAAGATAAAGCAGGAAAAGAAGCTATTGCAGCTGCAGTAGCTTCAGCTAAAGTCCAAATCGAAGCATCTAAGAAAGCTCTTGCCGCAGGCGAGATCACTAAGGAAGAATTGGATGCCCAACTTCAACGTATCTCATCAGCTATCGAAGCAGTTTATGCTGAGATGAAACGTGCTGGACACGTAGGTAAAGTTGAAGCAGTGTTAGATGATGTTGCTACAAATAATAACAAATTAGTTGTTAAACCTGCGCAAATTACACCAGTAGCAAACTACCAAAATGTTACTGAAGAAGAAATAGCGGAAATTATTCGTCAATTCCGTATAGCCAATCCTGATTTGACAGATGCTGATAAAATAAAAGTTAATGTTAATCCTAAAGGTAATTTAATTGGAGAAACAACTGTTACTTTGGCAAATGGTCAAGAATTTACATTTCCAACATCAGAAGTAATTAAAGGGTATACAGCTAATCGTAATACCGAACAATTGAAGAAATCTATTAACTGGTTTGACTTTGGTTCATCTAAAATCACATATACAGATGGAACTAAAGTAGGAGAAGTTAAACACTTATCTTCGCCAGTTACTAAAGTAGTTAAAGACCGTTATGGAGTTGCTCAAACAGGGGTGTTTACATACTATCGAGAAGTAACATATCCTGATGGTCGTAAAGGAACAACTTTAGATGATGAATGGTTAGCGAATGGTCCAGCTCGTTATTCAAAACACTTCTATAATGATGGACGAGCACAGAATATGAATGGCCGTGATGCAAGTTCTAAAGGAGAGTTTTTCGAAGCTCTTCAAGAAGGTATGAAGTTTACAGTTAAGACCTCTGTAGAAGGATATGAATTAACAGCTACTGTAACATCATTAGCACCTAAAAATGTAGCAACAAATCCATTCAAAGATTCAAATGGTAAAGCTTATAACGTGATGAATAAGGATCAAACATCTACTGGAAGAAGAGCTGGTGATCCCGTTGATGTCGTTTTGGCTTATCAAGATAAAACTTATTCTCATATGAAGCACGTGGGTCTATCTACTGATAATGAAGATGGAACTCCTCAGATGACTGCTTTCACGGCAGCATATGATAGTGCTAATGTAGGGGTGAATTTCTCACTTTCGGCTACATACAATAGCCGTCCTGTTGCAGTAAATGCAATTGCGGTAGATGCTGAGGAAGCCGGAGAAATTGAAGTTCTTCAATTTGAGACTGATGGAACGAATTGGGAACAATTTTTAGCCTTAAATAAAAATCCTAAAGGTGGAAATGGTGTTGTTCCGATTGATTCGGCTAAATTAGGCTTGAATGGTAATTCATTTGAAAAACCTGGATATAAGAGAACCGAATGGTTAAGTACTGATAAAAACGGAAATGTTTCTATGTATGGAACAAAATTATTTGGTCCTGCATTTACTACTATTAATAGTGGGAATGATTTACCAGTAGGATTAAGTCAAAATGTTTCTAATTTATCTATTTATATGAATACTCAAGGTTCTCAGGCTGGTACGATAGGATTCGTCATATATGATGGTGGAGATGCTCCAGCTTCATATGGTTCAGCTCAACACTTCATTGGGAATCTTGTGAGAACAAACTCTGATGGAAGTAGCACAGTAGCTACCCAACCATATCTTGGTTCACAAAAAGGTGACCCTGACTTCCGTTCTACTGAAAAAGAACCAAGTGGTGCTTGGGTATTAGACGATTTAGTTAATACAGATAAATACGAAAAGGTTGAACTTAAGAGTGGAACTTCTACTGTTACAAATGAAAAAGGCGACACAGGTATTTACGAAGTTCAAAAGAATGGTAATACTGTTATCCGTAAAACAGACGGAACAACCGTGGCTCTTCGACAAGATGATATTTTAACTATTTCGGATCCTACTTCACATTTACCAATCAAGGGTATCTTCAATAAAGCTGAAGGCGTTATTGGTGTCGGTGTATTAGCCGATGAAGGAGAAGGTCAAATACTAGATCCGGCTGTAGCGACGAATTATTCATTACGACAAGGGGCTGCAAACGAATATGAATTGAAGGGTATTCGTGCAAATCCAGGAACAAACAATGAGAAAGCTTATGTTCGTGGATGGGTTGATTTTAATAATAATGGTAAATTTGACCTTTATGAAGCTTCTGAATTAGTAGAGGTTTCAAAAGAAGGAACTTACACTTTGAAATGGAAAAATACACCTCAATTATTAGATACATCTGTGGATAGTTTGGGTGTACGTTTACGTATTGCGCTAGATAAAGAGGATGTTGATTTACCAACTGGTGTTGCATCTTCTGGGGAAGTAGAAGACTTCCAAACACACGTAGTTCATCCACCTCGTGGAACAAGAAATGAATCTAAAGACTTCCAAGGAAGAGATCAAAAATTAGATATCCGAACTACTGAGTTATTTACTGCAACAGGTAAAACAGAGTCATCTAAATATTCAGCATGGAACCAAATGGAACCTACTGTAGCTCCAAAGTTTGTATTAACAGATTCAATAGTTGCTAGTGAAGAACCAACAGCTAATACAACTGTCAATGTTACCGATCCAGAAGGAACAACTGTTTATAAAGGAGCAGAAGTAGTAGTAAAAGATAAAAGAGGTAATACTCTAGGAACAGCGGTTAAAGTAGTTAACCCTGCAACAGGTAAAACTGAGTACTACTTATCTCAATATACAGAGTATGACACAGCTGGAAACAAAGTAGGGGAATATACTTTAAATAAAAATGGTCAGAATGGCCAAAATATTAAAGATGCTACCGGTAATTATAGAACAACAGTTGATTTCCATCCAGAGCCAGGTTATGTAGGTACTGCACGTGGGGCTGTTATTCGTGGTTGGGACCAAAATCGTAATTCGACTGGTTGGGACTTAACAGATGCAACTCTTAAAGAAGCATTAGCATCAGATCGACTAGCGGATAAGGATAAATTAACAGAAAATGTGAATAAGGAATATAATGGCAATCGTACTATGGATGCCGTATACATTCCAACAGTTATCGATGTGCGACCTGTAGGAGAAGATACTACTACTGAGGATGTTCAAGGTGCTGTTCAAAAATCTAATCCAACAATTCCAGTTTATGGTACTGTCGAAACTGTATCAAATGACAAAGTTGAAGATGTTAGATATACGTCTGATTATGTAATACTAGATAAAACTAAAAAACCAACATTTGCAACTAAGAAAGAGATTCCTGGTAAATTCTATAGAGAAAATACTAAGGTAACAGAGCCAACAACAATAACCTTAGATGATGGAACGCAAGCTACATTCGCTCCTAAAACTCTTCCAGCAGGGACTCCAGTGTTTGAAAATGATAAAACATATACAATTACAGGTACAGGAAATGTAACACTTCATAATGTTAACTACGGAGGTGGTACAGTTCCAGCAGGTGCTAAAGTAATGAGTAAGGAGCCGACAACGGTAGAGCCAACAACAGTAATCAGAGATGGCGCTCAGGTAGTTGTTCCAACTGGACAAAAACTAAAAATTGGGGATGTTTTAGTAACTCCTCTTAATATTAGAGGAGAAGCTCAACGTTCATTCTGGGAAATCACTTATAAAACAGGTGAAAATGTACCAGGTAACCGTGTCAGAAGAAATCCTGATATTACTCTTGCGAACGATACAACAGTAGATCAATTAGTTGGTGGTTCTACTACAGAATTTGTTGCCGCAAATGGTAAAACTTATTCTAAAAACTCTGTAGATACGATTCCAGCAGGAACACGTGAAAAAACTACTTACGAAGACTTAATGAATGTTACTCTTCCAAATGCAGTTCATATTGATCCAGTGACTGGAGCGGTAACAAGTGTGCCTCGTCGTTACACTAAAGTAACAGATACAGAAATCGTAATTGAAAATGAAGGTACTTATACATTAAATCAAGATACTGGTGAAATTACATTCACACCAGATCCTAAGTTCGTAGGAACAGGTACAGGTGTAACAAAACAACAACCGGATATTGACTATAACAATAAAGTAGCAGGAGACCCTGTAACAAGTCGCTATGGAACTGACTATGGTAAGGCCAAATATACTCCAATTGTTAAACCACAGTCGAAAGCATCAATTACTCGTACAATTCATTATGTATATGAAAATGATAACGATAATCCAACAAGCCAAGATTCTTATAAAGATAATAATCCAATTGTAGCAATCGATAACACACCAGTTACTCGTACACAAACAATTGACTATACTCGTGATTATCAAATCTTTACTGAGGCTGGTGAAACAGATAAAGAAATCATTACAACAAACCAAGTAACGGATGCAGCAGGAACAACTTATAAAGTTGGACAAACAATTCCAAAAGGAACTAAGTTCAATCAAGGAACAATTATCATTGGTAAATGGACATCTTCAAGTGCGGATAATTCTAAATTTAAAGAAATTATCTCACCAACTGTTAAAGGATATACTGCAGAAGTAGTAACAGCAGACTTCACTCCTCGTGCAGATGGTAAGATGGGCCATATTCATAACAATAAACAACCTGTCGGAATCTATACTCCAGTAGAAGATAATACGAAAGATGTTGGAGCATATGAACCATTGGTATCAGAAGTAACTTCTGATGATACAGATAACTTTGATATGTATGTTGTTTATAAAGCTGATAAACAAAAAGCTAAAGTAACATACATTGACTTAGATGCTACAGGTGACGCACGTATTCTTGAAGTACAAAACGCTAATACAGCACCTGCAACAAATCCAGATGCGAAAACAACTTATGGTGTTACAACACTTGAAGGTAAATCTCATACTAAGATTCCTTATTTAACAGCTAAAACAATCAAGAAATATGAAGACCAAGGTTATGAATTAGTAACCGATGATTATACAAACAATACTCAAGGTACAGCTATTGAGGGTGGACGTAAGTTCGATGATGATAAAGAAGTAGATCAAGCATTCAATGTCTACCTACGTCACAAGAAAGTTACTCGTAAAATTAAAGACACTCAAGAAGTAACACGTACAATCGAGTACAAATATGCAAGTACGGATGATGTACCAGCAGATAAACGTGGAACAACAGCAGCACCAACAGTGACTGAAACACTTCACTATGAACGTGACCGTACAATCGATTACACATTAGCTGCGAAAGTATATCCAACAGAATACGCAACTTACAAAGCGGTATTAGATAAGAGTGGATATGATTCTCCTGAAGAATACAAAGCTCGTACAGTTTACTACGACCACATCACAAACAAAGCAATCGCAGCAGATGCAACAGATACTCAAAAATCAATCGTTACATTTGGACCATGGACTCCAGTAGGTGGAACATCTAACGATGCAATTAAATTATCTGATGCAGAAAAAGTAAAAGATGATAAATTTAACCTTGTTAACTCTCCAGAAGTAACTGGTTATGTTCCAGATAACGCTACTGTAGAAGCAACTGCAGCAATTGATGCAGAAGCAGATGATTACAAGATTACAGTACTTTATACTCCAGTTGCTCAAAAAGCTGTAGTTAAGTTTGTAGAAGTAGATCCTACTAATACAAATAAAGTCATTACTCCTGGTCTTGCAGATCCAGTTGTTGTGACAGGTAAATCAGAAGCAGCTTACCCAGCAACAACAGCAACTTCAGTAACTGATAAGATTGCTGAGCTTGCTAAGAAAGGTTACGAACTTGTAAATAACGGATTTGTATCAACAGACAAATTCGATAAAGATGCTGCAGTTGATCAAGAATATGTGGTGAAATTCAAAGCTAAAGTAGTAGATATTCCATCATTTGATCCAACAAAACCAGCAAGTAACGATAATCCAAAACCAACTCCAGGTGTAACACCACTCGATCCAAGTAATCCAGATGGACCAAAATGGACTGAAGCATTAATCAACGCTGTAAAAGTACAAGAAGAAGTAACACGTACAATTAAGTATGTATACGAAGACGGTACTCCAGTAGCAGAATCTAATCTAACAAGTGTAGCTGACAAGAAAGTTAAAACACTTAAATTTACTCGTCCTGGTAAGATTAATGTTGCGACAGGAGAAATCACATACGGAGATTGGTCAGCGAACCAAAAATTCGAAGCAGTAACATCTCCAGTATTAGAGAAATACACAGCGGCAGTTGCAGGTGTAACTCCAACAACAGCTGATGTACCAGAGAAAACTGTTGCGGCTACAGATAAAGACTTCGAAGAAGTAGTAGTATACAAAACTAAACTAATCACTGTTGATCCCAAAGCTCCAGGTTATAAAGAACCTAAGAAAGATGAGCCAATTAATCCAAATGATCCAAATGGACCAAAATGGACTGACGAATTACTTGCGAAATTGAAAAATACTGAAGAAGTAACACGTACAATTTCGTACACTTACTCAACAGAAGCAAGTGAATTGAACCAAGCTGAAAAAGATGGCAATAAAGCTGGAACGAATGTAGCTGATCCATTCACTACAAAAGTGAACTATACTCGTGTAGCTCAAGTGAACCCAGTAACAGGAGAAATCACATACGGAGAATGGGAAGCTAAAGATAATGACACTACATTAGAAGGAAAAGCAGAACTTCCTAAAGTAGCAGGTTATGTAGCGACAGGCGATGTAGATTCATCTAAGAAAGATGTAACATCAGTTAAAGCAGAAGATAAAGATATTACGGAAAAAGTAGTGTATAAAGCACTAGGTAAATATGTACCAGTTGTACCAGAAGGATTCACTCCTCCTACAATTCAAAATCCACAATATCCAAACTCAGATGATCCATCTAAACCAGGTGATCCAACAACTACAACAACGATTCCATATGTTCCAGGAACAACACCAGTAGGACCAGATGGACAACCGTTGACACCGAAAAACCCTGCTAATAAAGAAGAAGGATACTTACCACCAGCTCCAACAACACCAACAGGGGATACAACAATCGTTTATACGAAAGATGGTTCTCAAGTAGCTGTAACGAAATTTGTAGATACAACTGGTAAAGGATTAGAACCATCAGTAGTCGATACAGGAGATACAGGTAAAGCCTTTACGAAAGATGCGGATGTTACTGCGGCAATCAATAAGATCTTAGCTCGTGGATATGAAAAAGTAGCTAATGTAAATGCAGGTGAAAAAGATTATCCATCAACAGATGCTGAAAAAGTATTTGACGCTGATGCATCAACAAACCAAGAGTATACAGTAACATTCAAACCGATTGTTAAAGATATTCCAACTGATCCAACAACTCCAGGTTATGTGAAACCAGAACCAGGTCAACCAGTAGATCCAACAAAACCAGATGGACCAAAATGGCCAGAATCTGTTAAAGACTTGAAGACAACTGAATCTGTAACACGTACAATCAAGTATGTATATGAAAATGCAACTCCAGTAGAAGATGGCAAACTTGGAACAGATGTTGTAGCTAAGAAAGTTCAAACGCTTGAATTTACTAGAACAGCTAAAGTTAACCTTGTGATAGGAGAAGTTGAATATGGAGCATGGACACCTAAGACAACTGATGGATTTGAAGCTGTAATAACTCCTACAATTGACGGATACACTTCAGCATTAGTAAGTAATCCAACAGTAAGTGACGTACCAGCGAAAACTGTGACGGCAGATGCTGCTGATTATGAAGAAGTTGTAGTTTACAAAACAAAACAAATTACAATTGATCCAAAAGATCCAAACTTCGATCCTGAAAAACCAGTAGATCCAAAAAATCCAAATGGACCAAAATATAAAGATCTTAAACTGGCAGAAGAAGTAAAACGTACAATTACGTATACTTATGCAGATGATGTAGCAGATACTTCTAAACGTGGAACTGATGCAGAACCTAAACATGAAACTACAGTAAGCTTCACACGTACAGCATCAGTAAATGGAGTTACAGGTGAAATTACTTATAGTGAATGGACTGCTAAAGATAACGATACAACTCTTGAAGGTAAAGCTGTAGTACCAGTTAAAACTGGATACGTAGCTACAGGAGATGTTGAGTCATCTAAGCAAGATGTAACGGGTGTTAATGCAACGGATAAAGATATTATTGAAAAAGTTATCTATAAAGATTTAGGTAAATTTGTACCAGTTGTTCCAGAAGGATTCACTCCTCCGACAATTGAAAATCCACAATATCCAAACAATCCAGATGACCCTACAAAACCAGGAACACCAACAACAACGATTCCATATGTTCCAGGAACAACACCAGTAGGACCAGATGGACAACCATTAACTCAAAAAGATCCTAACGATCCAACGAAAGGTTATAACCCACCAACACCAACAAATCCAACTGAGGATACAACAATTGTTTATACGAAAGATGGTTCTCAAGTAGCGGTTGTTCATTTCATTGAAGTAAACAGTGAAACGGATAAGACTGAAAAAGGTGGAGTGGCTCAATCAATCGTTGATACTGGAGATACAGGAAAAGCATTTACGAAAGGTACAGAAGTAACAGCTACAATCGAAGCTCTGAAAGCTAAAGGATATACAGTTGTTGAAAACAACTACCCAGAAAATGGTAAGTTTGATGCAGACTCTAAGACTAACCAAGAATACAAAGTCCTTGTAGCGATTAAACCAGTAACTGTAAATCCAAATGATCCAGCACCAACTCCAGATAAACCAATTGATCCAAATAATCCAACAGGACCAAAATGGACTCCAGAGTTAATCAAAGAGTTAGAAGATGGACGTAAAGAAGAAGTTAAACGTACAATCAACTATGTATATGCAGACGGTAAGAAGGCTGCTGATTCAGTAGAAGAAACGAAAGAGTTCAAACGTTCAGCAACAATTAACCCAGTAACTGGTAAGATTACATTCGGAGACTGGTCACCAGCTCAAACATTTGAAGAAGTAACTTCACCAGAAATTAAGAATTACACTCCAAATAAAGTGACTGTACCAGCATCAGAAGTAACAGCAACTGCTGAAGACATTAATGAAACAGTAGTTTATACTACAAAACCAGTAACATTAGATCCTTCTAAACCAGCAGATCCAAATACTCCAGCTGTTACTCCAAAACCTGAAGACAAAGTACCAAACGATCCAAAAGGTCGTACGTACAAAGAATTAGGATTAATCGAAGAAGTAACGCACACAGTTCACTACAAACTAGCTGACGGATCAGATGCAGGTATCCCTGATAATGTCCAAACATTAACATTCACTCGTACAGCTGACTTAGATCCAGTAACAGGAGCAATCTCTAACTTTGGTACATGGACAGCTAAAGACAATGATACAACAATCGACGCTGTAACAACTCCAAACAAACCAGGATATGTAGCTTCAGCAGCTAAATCTACAGAGCGTACAGAGGTTAAAGCTACTGATAAAGATAGCGAAGAAACAATCATCTACCGCAAACTTGGTTCATATGTGCCAGTAATTCCAGAAGGAGTAACACCTCCAGCGGATGCTGACTTAACACCAAAACCATATGAAGATCCAACCAGTGAAGATCCTACAAAACCAGGAACACCTACTGAAACTCCAGTAGTACCATACATCCCTGGAACAACACCAGTAGGTCCAAACGGTAAACCATTAACTCCGAAAGATCCTAACGATCCAACGAAAGGATATGAAGTACCGAAACAGCCAGAAGATCCAACTCAAAACACTACAATTACGTATGTTAAAGATGGTTCTCAAGTAGCTCTAGTTCACTTCATTAAAGAGGATGGTACTGCAGTTCACGTATCAGTTGCGGAAGCAGGAGATACAGGTAAAGCAATCAAGACAACAAACATTGATAACGTTAAAGCTGAATTAGAAGCTAAAGGTTATGAAGTTGTTGCTCCAACTGATGCAGCTTATACAGCAGAACGTGTAGCATTCTACGCAGAAGCTAACCGTACATTCGATGACAAGGATGACAAAGGTAATGATGGAATTAGTCAAGTTTACTATGTAATCGTTAAAGAGGGAATCACTCCAATCGATCCAGATAAACCGCTAGATCCAAACAATCCAAACACAACTCCAAAACCAGGAGACAAAGTACCTGGAGATCCAAAACAACGTACATACGAACAACTAGGATTACTAGATGAAGTAAATCGTACAATCAACTACAGATACGCTAATACTGATAAAGTAGAAGAAGCTAAACGTGGTCAAGAAGCTGCAGCTACTGTAGAACAAAAACTTCGTTACTCTCGTAAAGGTGATTTAAACAAAGTAACAGGTGAAATCACTTATACTTCTGATTGGACTGAACCTCAAACATTAGCTGAAGTAACATCACCAGTTATCGACGGATACGTTGCGGATATTAAAGCAGCTGAAAAAGTAGAGAACGTAGCTCACGATGCAGCTGATTCTGTAGTAAATGTTGTTTACACACCACTAGGTAAATATGTACCAAAAGTACCAGAAGGATTCGAAGTTCCAAAAGTTGAGAAACCTCAATATCCAAACGATCCAACAGATCCAACTAGACCAGGAACACCAACAACAGTGATTCCTCACGTTCCAGGAACAACTCCAAAAGATCCAAATGGAAATCCACTGAAACCAGTAGATCCAAACGATCCAAGTAAAGGATATGTTCCACCAACACCTGAAAATCCAACAGAAGATACGCAAATCACTTATGAGAAAGATACTCAAAAAGCGAAAGTAACTTATGTGGTAGAAGGAACAGGAACAGTACTTCACACAGATAACCTAGAAGGTAAATCTGGAGAACCAATCGAGTACAGTACAGTAGCTAAACTTGCTGAATTGAAAGCTCTAGGATATGACCTAGTAAGTGACGGATTCACAACAGCTACAGATAAGAACTACGATAAAGATACAAAAGTTGATCAAAGCTTTGTAGTAACAGTTAAACCACACGTTGAGCCAATCAAACCAGTAGATCCAGAAAATCCAAATGATCCAAATAAACCAAAACCGGGTGATCCAATCGATCCTAAGAACCCTGATGGACCAAAATGGACTGAAGATCTAATCAAGAAGATTGATACAACTCGCCACGTGAACCGTACAATTAAGTATGTTAACGAAAAAGGTGAGGAAGTAGCTAAGAAAGTAACTGATAAAGTTACATTCAATCGTGAAGCTAAGATCAATTCAGTAACAGGTGAAATCACTTACGGTAACTGGACAGCTAAAGATGGAGATACAACATTCGATAAAGTTGAATCACCAGTCGTTAACGGATATATCCTAAAAGATGCGAAACAAAAAGAAGTAGCAGCTACAACAGGATTAACTGCAAACTCTAAAGATGAAAACATCGAAGTAGTTTACACTAAACTTGGCTCATGGATTCCAAAAGTACCAGAAGGTTCTACACCAGTTCCTCCGGTTACGTATCCAAACGATCCAAACGATCCAACTAAACCAGGTAGCGATAAACCAATCGTTCCTTATATCCCAGGAACTACACCGGTGGTACCAAAAGATCCAACTAAACCAATTAGTCCGGATAACCCACTAGTTCCATTAACACCAGTAGATCCAAACGATCCAACTAAAGGATATGAAGTACCTCCAGTACCAACAGATCCAAGAACAGATACACCAATCACTTACGTGACTGATAAGCAAAAAGCTATCACTAACTTCGTAGATGAAAAAGGTAAAGTTGTATCAACTCCAGTAGTAGATGAAGGTGATTCAGGAGCTAACTTCACTAAGTCTAAAGTTGATGAAGTAACTAAGACGATTGAAAAACTTGAAAAAGCTGGATACAGAGTCGTTAAGAACGAATTCCCATCTAAAGATGCAGATAGAGTATTTGATAAAGATAAATCTGTAGATCAAATCTTCAAGGTAACAGTAGCTGAGAGAATTATCCCAGTTACACCAGGAAAACCAGTAGATCCAACTGATCCAAACTTACCGAAGAACCCAGATGGAACTCCAGTAACACCATCTAAACCAGAGCCAGGGAAACCAGTATTCCCTAACGATCCAAACAGCCCAGTATGGCCAAATACTGTGAAAGATCTTGTAACTGAGAAATCAGCTACACGTACAATCAAGTATGTGGATCGCAATGGAAACGAAGTTTCTGACACTCGCACAGAGACTATCAAGTTTACTCGTGAAGCGAAAGTGAACTTGGTAACTGGTGAAATCACATATGGAGAATGGACAACAGATCGTAACGATGACATCTTCAACGGATACCCAGTACCAGTTGTGAAAGGATACATTGCTAAAGCTGGTGATCTAGAATCATCAACTAAAGATGTTAAAGTAACACCTGATACAATCAAGGATATCAATGAAACAGTGATTTACGATAAGTTAGGTTCATGGATTCCAAATATTCCAGGAACACCAACAAATCCAATCACATATCCAAATGATCCTAAAGATCCAACTAAACCTGGAACTGATAAACCTAAAGTACCTTATGTACCAGGATTTATCCCTGTAGATCCAGAAGGACAACCATTGAAACCAGTTGATCCAAATGATCCAACAAAAGGATACGAAGTACCAGAAGTACCTGGTGATCCAACGAAAGATACACCAATCAACTACATTCCTAAGGATCCTACACCAAATCCAACTCCTTACCCAGGCCCAACTCCAGCTCCAACTCCTAAACCAGAGCCTAAGCCGGAACCAAAACCTGAGCCAAAACCAGAACCAGAAACTCCACAACCTGTAACACCTGCAGATAATGGAGATAACAACGGAAATAATAATGGAACTCCGACAACTCCAGCTCAACCAGCAGCCCCTTCTACACCTCAATACATGGATGGTCAACGTGAACTTCCAAATACAGGTACAGAAGATCACGCTAGCCTTGCAGCGCTTGGACTTCTAGGAGCCCTAAGTGGATTTGGATTGATTGCTCGTAAGAAAAGAGAAGATGAAGAATAATCATCATTTTGATTCTCATTAGATGCTGACTTGCAATCAGATAAAGAAAGAACTTGAGATTTGCTATCTCAGGTTCTTTTCTTTCTCTTTTTGAAAATGGTATAATATAGTGAGAACAATAGAGGAGAAGTGTAAATTGATCGCACAACTAGATACAAAAACAGTCTATAGTTTTATGGAGAGTGTCATTTCGATAGACAAGTATGTGAGAGCAGCTAAAGAATATGGCTACACTCATCTGGCTATGATGGATATTGACAATCTTTATGGGGCTTTCGACTTTCTAGAGGTTACAAAAAAATATGGCATTCATCCTTTATTAGGGCTGGAAATGAATGTATTTATAGATGATAAGGATGTGAATCTGCGTTTTTTAGCTCTATCTAGTGTGGGTTATCAGCAGTTGATGAAACTTTCAACAGCCAAGATGCAGGGGGAGAAAACTTGGTCAATTCTGTCTCAGTATCTAGAGGATATTGCGGTCATTGTGCCCTATTTTGATGGACTGGATTCGCTAAATTTAGGCTGTGATTACTATATTGGAGTTTATCCAGAAACACTGGCCAGCGAATTTCATCATCCTATTTTACCCCTTTATCGAGTCAATGCCTTTGAAAGCAGGGATAGAGAAGTTCTGCAAGTTTTAACAGCGATTAAAGAAAATCTCCCCCTCAGAGAAGTTCCCTTGCGCTCACGACAAGATGTCTTTATATCAGCAAGTTCTTTAGAGAAACTATTCCAAGAATGTTTTCCTCAAGCCTTGGACAATTTAGAAAAGCTTATTTCAGGTATTTCTTATGATTTGGATACTAGTCTGAAACTGCCTCGCTTTAATCCTGCTAGACCAGCAGTAGAAGAGTTGAGAGAACGTGCTGAATTGGGACTTGTTCAGAAGGGGTTGACTGGTAAAGAATATCAAGACCGTCTAGACCAAGAATTGGCTGTTATTCATGATATGGGCTTTGATGATTATTTCTTGGTTGTTTGGGATTTGTTGCGTTTTGGACGTTCAAATGGCTATTATATGGGGATGGGACGAGGTTCTGCAGTTGGTAGCTTGGTTTCCTATGCTCTAGATATTACAGGGATTGATCCGGTAGAGAAAAATCTGATTTTTGAACGTTTCCTCAATCGTGAACGCTATACCATGCCTGATATTGATATTGATATCCCAGATATTTATCGTCCAGATTTTATCAGATATGTTGGTAATAAATATGGCAGTAAACATGCGGCTCAAATCGTTACTTTTTCTACCTTTGGCGCCAAACAAGCTCTTCGAGATGTCTTGAAGCGCTATGGTGTACCAGAGTATGAATTATCTGCAATTACCAAGAAAATCAGTTTTCGTGATAATCTTAAGTCAGCCTATGAAGGGAACCTCCAGTTTCGTCAGCAAATCAATAGTAAGTTAGAATACCAAAAAGCTTTTGAAATTGCCTGTAAGATTGAGGGTTATCCAAGACAAACCTCTGTCCATGCAGCTGGTGTTGTGATCAGTGACCAAGACTTGACCAACTACATTCCTCTAAAGCATGGCGATGAAATTCCACTGACTCAGTATGATGCTCATGGAGTCGAAGCTAGTGGACTTTTGAAGATGGACTTTCTGGGGCTACGGAATTTGACCTTTGTCCAGAAGATGCAAGAATTACTTGCAGAAATAGAAGGTATTAAGATAGTTATCAACGAGATTGATTTGGAAGACAAAGAAACGCTAGCTCTTTTTGCTTCTGGCAATACAAAAGGTATCTTTCAATTTGAGCAACCTGGTGCCATTCGCTTGCTCAAACGTGTGCAACCAGTTTGTTTTGAAGATGTCGTAGCGACTACTTCCCTAAATCGACCAGGTGCTAGTGACTATATCAATAATTTTGTGGCAAGAAAGCATGGGCAGGAAGAAGTGACTGTTCTAGATCCAGTACTGGAGGATATTTTGGCTCCAACCTATGGCATTATGCTCTATCAGGAGCAGGTTATGCAGGTTGCTCAGCGTTTTGCTGGATTTAGCCTCGGAAAAGCCGATATTTTACGTCGGGCTATGGGGAAAAAAGATGCTTCTGCCATGCATGAGATGAGGGCTTCCTTTATTCAAGGCTCATTAGATGCTGGTCATACTAGGGAAAAGGCAGAGCAGGTCTTTGATGTTATGGAGAAGTTTGCAGGTTATGGATTTAACCGTTCTCACGCCTATGCTTACTCAGCCTTGGCCTTCCAGTTGGCCTATTTTAAAACACATTATCCAGCTATCTTTTATCAGGTCATGTTGAATTCTGCCAACAGTGATTACCTAACAGATGCACTTGAAGCAGGCTTTGAAGTAGCACCATTGTCCATCAATACCATCCCCTATCATGATAAAATTGCCAACAAGTTCATCTATCTAGGTCTGAAATCGATTAAAGGGGTCAGCAATGATTTGGCGCTTTGGATTATAAAAAATAGACCTTATTCTAACATTGAAGATTTTATAGCTAAATTACCTGAGAATTATTTGAAACTTCCTTTGCTAGAACCTTTGGTAAAAGTTGGTCTTTTCGATTCATTTGAAAAAAATCGTCAAAAAGTATTCAATAATTTAGCTAATCTATTTGAATTTGCGAAAGTGTTAGGAAGCTTATTTGGTGATACTATATATAGTTGGCAGGAATCGGAAGATTGGACAGAACAAGAAAAATTCTATATGGAACAAGAGCTTCTAGGAGTGGGAGTTAGCAAACATCCACTACAAGCTATTGCAAGTAAGGCTATCTACCCAATTACACCAATCGGAAATTTGTCAGAAAATAGTCACTCAATTATATTGGTTGAAATTCAGAAAATAAAAGTGATTCGGACCAAAAAGGGTGAAAATATGGCTTTCTTACAGGTGGATGACAGTAAGAAAAAATTGGATGTTACCCTCTTTTCAGATTTATATCGACAGGTTGGTCAGGAAGTAAGAGAAGGAGCCTTCTACTATATAAAAGGAAAAATTCAGTCACGTGACGGTCGTCTGCAAATGATTGCACAAGAAATAAGAGAAGCAGTTGCTGAGCGCTTTTGGATTCAGGTGAAAAATCATGATTTGGATCAAGAAATTTCGAGAATTTTAGACCAGTATAAAGGCCCAATCCCAGTCATTATCAGGTATGAAGAGGAACAGAAAACTATTGTTTCTCCCCATCATTTTGTGACTAAATCTGATGAATTAGAAGCGAAATTGAATGGAATCGTTATGAAAACGATTTATCGCTAAAATTACGGAAAATAGAAGAATTTTCAACGTAAATGTGGTATAATCAGTAAGAATGTTAAAAGAAAAAGGAGCATAACCAATATGAAACGTATTGCTGTTTTGACTAGTGGTGGAGACGCCCCTGGTATGAACGCTGCCATCCGCGCAGTTGTTCGTCAAGCAATTTCAGAAGGAATGGAAGTGTTTGGTATCTATGATGGATATGCTGGTATGGTTGCCGGTGAAATTCATCCCCTAGATGCAGCTTCAGTAGGTGACATCATTTCTCGTGGTGGTACTTTCCTTCACTCAGCTCGCTACCCAGAGTTCGCTCAACTTGAAGGGCAACTTAAAGGGATTGAGCAATTGAAAAAACACGGGATTGAAGGTGTAGTTGTTATTGGTGGTGACGGATCTTACCACGGTGCTATGCGTTTGACTGAACATGGCTTCCCAGCTATCGGTCTTCCTGGTACAATCGATAACGATATCGTTGGTACTGACTTCACAATCGGTTTCGACACAGCGGTTACTACTGCTATGGACGCTATCGATAAGATTCGTGATACATCATCAAGTCACCGTCGTACATTTGTTATCGAAGTTATGGGACGTAACGCAGGTGATATCGCTCTTTGGGCTGGTATTGCAACTGGTGCTGATGAAATCATCATTCCTGAAGAAGGATTCAAGATTGAAGATATCGTAGAAAGCATTAAATGTGGTTACGAGTGTGGTAAAAAACACAATATCATTGTCTTGGCAGAAGGTGTGATGTCAGCAGCTGAATTTGGTCAAAAACTTAAAGAAGCTGGAGATACAAGCGACCTTCGTGTGACAGAACTTGGACATATTCAACGTGGTGGTTCTCCAACTGCGCGTGACCGTGTTTTGGCGTCACGTATGGGTGCGCATGCCGTTAAACTTCTTAAAGAAGGTATTGGTGGTGTTGCGGTTGGTATCCGTAACGAGAAAATGGTTGAAAACCCAATTCTTGGAACTGCAGAAGAAGGAGCTTTGTTTAGCTTGACTGCAGATGGTAAGATTGTGGTTAACAACCCACATAAAGCTGATCTTGAGCTATCTAGCTTGAATAAGAGCTTGTCATAATTTATAATTTTGTTAATAAGACCAAAAAGGTCATATATAAAGGAGTCACAAAAATCATGAACAAACGTGTAAAAATCGTTGCAACTTTGGGACCTGCGGTAGAAATCCGTGGTGGTAAAAAATTCGGTGATGACGGATACTGGGGCGAAAAACTTGATGTTGAAGCTTCAGCTAAAAACATTGCTAAATTGATTGAAGCTGGTGCTAACACATTCCGTTTCAACTTCTCACACGGTGACCATCAAGAACAAGGTGACCGTATGGCAACTGTTAAACTTGCAGAAAAACTTGCAGGTAAAAAAGTTGGTTTCCTTCTTGATACAAAAGGACCAGAAATCCGTACAGAATTGTTCGAAGGTGAAGCTAAAGAGTATTCATACACAACTGGTGAAAAAATCCGTGTTGCGACTAAACAAGGAATCAAATCAACTCGTGATGTGATTGCATTGAACGTTGCTGGTGCTCTTGATATCTATGATGATGTTGAAGTTGGTCGTCAAGTTTTGGTTGACGATGGTA
The DNA here is from genome assembly GCF_046352925.1 of Streptococcus sp. KHUD_011. Taxonomy (GTDB): domain Bacteria; phylum Bacillota; class Bacilli; order Lactobacillales; family Streptococcaceae; genus Streptococcus. Next base: position 1,115,243 of record NZ_CP157578.1, on the reverse strand, counting down.
AACTTGGTCTTCGTGTTGTTGCTAAAGATGACGCAACTCGTGAGTTTGAAGTTGAAGTTGAAAACGATGGCGTAATTGCTAAACAAAAAGGTGTTAATATCCCTAACACTAAAATTCCTTTCCCAGCTCTTGCTGAGCGTGATAACGACGATATCCGCTTTGGTCTTGAACAAGGAATTAACTTCATCGCGATTTCATTCGTACGTACTGCAAAAGACGTGAACGAAGTTCGTGCAATCTGTAAAGAAACTGGAAACGGACACGTTCAATTGTTTGCTAAAATAGAAAACCAACAAGGTATCGACAACTTGGATGAAATCATTGAAGCTGCTGATGGTATCATGATTGCTCGTGGTGACATGGGTATCGAAGTACCATTCGAAATGGTTCCAGTTTACCAAAAAATGATTATCAAGAAAGTCAATGCTGCTGGTAAAGTTGTTATCACTGCAACAAACATGCTTGAAACAATGACTGAAAAACCACGTGCAACTCGTTCAGAAGTATCAGACGTATTTAACGCTGTTATCGATGGAACTGACGCAACAATGCTTTCAGGTGAGTCTGCAAATGGTAAATACCCACTTGAGTCAGTAACTACAATGGCTACAATCGACAAGAACGCTCAAACTCTTCTTAACGAATACGGACGTTTGAACTCAGATTCATTTGAACGTAACTCTAAGACAGAAGTAATGGCTTCAGCTGTTAAAGATGCTACTAACTCAATGGACATTAAATTGGTTGTAACTCTTACTAAGACAGGTCACACTGCACGTTTGATCTCTAAATACCGTCCAAATGCTGATATCTTGGCATTGACATTCGACGAATTGACAGAACGTGGGTTGATGTTGAACTGGGGTGTTATCCCAATGTTGACAGACGCTCCATCTTCAACTGACGATATGTTCGAAATCGCTGAACGTAAAGCAGTTGAAGCAGGACTTGTACAATCTGGTGACGATATCGTTATCGTAGCTGGTGTACCAGTTGGAGAAGCTGTTCGTACAAACACAATGCGTATCCGTACAGTACGTTAATCTAACATTAAAAAGCCTATCATATCAAGCTTTCTAGCCTGTATGATGGGCTCTTTTTTTGTCTATGGAGCACAAATGGGGCAAAACTTTTTACTTTCGATTTAATGCGACGGTATCAAGTTCGTCAAATACTGCTTGCTCCATACTTTCATAATGTGAGTTTTGATTTGATGGGGCTGCTTAGCTTCTTTAAAAGTTGTGTCATATCAGTTTTATTGGGATCCTAATTTTATTTTCGCAACCTTCATAAAAGGTTTAGTTTAGAAACAGATAAAAAATAACTCCCTGATGACTCAAGGAGTTATTACTATCTAAATTAGTTTTTAGAAGCAGCTTGGAATTCTGGGTTTTTCCAAGCTTCGTCAATAATAGCTTGTAATTCATTTGCAGATGCTTGCATTTTTTGAGTTTCTGCGTCGTTCAATGGGATATTTACTGGACGAACAATACCATGTGCACCAACAACAGCTGGTTGACCGATAAAGACGTTTTTAACTCCGTATTGACCTTCTTGGAATACTGAAAGTGGAAGTACTGCGTTTTCATCGTCAAGGATTGCTTTAGTAATACGAGCAAGGGCTACTGCGATACCGTAGTATGTTGCACCTTTTTTGTTGATGATTGTGTAAGCTGCGTCACGAACACCTTCGAACAATTCAATCAATTCAGCTTCTTGAACATTTTGAGTGTCTTTAAGGAATTCTTCAAGGTTTACACCAGCGATGTTAGCGTGTGACCAAACAGCGAACTCAGAGTCACCGTGTTCACCCATAATGTAGGCGTGGACTGAACGAGCATCAACATCCAATTTTTCAGCAAGTGCTTGACGGAAACGAGCTGAGTCAAGTGAAGTACCTGAACCGATAACGCGTTCTTTAGGGAATCCAGAGAATTTCCAAGTTGAGTAAGTCAAGACGTCAACTGGGTTAGCAGCAACAAGGAAGATACCTTTGAAACCTGATTCAACAACTTGAGTTACAATTGATTTGTTGATAGCAAGGTTTTTACCTACAAGGTCAAGACGAGTTTCACCTGGTTTTTGAGGCGCACCTGCAGTGATTACAACAAGGTCAGCGTCTGCACAGTCAGAGTATTGAGCTGCATAGATTTTTTTAGGTGAAGTGAAGGCAAGGGCGTGACTAAGGTCAAGCGCGTCACCAACAGCTTTTTCATGCAATTGTGGAATTTCGATAATTCCAAGCTCTTGTGCAATTCCTTGGTTAACAAGTGCAAAAGCGTAAGAAGAACCTACAGCACCATCACCGACAAGGATAACTTTTTTGTGTTGTTTAGTTGAAGTCATTATTCTAAACATCTCCTTAATTTTATTCAGGGATTTCCCCAGTTATTTCAATTTTATCACTTTTAAAAAGCTTTGTCACGGATATGCATTAGAGTTCTTGATGTAAACGTTTTAGTGGTTTTAGATACCTGAAATATAGCGGACATTATGGTATAATATAGTTAATTACTAATAGTGAAATGAGGCATTTATTAATGCAGGATAGAAATTTAGTGAATGTCAATCTGACAAAGGAGATGAAGACGAGCTTTATTGACTACGCTATGAGTGTTATCGTAGCGCGGGCTCTTCCTGATGTTCGAGATGGCTTGAAACCCGTCCACCGTCGGATTCTCTACGGAATGAATGAACTGGGTGTTACTCCAGACAAACCCCATAAAAAATCTGCTCGTATTACAGGGGATGTCATGGGTAAATATCACCCACACGGGGATTCCTCTATCTATGAAGCCATGGTCCGTATGGCTCAATGGTGGAGTTACCGTTACATGCTTGTAGATGGTCATGGGAACTTTGGTTCCATGGACGGTGATGGTGCTGCCGCCCAGCGTTACACTGAGGCACGTATGAGCAAGATTGCTCTGGAAATGCTTCGTGATATTAACAAAAATACAGTTGATTTCGTTGATAACTATGATGCCAATGAACGTGAACCCTTGGTCTTGCCAGCACGTTTTCCTAATCTTTTGGTTAATGGAGCAACTGGTATTGCGGTTGGGATGGCAACCAATATTCCACCTCATAACCTTGGTGAAACCATTGATGCAGTGAAGTTGGTCATGGACAATCCTGAAGTGACCACTAAGGACTTGATGGAAGTCCTGCCTGGACCAGATTTTCCAACTGGTGCTCTTGTTATGGGGAAATCAGGTATTCATAAGGCCTACGAAACAGGTAAAGGTTCTATTGTCCTTCGTTCTCGTACTGAAATTGAAGAAACTAAGACTGGCCGTGAGCGTATTGTTGTAACAGAATTTCCTTATATGGTCAATAAAACAAAGGTGCATGAGCATATTGTTCGTTTGGTTCAGGAAAAACGCATTGAGGGTATTACAGCAGTTCGTGATGAGTCAAACCGCGAAGGGGTTCGATTTGTTATTGAGGTCAAGCGCGATGCCTCAGCCAATGTTATCCTTAATAATCTCTTCAAGATGACCCAGATGCAAACCAACTTTGGTTTCAATATGCTTGCTATCCAAAATGGTGTACCCAAGATTTTGTCCCTTCGTCAGATTTTGGATGCTTATATCGAGCACCAAAAAGAAGTGGTTGTTCGTCGTACTCGTTTTGATAAGGAAAAAGCAGAAGCACGTGCTCACATCTTAGAAGGTCTCTTAATTGCGCTAGACCATATCGACGAAGTGATTCGTATCATCCGTGCTAGTGAAACGGATGCGGAAGCACAAGCTGAGTTGATGAGCAAGTTCAAGCTTTCTGAACGCCAAAGTCAGGCTATCCTTGATATGCGTCTTCGTCGTTTGACAGGTTTGGAACGTGATAAGATTCAGTCTGAGTATGATGACCTCTTGGCTCTGATTGCGGATTTGGCAGATATTCTTGCTAAGCCAGAGCGTGTTTCTCAAATCATCAAAGATGAATTAGATGAAGTCAAGCGTAAGTTTGGCGATCAACGTCGTACGGATTTGATGGTCGGTGAAGTCTTAAGTCTCGAAGATGAAGACTTGATTGAAGAATCAGATGTCTTGATTACACTGTCAAACAAAGGCTACATCAAACGTCTGGACCAAGCTGAATTTACGGCTCAAAAACGTGGTGGTCGTGGTGTCCAAGGAACCGGCGTTAAGGATGATGATTTTGTTCGTGAGTTAGTGTCAACTAGCACCCATGATCACCTACTCTTCTTTACAAATAAAGGACGTGTCTATCGCCTGAAAGGCTATGAAATTCCTGAGTATGGCCGTACAGCTAAGGGCTTGCCAATCGTCAATCTTTTGAAATTGGATGAAGGTGAAAGTATTCAGACCATCATCAATGTTGAATCTGAACGCAGCGATGATGCTTACCTCTTCTTCACAACTCGTCATGGTATTGTGAAGAGAACCAGCGTTAAGGAATTTGCTAACATTCGTCAAAATGGACTTAAGGCTTTAAACCTCAAGGATGAAGATGAGTTGATTAATGTCTTGCTGACAGAAGAGGACACGGATATTATCATTGGTACCAAGTTTGGTTATTCAGTTCGCTTTAATCAATCAGCAGTTCGTGGTATGAGTCGTATCGCTACGGGTGTCAAAGGTGTTAACCTTCGTGACGGAGACACAGTTGTTGGTGCTAGTGTGATTACAGACCAGGACGAGGTTCTTATCATCACAGAAAAGGGGTATGGTAAGCGCACAGTTGCGACCGAATATCCAACTAAAGGTCGTGGTGGTAAAGGGATGCAAACCGCTAAGATTACAGAAAAGAACGGTTCTCTTGCTGGTCTTATGACCGTTAAAGGCGATGAAGATTTGATGATTATCACTGATACTGGTGTCATGATTAGAACCAATGTTGCCAATATTTCACAAACAGGTCGCTCAACTATGGGAGTTAAAGTGATGCGCCTAGATCAAGATGCTAAAATTGTAACCTTTACTACGGTTGCAGCTGCAGAAAAAGAAGAAGTTGGGACAGAAAACGAAACAGAAGGTGAAGCATAATGTCTCATAAAAAGAATAAAAAGAAAACAAACCGTAAAAATTTACTAATCAATATCTTGGCAGGATTCTTAATCATCTTGTCAATAGCTTTGATTTTCAATTCAAAAATTCGTGATATGTTCATGGTTTGGAATACCAATAAATACCAAGTCAGCCAGGTATCAAAAGAAAAATTGGAAGAAAATCAAGATACAGAAGGGAATTTTGACTTTGATTCCGTAAAAGCCATCTCGTCAGAAGCTGTCTTGTCCTCACAATGGGATTCGCAAAAATTGCCAGTTATCGGTGGAATTGCTGTCCCTGAGGTAGAAATTAACTTGCCTATTTTTAAGGGACTGGATAATGTCAATCTTTTCTATGGAGCTGGTACAATGAAGCGTGATCAAGTGATGGGGAAAGGAAACTATTCCCTTGCGAGCCATCATATCTTCACGGCGGAGAACGCCAGCCAAATGCTCTTTTCTCCATTATCACGCGCTAAAAATGGGATGAAAATTTATCTAACTGATAAGGATAAAGTTTATACCTATGAAATCCGTGAAGTGAAGCATGTGACTCCAGATCGCGTTGATGAGATTGATGACCGTACTGGAGTTGATGAAATCACACTTGTAACCTGTGTTGACTATGATGCGACAGAACGTATTATCGTAAAAGGTGACTTGAAAGATACAAAAGATTATTCACAAACACCTGAAGAAATTCTAACAGCTTTCAATCAACCATATAAACAACGTTATTAAAGATAAATCAGTAAAATCTTAGGTTTTACTGATTTTTTATAGATTGAATTTCAAAATAAACTGTTATGAAATACAGAAAACGCTTCCTAATATTGAAAGTTTGTGATATAATTATCAGGTAAAAAATTTTTAGGAGTTTATTATGGTTTCTTCAGAATTTATCTCAAAGATTGAATTTGCTTGCAAGAAGAAAGAAAGTCTTTATAGTCAAAGCAAATTTAAGTATGCGATTCGTTCTATGTTTGCAGGTGCATTTTTAACCTTCAGTACTGCTGCTGGTGCAGTTGGAGCTGACTTGATTAATAAAATTGCACCAGGTAGTGGACGTTTCCTCTTCCCATTTGTCTTTGCTTGGGGCTTGGCCTACATTGTTTTCTTGAATGCCGAGTTGGTAACATCAAACATGATGTTCTTGACTGCTGGTAGTTTCTTGAAAAAAATCTCTTGGAGAAAAACAGCTGAGATTTTACTTTACTGTACCTTGTTCAACCTTATCGGGGCTTTGATAGCAGGTTGGGGCTTTGCCCACTCAGCAGCCTATGCACATCTGACTCACGATAGTTTCATCTCAGGGGTTGTTGAGATGAAGTTAGGCCGTTCAAATGAATTAATCTTGCTTGAGGCGATTTTGGCAAATATTTTCGTAAATATTGCGATTCTTTCATTTGTTTTGGTCAAAGATGGTGGTGCTAAACTATGGCTCGTTTTATCAGCGATTTACATGTTTGTATTCTTAACAAACGAGCACATTGCTGCGAACTTTGCTTCTTTCGCGATTGTAAAATTCAGTGTTGCTGCTGACTCAATTGCCAACTTCGGTATTGGAAATATGCTTCGCCACTGGGGTGTAACCTTCATCGGAAACTTTATCGGAGGAGGCCTCTTGATGGGTCTTCCATATGCCTTCCTCAATAAAAATGAAGATACTTATGTAGATTAAGAAAATGAGCACGATTGAGTCGTGCTTTTTTCATTTTTAAAATAAGGTAATAGTTATTTACTATATCAAAATATAGAAAACTGATATTTGTAAACTATACCTTAAGGTGCTACAATATCTTTAATCAAACTATTTGGAGGTCGCCTTATGACTCGTGATTTTAAATTTGAAACTTTGCAACTGCATGCTGGTCAAGTTGTGGATCCAGCTACCAAGTCTCGTGCAGTGCCGATTTATCAAACAACATCCTTTGTTTTTGATGATACGCAGGAAGGTGCGGATTTGTTTGCCTTGAGAAAACCAGGAAATATCTATACTCGTATTACCAATCCTACAACAGCGGCCTTTGAAGAAAGAATCGCTGCTCTTGAAGGTGGTGTTGGAGCTCTTGCAACCGCATCAGGGATGGCCGCGGTGACTTATACGATTTTAGCGCTTGCCCATGCTGGAGACCATGTTGTAGCGGCCTCAACTATTTACGGCGGAACCTTCAATCTCTTGAAAGAAACCCTTCCTCGTTATGGGATTACAACAACCTTTGTCGATATTGATAATTTGGAGGAAGTGGAAGCAGCAATCAATGACAATACCAAGCTTGTCTTGATTGAAACCTTGGGCAACCCCTTGATTAACATTCCAGATTTGGAAAAATTGGCAGAGATTGCTCATAAGCATCAGATTCCACTCGTTTCTGACAATACCTTTGCTACACCTTATTTGATTAACGTCTTTTCTCACGGTGTAGATATTGCCATTCACTCTGCGACTAAGTTTATCGGTGGGCATGGTACGACTATTGGTGGAGTGATTGTCGATAGTGGTCGTTTTGACTGGGCGGCTTCAGGAAAATTCCCTCAATTTGTTGAGGAAGACCCAAGCTACCACAATTTGAGCTATACTCGTGATGTGGGTGCAGCAGCCTTTATTATCGCAGTCCGTGTTCAATTGCTCCGTGATACAGGTGCGGCCTTGTCGCCATTTAATGCCTTCTTGTTACTCCAAGGACTTGAAACCCTGTCACTTCGAGTGGAACGCCATGTACAAAATGCAGAGAAAATTGTTGATTTCCTTGTCAATCATCCTAAGGTAGAAAAGGTAAATTATCCAAAACTTGCAGATAGTCCTTACCATGCCTTGGCTGAGAAATACTTACCAAAAGGTGTGGGCTCAATCTTTACCTTCCATGTCAAAGGTGGCGAGGCAGAAGCACGCAAGGTAATTGATCATTTAGAAATCTTCTCTGATCTTGCAAACGTGGCAGATGCCAAGTCTCTTGTTGTCCACCCAGCCACAACCACTCACGGTCAATTGTCAGAAAAAGATCTGGAAGCAGCAGGTGTCACACCAAACCAAATCCGCTTGTCAATCGGACTTGAAAATGTAGATGATTTGATCGAAGATTTGCGCTTGGCCTTGGAAAAAATTTAAAGTAAAAGAAGATAAATAGTGGGTTTCGACTCACTGTTTTTGATTTTCCCTCAGGCATGATATAATGGTTAAAGAAGTCTAGAAAGAGGAACGATATGAACGAAATCAAATGTCCTAACTGTGGGGAAGTCTTTACAGTAAATGAGAGTCAGTATGCCGAACTCTTGTCCCAAGTGAGAACGGCAGAGTTTGATAAGGAACTACACGATAGGATGAAGCAGGAACTGGCCTTGGCTGAGCAAAAGGCTATGAATGAACAACAGTCTAAACTAGCTCAAAAAGACCAAGAAATCGCGCAATTGCAGAGTCAAATCCAAAACTTTGATACAGAAAAAGAATTGGCCAAGAAAGAGGTTGAACAGACAAGCCATCAGGCCTTATTGGCTAAGGATAAGGAAGTACAGGCCTTGGAAAACCAATTGGCTACCTTGCGTTTGGAGCATGAAAATCAACTACAAAAGACCCTTTCTGACCTAGAAAAAGAACGCGATCAGGTCAAAAATCAGCTCCTATTACAAGAAAAAGAAAATGAGTTATCTCTAACTTCCCTCAAGCAAAACTACGAAGCCCAGCTCAAGGCAGTTAGTGAACAAGTCGAATTTTATAAGAATTTCAAAGCCCAACAATCTACAAAAGCGATTGGGGAAAGTCTGGAACAGTATGCAGAGAGTGAGTTTAACAAGGTCCGCAGCTTTGCCTTTCCAAATGCTTACTTTGAGAAGGATAACAAGGTTTCAGCGCGTGGGTCTAAGGGGGACTTTATCTTCCGTGAATGTGATGAAAATGGAGTCGAAATTATTTCCATCATGTTTGAGATGAAAAATGAAGCAGATGGAACAGAGAAGAAGCACAAGAACGCGGATTTCTACAAGGAATTAGACAAGGACCGTCGGGAGAAGAACTGTGAGTATGCCGTTTTGGTGACCATGCTTGAAGCTGATAACGACTACTTTAACACAGGGATTGTTGACGTCAGCCACGAGTATGAAAAGATGTATGTGGTTCGCCCTCAGTTTTTTATCCAGTTGATTGGGCTCTTGCGTAATGCGTCGCTAAATTCCCTAAAATACAAGCAAGAGTTGGCCTTGGTTCGGGAGCAAAATATTGACATCACTCATTTTGAGGAAGATTTGGATGCCTTTAAACTAGCCTTTGCCAAGAACTATAATTCAGCTTCGACCAACTTTGGAAAAGCTATTGATGAAATCGACAAGGCCATTAAGCGCATGGAAGAGGTTAAAAAGTTCCTAACAACATCTGAAAACCAACTCCGCCTTGCAAACAATAAATTGGAAGATGTTTCCGTCAAAAAATTGACCCGAAAAAATCCAACCATGAAAGCGAAGTTTGAAGCATTGAAGGGGGAATAGGAGGATCCTATGCAGATACGAAAAGCAACAATGAAAGATGCTGAAGCACTACTGTCTCTATACGAAGACTTGGGCTATCCAACGACCGCTTCTAAACTGTCTCGACGTTTAGAAATGATTCTTTCTCAACCACATTATGGCTGTCTTCTAGCTGAAAGAAACGGAGAAATTTTAGGTTTCTTAGGTTATGCGAAGCTCTTCTTTTTTGAAGCAGATGGATCTTACTATCGTATTTTAGCTTTGTCAGTTGCAAAAGAAACAAGACGACAAGGAATTGCTAGTATGCTAATCGATGCATTGAAAAAACAAGCGGTAAAAGAAGGAGTTGAGGCACTGGCTCTAAATAGTGGATTAACCGCTGAACGAAATGCTGCACATCAGTTTTATCAGGCAGTTGGATTTGAAAAAGTGACTGCCGGCTTTGCCTTGCATTTAAAAACTCAACATAGATAAATCATGAAAAAATAGTAGAGGGAACGAAGTAATATCTTCAACAAAAGGGAAAAACTTATATTTTAACGACAAGGGCATGGATTATCTGGCCTTTGGTAAAGGAAAGAAGTCTCTCGTTATCATACCAGGGTTGGGGGATGGATTACAGACAGTTAGGGGCATGGCACAAATGCTAGCTTTAACTTACCGAGAATTGGTCAAGGTTTATAAAGTTTATGTTTTTAGTCGCATCAATAAGTTGCCAGAGTGCAGCCATGCACTTTATGAACAGAGTAAGAATTTTCAAAAGAGAGTTTTAGTATTTTTAGAAAGTTAATGAATGAACGGTATTATCAACTTAAAAAAAGAAGCGGGCATGACCTCGCATGATGCGGTTTTTAAACTGCGTAAGATTTTGGGAACCAAGAAGATTGGTCATGGTGGAACCTTGGATCCGGATGTGGTGGGTGTTTTGCCCATTGCGGTTGGCAAAGCGACACGCATGGTCGAATTTATGCAGGATGAGGGCAAGGTCTATGAGGGGGAAATCACTCTGGGCTATTCCACGACGACAGAGGATGCTAGTGGGGAAGTGGTCGCTGAGACATCCGTTTTGTCGCCCTTGGATGAAAATCTTGTCGATGAAGCAATCGCTAGTTTGACTGGGTCTATTACTCAGATTCCGCCTATGTACTCTGCGGTTAAGGTTAATGGTCGCAAGCTCTATGAGTATGCGCGTGCTGGTCAGGAAGTGCAGCGTCCAGAACGTCAGGTGACCATTTATCAATTTGAACGGACAAGTCCGATTTCTTATGAGGGTCATCTTGCACGATTCACTTTTCGTGTGAAATGTAGCAAGGGAACCTATATTCGTACCTTATCGGTTGACTTGGGAGAAAAACTTGGCTATGCGGCCCATATGTCACATTTGACACGGACTAGTGCTGCCGGTCTACAGCTTGAAGATGCTCTTACATTGGAAGAAATTGCTGAAAGAGTGGAGATTGGTCAACTGGACTTTCTCCATCCTCTAGAGATTGGGACAGGAGACCTCGTCAAAGTTTTTCTAAGTTCAGAAGAGGCTACAGAAGTGCGCTTTGGTCGTTTTATCGAGCTCGCCCAAACAGACCAAGAATTAGCTGCCTTTGAGGGAGATAAATTGCTAGCTATTTTAGAAAAAAGGGACAATCTCTACAAGCCAAGGAAGGTTTTTAGCTAGTCTAACTGGGTGTAGGGATTGGAAATGTTTCCCTAAGACTATGCAAATCAGACTATAAATTTCCCAAAAATTATGATAGAATAGACGACGGATAAAAAAACGGAGGATAGCATGCAAAATAGACCAATCATTATCGGAGTGACAGGTGGTTCTGGTGGAGGTAAGACCAGTGTTTCAAGAGCCATTTTATCGCATTTCCCTGATGAAAAGATTTCCATGATTGAGCATGATTCATACTACAAGGATCAGTCTCATTTGACCTTTGAAGAGCGTGTCAAAACCAACTATGACCATCCTTTTGCTTTTGATACAGACTTGATGATTGAGCAGATTAAGGAATTGTTGGCAGGGCGTCCAGTGGATATTCCGACTTATGACTATACAGAGCATACACGAAGCAGCAAGACCTATCGTCAGGAGCCTCAAGATGTCTTTATCGTTGAGGGGATTTTGGTCTTAGAGGACAAGCGCCTGCGCGATTTGATGGATATCAAGATTTTTGTGGATACGGATGATGATGTGCGCATTATTCGTCGGATCAAGCGTGATATGGAAGAGCGTGGCCGTAGTCTTGATAGCGTTATTGACCAGTACTTAGGCGTGGTTAAACCAATGTACCATCAGTTTATCGAACCAACCAAGCGTTATGCTGATATCGTCATTCCTGAAGGGGTTAGCAATACCGTTGCTATTGACCTTTTGACGACCAAGATTGCAAAGATTTTGGAAGAAGCTCGAAACAGCAAATAATCAGATGTGGAGGCCTTGCCTCCTTTTTCTATTTTTCCCTTATAATGGTACATAAATGAAGATTTTTAGGCATAATTTTGGTATAATAATACCCATGAAAGAGCAAGGAAATGAATAGTAGGTGGAGATGGAAAAGTATTTATCGGTAACAACTTTGACCAAATATCTGAAAATGAAATTCGATAAAGACCCTTACTTGGAACGGGTCTATTTAACTGGTCAAGTTTCCAACTTTCGTAAACGACCTACTCACCAATATTTCTCCCTAAAGGATGACCATGCAGTTATTCAAGCGACTATTTGGTCTGGGGTTTATCAGAAATTAGGTTTCGACCTAGAAGAAGGAATGAAAATCAATGTGATTGGGCGTGTGCAGGTCTATGAACCAAGTGGTAGCTACTCCATCATCATTGAAAAGGCAGAGCCTGATGGGGTTGGGGCGCTTGCGATTCAGTTTGAACAACTCAAGAAAAAATTGACAGAAGAAGGCCTGTTTCAAGAACGCTTCAAGCAACCTCTGCCCCAATTTTCTAAGAGAATTGGTGTAGTAACCAGTCGCAGTGGAGCCGTTATTCGAGATATTATCACGACCGTCAGCAGGCGATTTCCAGGTGTCGATATCCTACTTTATCCAACTAAGGTGCAAGGAGATGGAGCAGCAGAAGAAATTGCTCGAAATATTGCGCGTGCCAATCAACGTGACGATTTGGATTTGCTGATTATTGGTCGTGGTGGAGGTTCTATCGAGGATCTCTGGGCCTTTAACGAAGAGATTGTGGTACGGGCTATTTTTGAATCTCGCTTGCCAATCATTTCTAGTGTGGGACATGAGACGGATGTGACCTTGGCGGATTTTGTGGCAGATAGACGGGCTGCGACGCCAACGGCGGCAGCTGAACTGGCAACACCTGTGACCAAGTTGGATGTGTTAGCACATTTGCAAAATCAGGAAAAACGAATGGCAACGGCAGTCCGAAATGTCCTATCTAAGAAACAAGAAGCTTTGAAAAAATGCAGTCAGTCTGTTATCTTTAGACAGCCAGAGCGCTTGTATGATGGCTATTTGCAACGCTTGGATCAACTACAACTGCGCTTAAAACAAAGTTTACGTACACGGATTTCTGATAACAAACAAGTCGTTCAAGCAAGGATACATCGACTGGTTCAATTATCACCTGTTACCAAAATTCAACGCTCTCAAGACCGTCTAGGTCAGTTGGACAAGCTCCTCCGTAGCCAAATGGCGCTGGTTTATGATGCCAAGGTTGCTGAAGTGAAGCGACTTTCGGAAGCCTTGCTGATGTTAGATACAAGTCGAATTGTGGCGCGTGGTTATGCTATTGTCAAAAAAGAAGAGTCCGTTGTAGATTCAGTTGATAGTTTGAAGAAAAAAGACCAAGTGACGCTTTTGATGCGAGATGGTCAAGTAGAATTAGAGGTTAAAGATGTCAAAACAAAAGAAATTTGAGGAAAATCTAGCAGAACTGGAGACTATTGTCCAAAGTTTGGAAAATGGTGAAATTGCTCTGGAAGATGCCATTGCTGCCTTTCAAAAGGGCATGGTCTTGTCAAAAGAGCTTCAAGCGACATTGGACAAGGCTGAAAAGACCTTGGTAAAGGTCATGCAAGAAGATGGAACAGAAAGTGATTTTGAATGAAGAAGCAAGAAAAATTAGCTCTTGTTGAGTCTGCTTTGGAAGACTTTTATGGAGACCAGCAGTTTGCCTCTAGTTTGCGAGAATCTGTTCTCTATTCCATTCATGCTGGCGGCAAGCGTATTCGACCTTTTCTCTTGTTAGAAGTTCTGGAAGCCTTGCAGGTCGCTATTAAACCTGCTCATGCGCAGGTGGCTGCGGCCTTGGAAATGATTCATACAGGTAGTTTGATTCACGATGATCTTCCAGCTATGGATGATGATGATTACCGTCGAGGGCGGTTAACCAATCACAAGAAATTTGGAGAAGCAATGGCCATTTTGGCAGGAGATGCTTTGTTCCTAGATCCTTATGCCTTGATAGCGCAGGCAGATTTGCCAAGTCAGATCAAGGTAGACTTGATAGCCAACCTATCTCTTGCATCAGGAAGTCTGGGCATGGTAGCAGGACAGGTTTTGGATATGGAGGGCGAACACCAGCACTTGTCTTTGGAAGAACTCCAGACCATTCATGCTAATAAGACTGGGAAACTACTAGCCTATCCCTTTCAAGCGGCTGCTATTATAGCCGAATTGGCACCTGAGATGCAGGTGAAGCTGAAAACTGTTGGTGAATTGATTGGGCTTGCTTTTCAAGTTCGAGATGATGTACTGGATGTGACCGCTAGTTTTGAAGAAATTGGCAAGACACCACAAAAGGACATACAGGCAGAAAAGTCAACCTATCCAGCCTTGTTGGGCTTGGAAGAGGCTATTGACTTTTGCAATCAAACTTTGGATCAAGCTAATGCCAAATTAGAAGAAATTGCCCAGCAGGTTCCCTTTGAAATAGAATCGATTGTAAGTGTAGTAGAAAGTTTGAGGATCAATGGCTAAGGAAAGAGTGGATGTACTAGCTTATAAACAGGGCTTGTTTGAAACGAGAGAGCAGGCCAAGCGTGGTGTAATGGCTGGCTTAGTCGTAGCAGTCCTTAATGGAGAACGGTTTGACAAGCCAGGAGAGAAAATCCCGGACGACACTGAGCTGAAACTCAAGGGTGAAAAACTCAAGTATGTCAGCCGTGGTGGCTTGAAATTAGAAAAGGCCTTGCAGGTCTTTGATTTGTCAGTGGAAGGAGCTACAACGATTGATATCGGGGCCTCTACTGGTGGCTTTACCGATGTTATGCTGCAAAATGGTGCTGAGTTAGTCTTTGCAGTTGATGTTGGTACCAATCAATTAGCTTGGAAACTACGCCAAGACCCACGGGTGGTTAGCATGGAGCAGTTCAATTTCCGCTATGCAGAAAAGACTGATTTCGAAAAGGAACCGAGCTTTGCCAGTATTGATGTGAGTTTCATTTCCCTCAGTCTGATTCTTCCGGCCTTGCACCGTGTATTGGCAGATCAAGGTCAGGTTGTGGCTTTGGTTAAGCCCCAGTTTGAAGCAGGACGTGAGCAGATTGGGAAAAATGGAATTATTCGCGATGCCAAAGTCCATCAGAATGTTCTTGAATCTGTCACAGCTATGGCAGTAGAGGAAGGATTTTCAGTTCTTGGTTTGGACTTTTCTCCCATCCAAGGTGGTCATGGCAATATTGAATTTTTAGCGTATTTGAAAAAAGAAGAGTCAGCAAGCAATCAGGTTCTTGCTGAGATTGAAGAAGTAGTAGAGAGGGCGCATAGTCAATTTAAAAATGAATAAAAAAGAGAGACTTGAAAAAATTAGACGATTTGTGACAGATTATCAAATCGGTACGCAAGAAGAAATTGTAGAACATTTGAAAGAGGCGGGCATCACTGCCACTCAGGCAACGGTATCCCGAGATATCAAAGAGCTAGGCATTGTCAAAATTCCTTTGAGAGACAACACCTATGTCTATGAATTGCCAAAATCAATCGTAAAAAGTTTGCAACTGGCTGAAGACAATATCGAATCGGCTGAATTGATGGATAAGATGATCAATCTCCAAGTCATTCCAGGAAATACAGCTTTTGTAAAAGCTCAGTTAATTGAGACTTTTGCGGACAAGATTTTTAGCTGTTTAGCTGATGATAGCTCGATTTTAGTCATTGCAAGAAGTGAAAGTCTAGCTGAGGAAATCTTTGAACAAGTAAAAAATTGGTAGGTCTGTATGTTACTTGAAATTTCGATAAAAAACTTTGCCATTATTGAGGCTATTTCCCTCAATTTTGAGAAAGGTATGACTGTCCTGACTGGTGAAACGGGTGCAGGGAAGTCAATTATCATTGATGCCATGAATATGATGTTGGGAGCTCGTGCGACGACAGATGTTATTCGTCATGGTGCGCCAAAGGCAGAGATAGAGGGGCTTTTCTCAGTTGAGAATAGTCGCCTTTTACAGGAAATTTTTGATGAGCAAGGTTTAGAAATGGGGGATGAAATTATCATCCGTCGGGAAATCTTGCAAAATGGTCGGAGTATTAGTCGTGTCAATGGCCAGATGGTTAATCTATCTGTTTTGCGTGCTATTGGGCAACATCTGGTAGATATTCATGGTCAGCATGACCAAGAAGAGTTAATGCGCCCTCAACTGCATATCCAGATGTTGGATGAATTCGGTGACGTAGCTTTTTGGGACCTAAAAGAAACCTATCAAACGAGTTTTGATGCCTATCGAAAAATGCGTAAGCAGGTTTTGGAAGTCAAGAAAAACCAACAGGAACACAAGGCTCGTATTGAAATGTTGGAATTTCAAATGGCAGAGATTGAGGCGGCAAACTTGCAGGCTGGAGAAGACCTGGCTCTAAACCAAGAGCGAGAGAAGCTCCTCAACCATAAAAACATTGCGGATACATTGACCAATGCCTACAGTATGTTAGATAATGAAGAGTTTTCAAGTCTGGCCAATGTTCGTTCAGCTATGAATGACATGGAAAGTGTCGAAGAGTATGACCCTGAATACCGTGAAATTTCGAGTTCTCTGTCTGAGACCTACTATGTCTTAGAAGACATTAGCAAACGTTTGGAAGCAATCATTGAGGATCTAGATTTTGATGGTAATCGCCTCATGCAGGTCGAGAATCGTTTGGACCTCCTTCATACTATTACTCGTAAGTATGGTGGGACTGTTGACGATGTCTTGCTCTATTTCGCCAAGATTACGGAAGAATACAACCTCTTGACAGGCAATAACCTCTCGTCTGAGGACATGGAAGCTGAGCTTAAGAAATTGGAAGTTAACCTTGTCGACTTGGCGGGTCAGCTTGCATCTGCTCGTCATGCCTTGGCTCAGCAGCTTGAAGCTGAGATTAAACAAGAACTACAAGATCTTTATATGGAAAAAGCCCAGTTTCAGGTTCGTTTTAGCAAGGGCAAATTCAGTCGTGAGGGAAATGAAATGGTCGAGTTTTACATTTCAACCAACCCTGGTGAAGACTTTAAACCCTTGGTTAAGGTTGCGTCTGGCGGGGAATTATCCCGTCTCATGCTAGCAATTAAGTCTGCCTTTTCTCGTAAAGAGGGCAAGACTAGTATTGTCTTTGATGAGGTGGATACAGGAGTTTCAGGTCGTGTAGCTCAGGCTATTGCTCAGAAGATTCACAAGATTGGCCAGCATGGTCAGGTTCTAGCTATTTCCCATTTACCACAAGTGATTGCGATTGCGGATTATCAATTCTTTATTGAGAAGATTAGCAATGATCATTCAACAGTTTCGACTGTTCGTCTCTTGACGGTTGAAGAGCGAGTGGAAGAAGTTGCCAAGATGCTGGCAGGTGATGATGTGACAGAAGCAGCCCTGACGCAAGCCAGAGAATTGTTGAGAAACAGGGAGAAATAAGATGACAGACTATTATGTAATTGGAGATGTTCACGGAAAAGCTGGAATGCTGGAAGACCTTCTCAAAACATGGGATGGTCAGACTCAGTTGCTCTTTCTAGGAGATTTGATTGACCGTGGTGAGGATAGTCGCCGCGTCCTTGAAATGGTCAAGGACTTAGTGGACAATCAAGGGGCTATCTGTTTGTCAGGAAACCACGAGTATATGTTTCTGACTTGGCTTGATGATCCTGAAGAAAGCTATGACCACTATCGTCGCAATGGTGGTGATACAACCATTAACTCTATCCTAGGTCGTCCCTTGGATGCACCAGTTGACGGGATTGAGGATGCCAAGCGTGTTGCCACTGAAGCGGCAGATTTGGTCGAATTCATTCGTCAAATGCCTTTTGTTGTAGAGACAGACAAGTATATCTTTGTTCACGCAGGTATTGATTTGACCTTGGATGACTGGCATGAAACCACAGATTATAAAAAAGTATGGCTCAGAAAACCATTCCACGAAGCAGAAAATCATACTGGAAAAATCATTGTCTTTGGTCATACGCCAGTTTATGGTTTGTTAAAGCAAGAGCGTGGTACTGCTGAGCTTTGGACTACAGAAGATGGCAAGATTGGGATGGATGGAGGAGCTGTTTATGGTGGTGTCCTTCATGGAATTGTCTTTACAGACCAAGGAATGATAGAACATCACTTTATCGAAAATGACGGCTTTGTTGCTGAAGATTAGTACTCCTGGCAGGGTATGGTCTTGTCAAAATGTCAAAAACAATTTATAATAAATAGATACCCTGAAAGGAAGAGAATCATGAACTTAGAAGAATTGAAAAAACGACAGGAGAAGATCCGTAACTTCTCTATTATCGCCCATATTGACCACGGGAAATCAACTCTAGCAGACCGCATTTTGGAAAAAACAGAGACGGTTTCAAGTCGTGAAATGCAGGCCCAGCTTTTGGACAGTATGGATCTAGAGCGGGAACGTGGGATTACCATTAAGTTGAATGCCATCGAGCTGAATTATACTGCTAAAGATGGGGAAACTTATATTTTCCACTTGATTGACACGCCGGGGCACGTAGACTTCACCTATGAAGTTTCACGTTCGCTAGCTGCCTGTGAGGGAGCGATTTTGGTGGTCGATGCCGCTCAAGGGATTGAGGCCCAAACCCTTGCCAACGTTTATCTGGCCTTGGACAATGATTTGGAAATCATGCCAGTCATTAATAAAATTGACCTGCCAGCTGCAGATCCTGAGCGCGTGCGTACTGAGATTGAGGATGTCATTGGTTTGGATGCCAGTGAAGCAGTTTTGGCTTCTGCTAAGGCTGGTATTGGCATCGAAGAAATTCTAGAGCAAATCGTAGAAAAAGTGCCAGCGCCAACAGGTGATGTGACGGCACCACTTAAGGCCTTGATTTTCGACTCTGTTTATGATGCTTACCGTGGAGTTATTCTTCAAGTGCGTGTCATGGATGGGGTGGTCAAACCTGGCGATAAGATTCAGCTTATGAGCAATGGCAAGACTTTTGATGTTACGGAAGTCGGTATCTTTACACCCAAGGCAGTTGGTCGTGATTTCCTTGCTACTGGTGACGTTGGATATATCGCTGCATCTATCAAGACAGTTCAGGACACTCGTGTGGGTGATACCGTTACCTTGGCAACCAATCCTGCGGCTGAGCCATTACATGGTTACAAACAAATGAATCCTATGGTCTTTGCGGGTCTATATCCTATCGAGTCAAACAAGTACAATGACCTACGTGAAGCGCTTGAAAAATTGCAACTGAATGATGCTAGTCTGCAGTTTGAACCAGAAACATCTCAGGCACTTGGATTTGGTTTCCGTTGTGGTTTCCTTGGACTTCTCCATATGGATGTTATCCAAGAGCGTTTGGAACGTGAGTTCAACATTGACCTCATCATGACAGCTCCATCTGTTATCTATAAGGTTAACTTGACCGACGGTGAGTCTATGGATGTATCTAACCCATCTGAGTTCCCAGACCCAACTAAGATTGCGACCATTGAAGAGCCTTATGTTAAGGCGCAAATAATGGTACCGCAAGAGTTTGTTGGAGCAGTGATGGAATTGGCTCAGCGCAAGCGTGGAGACTTCGTGACTATGGACTATATTGATGATAACCGTGTCAATGTTATCTATCAAATTCCACTTGCTGAAATCGTATTTGACTTCTTTGATAAGCTTAAGTCATCTACTCGTGGTTATGCAAGCTTTGACTACGAATTGTCAGAGTACCGCCCATCTAAGCTAGTGAAAATGGATATCCTTCTCAATGGAGACAAGGTGGATGCCCTCAGCTTTATCGTTCACAAGGACTTTGCTTATGAACGTGGGAAACTCATCGTTGATAAGCTTAAGAAAATCATCCCTCGCCAACAATTTGAGGTTCCAATTCAAGCAGCTATTGGACACAAGATTGTGGCTCGTACTGATATCAAGGCCCTTCGTAAGAACGTACTTGCTAAATGTTATGGTGGTGACGTTTCGCGTAAGCGCAAACTCCTTGAAAAACAAAAAGCTGGTAAGAAACGTATGAAAGCTATCGGATCAGTAGAAGTTCCACAAGAAGCCTTTCTTAGCGTCTTGAGCATGGATGAGGAATAAGTTATCATAATTGTTTTTCTTGTTAACAGGAAATTTACAGAAGAATCAATAGTAAAACAGGCTTAAATAGGCCTGTTTTTTGCATTTATAATAGGATTAAATCGTTTAAAGTGTTTGTTTTAAATGTTTGTTTTGGTTGTAAAGATAAAAAATAAACAAAATAATCAAAAAAAGGACAAAAAACAACAAAAAATTATTGACAACGGTTTCATATAGTGTTATACTTATAGTATAAAGTTAATGGAAAGAAGGGAAAAACCTTATGGGATTAGATCATTTCTTTGACAAAAACCTTGTGTTTTGCTTAGAAGCGGATAATCAAGAACATCTCTTTGATCAGGTAGCAACTTTATTGGAAGAACGAGAAATCGTGACTCCAACTTATCGTGAAGCCTTGATCACGCGTGAAAAGTCATTTCCGACTGGCTTAGATATGGAATTTTTGGGTAAGGATTTGCCGAATGTGGCTATTCCTCATACAGATATTGTTCATAATCTAGCTGAAAAAGTTGTGGTCGTTCGATTGGATAAACCGGTGACTTTCCACAATATGATTGCCCCAGATAAGGAAGTAGAAGTATCTTTACTCTTCTTTATCATTAATAACTCAAGTTCAAGTCAAACAAACATTCTTGCTCAGTTGATGGACTTCTTTACTGGAAATAGTCATCTTGAAGACCTATCAAAAATTTCTGAACCAGAAGCCCTCTATGCTTATATTGCTGAAGCAATTGCTTAATTTTGTCTATTAAAAATATTAAATCGGAGGAAATCCATATGATTAAAATTCTTGCTGCCTGCGGTGCAGGTGTTAACTCAAGCCACCAAATTAAAAGTGCTCTTGAAGAAGAACTTTCAAACCGCGGTTTTGATGTTCACTGTGATGCAGTCATGGTAAAAGACGTTAACGAAGATCTTATCAAAGGTTATGACATCTTTACACCAATTGCTGCTACAGACCTTGGTTTTGACCCAGGTATTCCAGTTATCGAAGCTGGACCAATCTTATTCCGTATCCCAGCTATGAGTGCTCCAGTATTTGACAATATTGAAGCAGCTATTAAAGAACACGGGTTAAGCTAATTCTAATTTGTTAACATTCATATAACTATAAAAAGGGAGGAACTATTATGGATGTCATTATCGAACTAGCCAATAAGCTGTTCAAACCTATCTTGGATATGGGTGGGCCAATCATCATGCTGATCATTTTGACAGTATTGGCTCTACTTTTTGGAGTGAAATTCTCCAAAGCACTTGAAGGTGGTATCAAACTTGCCATCGCTCTTACTGGTATCGGTGCTATCATCGGTATGCTGAATGGTGCTTTCTCAGCATCACTTGCAAAATTCGTTGAAAATACTGGTATTCAATTGAACATCACTGACGTTGGTTGGGCACCACTTGCTACAATCACTTGGGGATCTGCTTGGACACTTTACTTCTTGCTTATCATGTTGATTGTCAACGTAGTGATGCTTGCTATGAAGAAAACTGATACACTTGACGTTGATATCTTCGATATCTGGCACTTGTCTATCACAGGTCTTTTGATTAAATGGTATGCAGACAACAACGGTGTAAGCCAAGGGGTTTCACTCTTCATCGCCACTGCAGCAGTTGTCCTTGTAGGTGTTCTTAAAATCATCAACTCTGATTTGATGAAACCTACATTTGATGACCTTCTTAACGCACCAAGTTCATCACCAATGACTTCAACTCACATGAACTACATGATGAACCCAGTTATCATGGTTTTGGATAAGATTTTTGAAAAATTCTTCCCAGGTCTTGATAAATATGACTTTGATGCTGCTAAATTGAACAAGAAAATCGGTTTCTGGGGATCTAAATTCTTCATCGGTTTCATCCTTGGTATCGTTATCGGTTTGATGGGTACTCCACATCCAGTTGCTGGCGTAGAAGATGCAGCAAACTGGCAATTAGTTATTAAAGGTTGGTTGTCTCTTGGTTTGACAGCTGGTGTGTCTTTGGAACTCTTCTCACTTATCGGTTCATGGTTCATCGCTGCCGTAGAGCCACTTTCACAAGGTATTACAAACGTTGCTACTAAACGTCTTCAAGGACGTAAATTTAACATCGGTCTTGACTGGCCTTTCATCGCTGGTCGTGCTGAAATCTGGGCTTGTGCCAACGTACTTGCACCAATCATGTTGATTGAAGCTGTGCTTCTTTCAAAAGTTGGAAATGGTATCTTGCCACTTGCAGGTATCATCGCTATGGGTGTTACTCCAGCTCTCTTGGTTGTAACACGTGGTAAATTGCTCCGTATGATTATCTTCGGAACACTCTTGTTGCCACTCTTCCTTCTTTCAGGTACACTTATCGCACCATTTGCAACAGAACTTGCTAAAGGTGTAGGTGCCTTCCCAGCAGGTGTGAGTGAAACTCAATTGATTACTCACTCAACTCTTGAAGGACCAATCGAAAAACTTCTTGGTTGGACAATTGGTAACACTACAACAGGTGATATCAAAGCAATCCTTGGTGCTGTAGTCTTCCTTGTATTCTATATCGGTATCTTTGCATGGTACAGAAAACAAATGATCAAACGTAACGAAGAGTACGCAGCAAAAGCAAAATAATGCGCTCCTATAAAATGTAAATTGTTAAAGCTAGGTTGTCTAAATCCATTAGGAGTGACAGCCTAGTTTTTTATAAACTATCAAGAAATCGGAGAAAATAATGGTAATTGAATTAAAATCAGAACAATTAAGTGTTCAATTTAACAGTTTTGGTGGAGCTCTTTCTTCTATAAAAGATGCTGAGGGACTTGAGTATTTGTGGCAAGGGGATGCTACTTATTGGAGTGGACAAGCTCCTGTTCTCTTCCCCATTTGTGGTTCTTTGAGAGAGGATACAGCATTTTATATAGATGAGAAGGGACAAGAAAGTAAAGGAAAGATTCCTCGACATGGTTTGGTTCGTAAGAAAGAATTTGAATTAGTTGAACAGACAGATAATAGTGTAACTTTTGCAATTGAAGACGATGAGAATAGCTATCAGAACTACCCTTATCATTTCCGCCTAGAAATCACTTATATCCTTACTGGAAAGACAGTACGGACTCAATACAAGATTTTCAACAAAGAAACTAGTAAGGTCATGCCTTACTTTATTGGTGGACATCCAGGCTTTAATTGTCCTCTACTGGATGACGAGGTCTATGAAGATTACTATTTAGAGTTTGAGAAAGAAGAGACTTGCTCTGTTCCACGTCCTTTCCCAGAAACGGGTATGCTGGATTTTCAAGATAGAAGTCCATGGCTAGAGGGTCAAAAAGAAGTAGACCTCAGCTATGATCTTTTCAGTACAGATGCAGTCACCTTAGATGAATTGCAATCTAGAACAATTGCGCTTCGTTCTCGGAAACATGATAAGGGATTGAAAGTGCACTTTACAGAGTTTCCAAACCTCATTATATGGTCAACTTTGAATAAGGGACCTTTCATTGCCTTTGAACCATGGTCTGGCTTGTCAACATCCCTTGAAGAAGGAAATCATCTAGAAGATAAGAAGAATGTTCGTCTCCTAGAACCTGGTCAAGTGGATCAAATTGGTTTTGATATCGAAATTTTTTAGTTAAAAAAACACAAAAACAAACACTAACTGTTGACTTTTTTAGAAAATAGGAGTATATTATGTTTGTAAACAACAAATGATGTTTGTAACAAACAAATAATCACTTGTTATATTTTCTTTCGCGGAGAAGGAGTATTTCTAGGAAACTGTTTTCCTAAACTTGAATAAGGTGTAAATCATCTCGTTCAATCTAATTTGTCAATAAACTGCTAGAAATCCTTTTGTGGATAAACTGCTAACTACGAAAGTCTTTACTAGCCTAGAAAAATAAAAAGGAGTATACAATATGTCTATTGTTATCGGTGCAGATGCTGCAGGTTTGAGATTGAAAGAAGTTGTGAAAGACTTCTTGGAAAAAGAAAACTTCCACGTTGTGGATGTTACAGCTGAAGGTCAAGACTTTGTTGATGTGACTCTTGCTGTTGCTGCAGAAGTAAACAAAGAAGAACAAAACCTTGGTATCGTGATTGATGCTTATGGAGCTGGTCCATTTATGGTCGCAACTAAGATCAAAGGAATGGTTGCTGCAGAAGTATCTGACGAACGTTCAGCTTATATGACTCGTGGTCACAACAACTCACGTATGATCACTATGGGTGCACAACTTGTTGGTGATGAATTGGCTAAAAACATAGCTAAAGGATTTGTTAACGGTAAATACGATGGTGGACGTCACCAGATTCGTGTCGACATGTTGAACAAAATGTGCTAATTAGATTACAGTAAGAAAGGTAAGTTAAAAATGAGAATTGCAATTGGATGTGACCACATCGTAACAGATGAAAAAATGGCGGTTTCAGAATTTTTGAAATCAAAAGGATATGAAGTCATTGACTTTGGTACATATGACCATACACGTACTCACTACCCAATCTTTGGTAAAAAAGTAGGGGAGGCTGTAACTAGCGGTCAAGCTGATCTTGGGGTATGTATCTGTGGTACTGGTGTTGGTATCAACAACGCTGTAAATAAAGTTCCTGGTGTTCGTTCTGCCTTAGTTCGTGATATGACAACAGCCCTTTATGCTAAAGAACAATTAAACGCTAACGTTATCGGTTTTGGTGGTAAAATTACTGGTGAATTGCTTATGTGTGATATCATCGAAGCTTTCATCCATGCTGAATACAAACCATCTGAAGAAAACAAAAAATTGATTGCGAAAATTGAACACGTTGAAAGTCACAATGCTCAACAAACAGACGCAAACTTCTTCACTGAATTCCTTGAAAAATGGGATCGCGGAGAATACCACGACTAAGAGGTGACCTATGATTTTAACAGTCACAATGAATCCATCCATCGATATTTCCTATCCCTTGGATGAGTTGAAGATTGATACTGTCAATCGTGTGGTGGATGTAACCAAAACTGCTGGTGGTAAAGGACTAAACGTTACTCGAGTACTTTCAGAATTTGGTGATTCTGTTCTTGCTACTGGTTTAGTGGGTGGCAAACTTGGTGAGTTTTTGGTTGAAAATATCGATGATCAAGTAAAGAAAGATTTCTTTTCTATTCAGGGAGAAACTCGTAACTGTATCGCTATTCTTCACGGAGACAACCAAACAGAAGTTCTTGAAAAAGGACCTGAAGTTCTGGAACAAGAAGGTCAAGACTTTTTGGAACATTTCAAAAAACTCTTGGAGTCAGTTGAAGTAGTAGCTATCTCAGGTAGTTTACCAGCTGGCCTTCCAGTTGATTACTATGCGAGCTTGGTAGAACTTGCTAATCAAGCTGGCAAGCCTGTTGTCTTGGACTGCTCTGGTGCAGCACTTCAGGCGGTTCTTGAATCACCACATAAACCAACAGTCATCAAACCAAATAATGAGGAATTGTCCCAGCTTCTAGGAAGAGAAGTTTCTGAGAATTTGGATGAATTAAAAGAAGTTCTTCAAGAACCTTTGTTTGCAGGGATTGAATGGATTATCGTTTCGCTTGGTGCTAATGGTGCTTTTGCCAAACATGGTGACACTTTCTACAAGGTAGATATTCCTAGAATTCAGGTAGTCAACCCTGTTGGCTCTGGAGATTCTACTGTAGCTGGGATTTCTTCAGGACTACTTCATAAAGAATCGGATTCAGAATTACTCATCAAGGCAAATGTCCTTGGTATGCTCAATGCTCAAGAAAAAATGACTGGTCATGTCAACATGGCCAACTATCAAGCTCTATATGATCAATTAATAGTAAAAGAGGTATAAAATGGCTTTAACAGAACAAAAACGTGCACGCTTAGAAAAACTTTCTGATGAAAATGGTATCATCTCAGCTCTTGCATTTGACCAACGTGGTGCTTTGAAACGCCTCATGGCTCAACACCAAACAGAAGAACCAACTGTAGCTCAAATGGAAGAACTTAAAGTCTTGGTAGCAGATGAATTGACTAAATATGCTTCATCTATGCTTCTTGACCCTGAGTATGGACTTCCAGCAACTAAAGCTCTTGATGAAAAAGCTGGTCTTCTCCTTGCCTATGAAAAAACAGGTTATGACACAACAAGCACAAAACGCTTGCCTGACTGCTTGGATGTTTGGTCTGCAAAACGTATTAAAGAAGAAGGTGCAGATGCAGTTAAATTCTTGCTTTACTATGATGTAGATAGCTCAGACGAACTTAACCAAGAAAAACAAGCTTACATCGAACGTATCGGTTCTGAGTGTGTGGCTGAAGATATCCCATTCTTCCTTGAAATTCTTGCTTACGATGAAAAAATTGCTGACGCAGGTTCTGTAGAATACGCGAAAGTAAAACCACACAAAGTTATCGGTGCTATGAAAGTCTTTTCAGACCCACGCTTTAACATTGATGTCTTGAAAGTAGAAGTTCCTGTTAACATTAAATATGTTGAAGGCTTCGCTGAAGGTGAAGTGGTTTATACACGTGAAGAAGCAGCAGCCTTCTTCAAAGCACAAGATGAAGCAACTAACTTGCCATACATCTACTTGAGTGCTGGTGTATCAGCTAAACTCTTCCAAGATACTCTTGTATTTGCCCATGAATCAGGTGCAAACTTTAACGGAGTTCTTTGTGGCCGTGCAACTTGGGCTGGATCAGTTGAAGCTTACATCAAAGATGGTGAAGCAGCAGCTCGCGAATGGCTACGCACAACTGGTTTTGAAAACATTGACGAACTCAATAAAGTTCTTCAAACAACAGCAACTTCATGGAAAGAGCGCGTATAAGCAAGTCCTCCTAGGTTAGGAACATGAATCTAAAAAAATTTTAAAAAAAGTTTCATGTAAAGGTTTACAAAACAACCTACTTGTGCTATACTTAAATCACAAGTTAATACAAGGTGAGTGTTACTAAGTAATATTAGGCATGATCACAGGTGAATTAGAAATCAGATGATTTTCTAGTTCATTTGTGGTCATTTTTTATACTCATATACCTTTAAAATATAAAAGGAGGTTGACATGTATCGAATTCTAAATCCAATAAATCACAATGTTTCGCTTGTCAGGCATGATAAAGGAGAAGAAGTGATTGTGATTGGTAAGGGGATTGCATTTGGAAAGAAGAAGGGAGATTTGATTTCTGAACATCAGGTTGAGAAAATCTTTCGGATGAAGACAGAAGAGTCCAGGGAAAACTTTATGGCTCTTCTCAAAGATGTTCCGCTTGATTTTATCACAGTGACCTATGAAATCATTGATAAGCTATCAAAGAAATATCATTATCCGATTCAAGAATATCTTTACGTAACCTTGACAGATCATATTTACTGTTCTTACCAAGCTCTAGCACAAGGAAGGTACAAGGATAGTAATCTGCCAGATATTTCTACCAAGTATCCTGTCGCTTTTCAAATTGCAAATGAGGCTTTTGGAATTTATCGTCAGAAGCTAGCAGATCATTTTCCTGAGGACGAGATTATTCGGATTGCTTATCATTTCATTAATGCCGAAGGTGAAAATGAAGTAGAACTTGTGGAGTCGATTGATAAGAGGAAAGAAATTCTCAGGAATGTTGAAGAAGTTTTAACGGACTATGCAATTCAACGAACTAAAGAGAATAACCATTTCTATGATCGCTTTATGATTCATTTGAATTATTTCTTGGATTATTTAGACAGATCTAGAGATGATAACCAATCACTTCTGGATATGGAAGATCATATTAAACAATCCTATCCAAAAGCGTTCGAGATTGGTTCCAAGATCTATGATGTGATTACGCAACATACGGGTCTTGATTTGTATAAAAGTGAACGAGTTTATCTAGTTCTACATATCCAACGTTTATTGTCATAAAAATTTAATTAAAAATACATAAGGAGAATTCTATCATGAATAGAGAAGAAGTAACATTGTTAGGTTTTGAAATCGTAGCCTATGCTGGAGACGCTCGTTCAAAACTATTGGAAGCCTTGAAGGCTGCTGAAGCTGGTGATTTTGCGAAAGCGGACACTTTGGTAGAGGAAGCTGGTAGCTGTATTGCAGAGGCTCACCACGCGCAAACAAGTCTATTAACTAAGGAAGCTTCTGGTGAGGACTTAGCGTATAGTGTGACCATGATGCACGGTCAAGATCACTTGATGACAACCATCTTGTTAAAAGATTTGATGCACCATTTAATTGAACTCTACAAGAGAGGAGTTAAGTAATGAATAAATTAATTGCATTTATCGAGAAAGGAAAGCCTTTCTTTGAGAAACTATCTCGTAATATCTATCTTCGTGCTATTCGTGATGGTTTCATTGCAGGTATGCCTGTTATTCTCTTCTCAAGTATCTTTATCTTGATTGCTTTTGTACCCAACTCATGGGGCTTTAAATGGTCTGATGAAGTTGTAGCTTTTCTGATGAAACCTTATAGCTATTCTATGGGTATTCTGGCTCTCTTGGTAGCAGGTACAACAGCTAAGTCATTGACCGACTCAGTAAACCGTAGCATGGAGAAAACCAATCAAATAAACTATATGTCAACATTGTTGGCAGCAATTGTTGGTTTGTTGATGTTGGCAGCTGATCCTATCGAAAATGGTCTAGCTACTGGATTCTTGGGGACAAAAGGTTTGCTTTCAGCCTTCCTTGCTGCCTTTGTTACCGTAGCCATCTATAAGGTTTGTGTTAAGAACAACGTCACTATTCGCATGCCTGACGAAGTTCCACCTAATATCTCACAAGTCTTTAAAGATGTGATTCCATTCACTCTATCAGTTGTTTCTCTTTATGCTCTTGATTTACTAGCTCGTCATTTTGTTGGTGCAAGCGTAGCTGAATCAATCGGTAAATTCTTTGCACCATTATTCTCTGCTGCTGATGGTTATCTAGGTATTACGATTATCTTTGGTGCCTTTGCTTTCTTCTGGTTTGTTGGTATCCATGGTCCATCTATCGTTGAACCAGCTATCGCAGCTATTACCTATGCCAATGCCGAAGTCAACTTGAACCTTCTCCAACAAGGTATGCACGCTGACAAGATTCTTACTTCTGGTACACAAATGTTTATCGTTACCATGGGTGGTACTGGTGCGACACTGGTTGTTCCATTCATGTTCATGTGGTTAACAAAATCAAAACGTAACCGTGCAATCGGTCGTGCTTCAGTAGTCCCAACATTCTTTGGTGTAAATGAACCAATCTTGTTTGGTGCACCACTTGTATTAAACCCAATCTTCTTCATTCCATTTATCTTTGCTCCAATCGCAAACGTTTGGATCTTCAAATTCTTTATTGAAACACTTGGAATGAACTCATTTACTGCTAATCTACCATGGACAACTCCAGCTCCACTAGGTCTAGTTCTTGGTACGAACTTCCAAGTTCTATCATTCATTCTTGCTGCCCTTCTAATCGTGGTTGACGTAGTCATTTACTATCCATTCCTTAAAGTATATGATGAACAAATTCTTGAAGAAGAGCGTTCAGGTAAATCTAATGATGAATTGAAAGAAAAAGTTGCCGCAAACTTCAACACTGCAAAAGCAGATGCTATTCTTGAAAAAGCTGGTGTAGAAGCAGCACAAAATACAATCACTGAAGAAACAAATGTCCTCGTTCTCTGTGCAGGTGGAGGGACAAGTGGACTTCTTGCGAATGCTTTGAATAAGGCAGCTGCAGAATACAATGTTCCTGTGAAAGCAGCAGCAGGTGGCTATGGTGCTCACCGTGAAATGTTGCCAGAGTTTGATCTTGTTATCCTTGCCCCTCAAGTTGCTTCAAACTTTGAAGACATGAAAGCAGAAACAGATAAGCTCGGTATTAAACTAGCGAAAACAGAAGGCGCTCAATACATCAAATTAACTCGTGATGGAAAAGGTGCTCTTGCATTCGTACAAGCTCAATTCGATTAACGATAGGGACTATAAAACAGTCTCCTATCGTTACGGAAATCGCTATGGCGAATTTCCTAATCGCCTTGTTAATTCGTCGGTAAAAAGATATCGTTTTTACCTTCTCATGTCACAATTCGATTAACGATAGGGACTCTGAAATAGTCTCCTCTCGTTACGGAAATCGCTATGGCGAATTTCCTAATCGCCTTATTAATTCGTCGGTAAAAAGCTATCGTTTTTACCTTCTCATGTCACAATTCGATTAAGGCTAGGGACTCTGAAATAGTCTCCTCTCGTTACGGCAATCGCTATGGCAAATTTCCTAATCGCCTTATTAATTCGTCGGTAAAAAGCTATCGTTTTTACCTCCTCATGTTACAATTCGGTGACTTGGTACAAGAAGTGAGATGGAGAAGGATGGCTCACTGACTCCTCTCCTCTCACTTTTACTTTATTTAAATCAAGAAATAGGTGAAAAAAATGACAAAAACATTACCAAAAGACTTTATTTTCGGTGGCGCAACAGCTGCCTATCAAGCAGAAGGTGCTACACATACTGATGGTAAAGGACCAGTTGCGTGGGATAAGTATCTTGAAGATAACTACTGGTACACTGCCGAACCAGCCAGTGATTTTTACAATCGATACCCAGTTGACCTCAAGCTAGCAGAAGAGTATGGTGTCAATGGTATTCGAATTTCTATTGCCTGGTCACGTATTTTCCCGACTGGTTACGGTCAAGTAAATGCTAAAGGTGTTGAATTTTATCATAATCTATTTGCAGAGTGTCACAAACGTCATGTTGAGCCTTTTGTAACTCTTCATCACTTTGATACGCCAGAAGCTCTCCACTCAAATGGAGACTTCTTAAACCGTGAAAATATTGAACACTTTGTAGACTACGCTGCCTTCTGTTTTGAAGAATTCCCAGAAGTAAACTATTGGACAACCTTTAATGAAATTGGGCCAATTGGTGATGGTCAATACTTGGTTGGAAAATTCCCTCCAGGTATTCAGTACGACCTTGCCAAAGTTTTCCAATCGCACCACAATATGATGGTTTCTCATGCGCGTGCAGTCAAGCTATATAAAGATAAAGGCTATAAAGGTGAAATTGGTGTTGTTCATGCTTTGCCAACCAAGTATCCTTTAGATCCTAAAAATCCAGCAGATGTTCGTGCAGCTGAGTTGGAAGATATTATTCACAATAAATTTATTTTGGATGCAACTTATCTAGGTCGCTATTCAGATGAAACGATGGAAGGTGTTAACCATATCTTATCAGTCAATGGTGGTAGCTTGGATCTTCGTGAAGAAGATTTCACAGCATTAGAAGCTGCAAAAGACTTGAATGATTTCCTAGGAATCAACTACTATATGAGTGACTGGATGGAAGCATTTGATGGAGAAACTGAAATTATCCATAATGGTAAGGGTGAGAAAGGAAGCTCTAAGTACCAAATCAAAGGTGTTGGTCGTCGTGTAGCTCCTGATTATGTACCACGTACAGACTGGGATTGGATTATCTACCCTCAAGGTTTGTATGACCAAATCATGCGTGTGAAGAAAGATTATCCTAACTACAAGAAGATTTACATCACTGAAAATGGTCTAGGGTATAAAGATGAGTTCGTTGATAACACTGTTTATGATGATGGCCGTATTGATTATGTCAAACAACACTTAGAGGTCTTATCTGATGCGATTGCTGATGGTGCAAACGTCAAAGGATACTTCATCTGGTCATTGATGGATGTCTTCTCTTGGTCAAACGGTTATGAAAAACGCTACGGTCTCTTTTATGTAGACTTTGAAACTCAAGAACGTTATCCTAAGAAATCAGCTCACTGGTACAAGAAAGTAGCTGAAAGTCAGATTATAGACTAGTAGAATGAGTAATTAGATATAGAATTCTAGTGAGGCAAAAGATGTTCAAAGATTTTATCCAATCAATTTATGAAAAAGTTTATATTATCAATTTTGATAAATGTTCTCAAATACCTCGTTTGACTAATGAGGAGCTGAAAAATCTTGGGAAATGGTATATCTCTACCGGTAAAGAATGGATTTGCCATTCAGACTATGAGCTAGAAGAATTTAAAAATATCTTTTTAAGTTTTATCAGTCCTGAAGAACGGGATAATATCTCCTTTGATTCAGATTTTATGCCGTTTCAACAATCATAAAGAATCTAGGAAACTCTTTGTAAAAATCTTCATCCAAAAATGCGTCATATCAAGATTCTTATTTTCTTGATATGACGCATTTTATTTTTTATCAATCCTCAGTTTTATGGTTTAGAAAGAATAATTTTTGTTTGTTTTGAAAGTTGTTCAAACGTTTCTTTGCTCAGTTTAGAATCTGAAACGATGGTATCAATATCAGAGATATTGTAGAAGGTATAGAAATCAAATTTATTGAATTTACTATGGTCAGCTAGTAAGTATTTTTTATTGGAATTATTGAGGGCGATGCGTTGAGATTCACCTTCCTCTTCACTAAAGGTCGCAATTGAATTGTCCTGAATACCATTACAGCTAACGAAAGCTTTAGAAAATTGAAGATTGGCTAAGTTTTGCAAGGTTAGTGTTCCGACAAAGGCTCCAGTGATAGAGCGGTAATTCCCACCAATTAAAATCAAATCTGTTAGTTTTCGTTCGTTTAAGATGAGAAAGACTGGTAAACTGTTTGTTACAACACGAATATTATCAATTGGAAGTTCACGGGCAAAAGATTCCAAGGTTGTCCCTGGACCAATAAAAATGGTTTCACCCTCATCAATTAAATGGCCTGCAAAACGGCTGATTTCTTGTTTTTCTGCAATCTGTAAGCTTTGTTTTTCAATATTGGAACGTTCATTGTTTAAAATAGAACCTGTGCGAATTTTCTCAGCTCCCCCGTGCACCCGAACAAGTAAATCCTTGTCTGCTAACTCTTGCAAGTAGCGTCTAGCAGTCATATCTGATACATCCAAGCGAGTCATGATTTCTTTTACAGTAATAGTTCCTTTTGTATTTACTGTTTCTAGAATATTATCTAGTTTTTCCTGCTTTAACATCGTTATCACCTCTATTTCTATTACTATTTTATCATAAAGTATTCAATCAATCAATTTAAAAAACAAAAGAAAACAAAAACAAAAAGATCATGGTTGTTTTAAACAAACCATGATCTTTTTATCACTTATAAAATAGATGACCTTAGTCCAAACCGTAGTTGTAGTCATCGTCTTGCATGGCTTCAACTTCACCAAGGAGGTAACCATTTCCGACTTGAGAGAAGAAGTCGTGGTTGGAAGTTCCTGTTGAAATACCGTTCATAACGATTGGGTTGACATCATCAGCTGAATCTGGGAAGAGTGGATCTTGTCCCAGGTTCATGAGTGCCTTGTTAGCATTGTAGCGAAGGAAGGTTTTGACTTCTTCAGTCCAACCAACACCGTCATAGAGGCTCTCTGTGTAGCCTTCTTCATTCTCGTAAAGAGTATAGAGCAGGTCGTACATCCATTCTTTGAGTTTTTCTTGCTCTTCCTCAGGTAATTCATTGAAACCAAGTTGGAATTTGTAACCAATGTAGGTTCCGTGAACAGACTCATCACGAATAATTAATTTGATAATTTCCGCAACATTGGCTAGTTTGTTGTTACCAAGATAGTAGAGGGGAGTGAAGAAACCAGAGTAGAAGAGGAAGGTTTCAAGAAAGACGCTGGCAACTTTCTTTTCAAGTGGGCTACCGTTTAGGTAGATTTCGTTGACAATCTCAGCCTTTTTTTGTAGGTAAGGATTGGTGTTAGTCCATTCGAAAATTTCTTCAATCTCAGCCTTAGTATTCAAGGTAGAAAAGATTGATGAGTAAGATTTAGCGTGAACAGATTCCATAAATTGGATGTTATTGAAAACAGCTTCCTCATGGGGTGTACGGATGTCTGCGCGAAGGGCTTGAACCCCAGTTTCAGATTGCATAGTATCGAGAAGTGTTAAACCACCAAAGACTTTCCCAACCAAGTCTTTTTCTACATTTGATAGCTTTCTCCAGTCATCCAAGTCATTTGACAAAGGAATACGTGTATCAAGCCAGAATTGCTCCGTCAGTTTTTCCCAAGTTGATTTGTCGATGACATCTTCGATGGCATTCCAGTTAATGGCTTTGTAGTAAGTTTCCATTTTGAAATCTCTTTCTGTGTTTAGTATTGCGAACTCACAATTACTTCTATTTTATCATAATTCTAGAGGAGTATCGCACAAAAAGTCGGAAGCCCGACTTTTGTGTTTTTCCATAGTATAGATGCTTATTCCAGTTTAGTTTAGCAGGGTGAATGAATCACTTATCTGAGAAAATGTAGTTCCCTCAAGCAAAGATTAAATCACACAGCTTTCACATTGGTTGGCACCGACTTCTCCACCATCATCTGTAAAGGTACGGACGTAGTAGATAGACTTGATTCCCTTGTTAAAGGCATAGTTACGAAGGATAGACAAGTCACGTGTCGTTTGCTTATTTTCCTTCTTCCATTCGTAAAGACCTTTTGGAATGTCACTACGCATGAAGAGAGTGAGTGAAAGTCCTTGGTCCACGTGCTCAGTTGCAGCAGCATAGACATCAATCACCTTACGCATATCCATGTCGTAGGCAGAAGTGTAGTAAGGAATGGTTTCTGTTGACAAGCCAGCAGCAGGATAGTAGATTTTACCGATTTTCTTTTCTTGACGTTCTTCGATACGTTGCGTAATCGGGTGGATAGAAGCAGAAACGTCGTTGATGTAACTGATAGAACCATTTGGCGCTACAGCAAGGCGGTTTTGGTGGTAAAGACCATCTGCTTGAACCTTGTCGCGAAGTTCAGCCCAGTCAGCAGCACTTGGGATAAAGACATCTTTGAAGAGTTCTTTAACACGGTCTGATTTTGGAACAAACTCGCCAGTCACATATTTGTCAAAGTAGCTTCCGTTAGCATAGTCTGATTTTTCAAAGTTGTGGAAGGTGATACCACGTTCACGCGCGATATTGTTTGATTCTACCAAGGTCCAGTAGTTCATGAGCATGAAGTAGATGCTTGTAAATTCAACAGACTCAGGCGATCCATATTCAATCAATTGTTGGGCAAGGTAGCTGTGAAGTCCCATGGCACCGAGACCAAAGGTGTGGGCTTGGCTATTTCCATGGTCGATAGTAGGAACAGCTACGATGTGCGAACTATCTGTAACGAAAGTAAGGGCACGAACCATAGCACGGATAGAACGACCAAAATCAGGTGAGGTCATCATGTTGACCACGTTGGTTGAACCAAGGTTACATGAAACATCTGTTCCCATTTGAAGGAATTCTTGAGCATCGTTGATTAAGCTTGGTTCTTGGACTTGAAGAATCTCAGAACACAAGTTACTCATGATGATTTTTCCATCAACAGGGTTTGCACGGTTAGCTGTATCAATGTTGACGACATAAGGGTAGCCAGACTCTTGTTGCAATTTAGAGATTTCAGTTTCCAAATCACGCGCCTTGATTTTTGTCTTGCGGATATTTGGATTTGCGACTAATTCATCGTATTTTTCAGTGATGTCGATGTAGTTAAATGGCACACCGTATTCAAGCTCTACAGAGTATGGGCTGAAGAGATACATTTCTTCATTTTTACGAGCCAATTCATAGAATTTATCTGGTACTACAACACCAAGTGATAGAGTCTTGACACGAACTTTTTCATCAGCGTTTTCTTTCTTAGTTGAAAGGAAGGCGATGATATCTGGGTGAAAGACATTGAGGTAAACAACCCCTGCACCTTGACGTTGCCCCAATTGGTTAGAGTAAGAGAAGCTATCTTCGAAGAGTTTCATGACTGGTACGACACCAGAAGCGGCACCTTCATAACCTTTGATAGGTGCGCCCGCTTCACGAAGGTTGCTGAGGGTAATTCCCACACCACCACCAATACGTGAAAGTTGAAGAGCCGAGTTGATAGAACGTCCGATAGAGTTCATATCATCCGTTACTTGGATTAAGAAGCAAGATACCAACTCCCCACGACGAGCACGTCCAGCATTTAAGAAGGAAGGAGTAGCAGGTTGGTAGCGTTGGTGGATGATTTCATTGGCAATATCGATTGCAACGGCTTCATCACCGTCGGCAAAATAAAGGGCGTTAAAGAAGACACGGTCTTCCATACTTTCAAGATAGTATTCACCGTCGTTAGTCTTCAAGGCATATTGATTATAGAACTTATAGGCAGCCATGAAAGACTTGAATTGGAAGTTTTGTTCTTTGATAAATTGAGACAATTCTTCCAAGAATTCTGGACGGTATTTCTTGATAAAGGCTGTTTCGATGTAGTTGTGTTCAATGAGGTAGTTGATTTTATCTTTGATTGAATCAAAAACCATAGTGTTTGGAACTACATTTTCTTTAAAGAAGGCATCCAAGGCTTCTTTATCTTTATGAAGCATGATTTGTCCATTAACAGGACGGTTGATTTCGTTATTGAGACGGAAGTAAGTCACGTCCTCAAGATGTTTTAATCCCATAAAATTTCCCTTATCTAATTACAAAAGAAAGGCTTCTAAGTTAGCCCTAGAAGCAGTATCTTCTGGATGATGTACTAAGATTATGCTAATTGTTTCAGTTTTCCTGGTTGGAAACCTGAAAAGACTTCAGTTGGTGTTTGGATAACAGGAGCTGCGCTGAAACCGAGCTCTTTAACTTGATCGATGTACTCAGGTTGCTCATCAAGATTGATTTCACGATAAGCGACATTATTACTGTCCAAGAAACGTTTAGTCATCTTACATTGGACACAGTTGTTTTTAGAATAAACGGTTACCATTGTGTAACTCCTCTTTCAAAATAGATTACTTTCTTAGTATATCAGAAAATAAATTTTTGTCAATGATTTGAAACTAAATATAGTGGTCTATTTTTCTACTAAAGGTTGCAAAACACAATATGTAGTGTTTGTTTTATGAAATAGTGATAATTATCCTAGAAGTAGTTTTTTGGAAAACTATATCCTGTGTTTTGTTATCTAGAATAGAAGATTTTCAGCAAGTTATCTGAAAGGAAATCGAATAAATCCCATAAAATGCTTGAAAAAAATCCTAGAAGATGGTATAATACCAAATTGTAAGGGTTATCACATATAACTCAAAAAAGAAAGAACAAAAGGAGAGTCAAACTATGGCTTCTAAAGATTTCCACGTAGTGGCAGAAACAGGTATTCACGCACGTCCAGCAACATTGTTGGTACAAACTGCAAGCAAATTTGCTTCAGATATCACTCTTGAGTACAAAGGTAAATCAGTTAACCTTAAATCAATCATGGGTGTTATGAGTCTTGGTGTTGGCCAAGGTGCTGATGTAACTATCTCAGCTGAAGGTGCAGATGCAGATGACGCTATCGCTGCAATCTCAGAAACAATGGAAAAAGAAGGATTGGCATAAGGAAAATGACAGAAATGCTTAAAGGAATCGCAGCATCTGATGGTGTTGCAGTTGCAAAAGCATATCTACTCGTTCAACCGGATTTGTCATTCGAGACTGTTTCAGTCGAAGATACAAACGCAGAAGAGGCTCGTTTGGATGTAGCTCTTGAAGCTTCTCAAAACGAGCTTTCTCTTATCCGTGAGAAAGCTGTAGGTACGCTTGGTGAAGAAGCGGCTCAAGTTTTTGACGCTCATTTGATGGTTCTTGCTGACCCAGAATTGATTGGTCAGATTAAAGAAACAATCCGTGCTAAGAAAGTCAATGCTGAAGCAGGTCTTAAAGAAGTGACTGACATGTTCATCACTATCTTTGAAGGCATGGAAGACAACCCATATATGCAAGAACGTGCAGCGGATATCCGCGACGTGACAAAACGTGTATTGGCAAATCTTCTTGGTAAGAAATTGCCAAACCCAGCTTCTATCAATGAAGAAGTAATCGTGATTGCGCATGACTTGACACCATCTGATACAGCTCAATTGGACAAAAACTTTGTAAAAGCTTTTGTAACAAATATCGGTGGACGTACAAGCCACTCAGCTATCATGGCACGTACACTTGAAATTGCAGCTGTATTGGGAACAAATAACATCACTGAAGTGGTGAAAGACGGTGATATCCTTGCCGTTAACGGAATTACTGGTGAAGTGATTATCAACCCAACAGATGAACAAGCGGCAGAATTTAAAGCAGCTGGTGAAGCTTATGCTAAACAAAAAGCTGAATGGGCACTTTTGAAAGATGCTCAAACAGTGACTGCTGACGGTAAACACTTCGAGTTGGCTGCTAACATCGGTACTCCAAAAGACGTGGAAGGTGTTAACAACAACGGTGCAGAAGCGGTTGGACTTTACCGTACAGAGTTCTTGTACATGGATTCTCAAGATTTCCCAACTGAAGATGAGCAGTATGAAGCATACAAAGCTGTTCTTGAGGGAATGAATGGTAAACCAGTGGTTGTTCGTACAATGGATATCGGTGGAGATAAGGAACTTCCTTACTTCGATATGCCACATGAAATGAACCCATTCCTTGGATTCCGTGCCCTTCGTATCTCTATTTCTGAAACTGGAGATGCAATGTTCCGTACACAAATCCGTGCCCTTCTTCGTGCTTCTGTTCATGGTCAATTGCGTATCATGTTCCCAATGGTTGCCCTTTTGAAAGAATTCCGTGCAGCTAAAGCAGTTTATGAAGAAGAAAAAGCAAACCTTCTTGCTGAAGGTGTTGCAGTTGCGGATGACATCCAAGTTGGTATCATGATTGAAATCCCTGCAGCAGCAATGCTTGCAGATCAATTTGCAAAAGAAGTAGACTTCATGTCAATTGGTACAAATGACTTGATCCAATACTCAATGGCAGCAGACCGTATGAACGAGCAAGTTTCATACCTTTACCAACCATATAACCCATCAATCCTTCGCTTGATCAACAACGTTATCAAGGCAGCTCACGCTGAAGGTAAATGGGCTGGTATGTGTGGTGAGATGGCTGGTGACCAAAAAGCTGTTCCACTTCTTGTCGGAATGGGCTTGGATGAATTCTCTATGTCAGCAACATCTGTCCTTCGTACACGTAGCTTGATGAAGAAATTGGATACTGCTAAGATGGAAGAGTACGCTAACCGTGCACTTACAGAGTGTTCAACAATGGAAGAAGTTCTTGAACTTCAAAAAGAATACGTTAACTTCGATTAATCGAAAAGTCCTTGCAACTAAGTTGCAAGGTTTTTTGACGCATTTTGGGAAAGTATAGTCTAATAAACTCCACTTTTCAATGATGAAGAGGCATGATATAATAGGAGAAACAAATAGAATAAGAGAGAAATCATGTCTAAAGAAATTGATATTGAATATTACCACCAGCTAGCCTTACAAAAGCAGAAGGAGCATCGTAAAGTTTTAGCCAATCTAAAGAAAAAGCCACCAAAAAATCTAGATAAGATAGCCCAGCAGATTCACCAAGAAGTATTTGAGGAAATTGATTGTACTGCCTGTGCCAACTGTTGCAAGACATTGGGACCTGACTTCAAGGAAGCAGACATCACTCGTATTGCTAAGTACTTTAAGATGAAATTACCAGCTTTTGAAGCGGAGTTTCTGCAGGTAGATGAAGATGGCGATAAGGTTTTTAAATCCATGCCTTGTCCCTTTCTAGGAGGAGATAATCTCTGTTCCATCTATGATGTTCGTCCAAAGGCCTGTCGTGAATTTCCCCATACAGACAGGAAAAAAATCCATCAAATCAACCATTTGACTATTAAGAATACCTTGACCTGTCCAGCAGCCTATCTCTTTGTTGAGAAATTAAAGGATAAGTTATAGAGATTTAAAGGATAAAAAATTTCTAATAATAACTAGTAATATGAAGGGAGAACTCTGTGCCTAGACCGAAAACAAAAGAGGAGCTAATGCTGGCCTCTAAGGAAAACTATGAAAATCTCAATCGTTTCATCTCCCAACTAAGTGAAGATGAGCTACAGACTCCATTTGATTTTTCAAGAGACCCAAAGAAAAAAGAAGCTCACTGGAAAAGGGATAAAAATCTACGGGATGTCTTGATCCATCTTTATGAATGGCAGCAGTTACTTTTGACTTGGGTACATTCCAATCAAAAAGGTCACGAAAGACCTTTTCTCCCTGAACCTTATACTTGGAAAACTTATGGAGAAATGAATGTCGCTTTTTGGAAGAAGCACCAGAAAACCTCCTTAGAAGAAGCGACTAGACTCCAAGAACAATCACATAGGAAGGTTTTAGAGTTGATAGAAGTTTTTAGCAATGACGAACTCTTTACCAAAGGTGGCTATAAGTGGACCGGCGGAACAAGTCTAGGTTCCTATTTTATCAGTAGCACCTCCAGTCACTATGATTGGGCTCTGAAAAAACTCAAAACTCATCGGAAGAATTGTAAGGAATAGATGGCCTATTTGAAATT
This sequence comes from Streptococcus sp. KHUD_011, assembly GCF_046352925.1. Classification (GTDB taxonomy): domain Bacteria; phylum Bacillota; class Bacilli; order Lactobacillales; family Streptococcaceae; genus Streptococcus. The sequence continues at coordinate 1,074,994 of NZ_CP157578.1, read as the reverse complement.
GCAAGAATGAGTTCTTTTAAACGTAATACTCTTCGAAAATCAAATTCAAACTGCGTCAACGTCGCCTTGCCGTACTCAAGTACAGCCTGCGGCTAGTTTCCTAGTTTGCTTTTTGATTTTCATTGAGTATAAGATAAAAGCAAAGGGCTATCAAGTGATGTAGCCCTTTTGAGTTATACAAGCAAATTACCATGCAAAAGCTGTCGTTGGAGCATTGAGCGCTTCTAGCCACTGCTTATTTTTTACAGGGCAAAGAGTTACGGATATACCTGCCATATCCAAACTGGTCATAAATGTTCCTGATTTTATAAAGGTAATAGTGACTCCTTCAATTTCTAAGAGTTGAAGGATATCATTGATAAATATGCCCATTTCTAAGTTGCTGGTAGTGCCTAGATTATTTACAAGCAATATAAATTGATCACCCTTTTTCCAATGATAGTGCAATCTTAATTTACTTATAATTTCATTTGCAAGGATTTCCGATGATTGGAATGGGACGATACGATAGCCTTCTTCGCCATGTATCCCAATACCATAGGAAATATTTCCTTCTTCCAAGTTAAATAGTGGAAGGGTGGCTTGGGGGAGACTAGCAGCTTTCGTTGCAAAGCCAATTGTTGCGATTTCGGGAGCAAGCTGATGACCTAAATCAGTTAGTTGCTCGATGTTGGCACCATTTTGAGCTGCAAATCCTAGGATTTTATGAAGTAAGATTGTCCCTGCAAGCCCTCTTCCTCTAATTTGAAATCTATTGTGAGGTTCAATTGAAATATCGTCGTGTGCTAGACTATAGCCGACCTTAATTCCTTCTTTTCTAGCAGTGTTAATGGCCGAGCTAAATTCTTTGATGTCTGCTTCGAAATTTTTTACAATGATGAAGACACCGTGACCATTGTTTAAAAAACGAATGGACTCTAAGATTTCAGTTCTTGTGGGAGGAGTAAATAATTGGCCATAGATAGCAGCAGTAAGCATTCCTTCTCCCACATATCCAATATGCGCAGGTTCGTGACCGGAACCTCCACCCGACAATATTGGAACCTGATGAGGATTGCGATTTTTTTGATAGACTAGTGGTAAAGTAGGGTGTTTTTCTAATTCAGGATGACTGCTGACAGTTGCCGAAATGTAACTTGAAATAATTTTTTGTTTATGATTTGAAATAAATGTCATTGTGGTCTCTTTCCAATAATTGTCATGATTAGAAAGTCTGGTTGTGGAACTGGACTTTTTTTATTGACGTAAGCTTTCACGATTTCTGCTAGAGCGTGTGAATGATAGTCTAACAAAAAACAAGTATAAGCAGATGAATCGATATCAATCTGACCATATTCTCTTAAAATTTTTGATACAAGCAAGCGACAGTAGCTGATAAAGTGGTCATAGAAGTTATTTTGCCCTTGAATATCAAAAAGTTGAATATAAAAGTCACGCTCTTGTTCGAAATAAAAAAATAATTCTTGTAATAGTTTTTGGCCAGAAATGAAGTCCAAGTTATTGGTGATATACTCGGTTAAGTCATTTTCAAATATCCAGTCTAGCAGTTCATATTTGTCAAGAAAGTGATTATAAAAGGTCTGTCTACGAATGCCAGCTGATTCCATGATATCTACAATGGAGATTTTGTCAAATTCTCTAGTAGCTAATAGATCTCTAAATGCCTTGGCAATCCGTTTTTTTGTAATAAGTGATGATGCCATAGGAAGCCTTTCTTTTACTTACTTCATTTTACCAAAAAAATGTTTTAAACGGGTTTAAAAGGGGACAAATAATAGAATCTGTCCCTTATCATCTACCAATAAAAAATATATAATGAAAGCGAAAACAAAGATACATGCCGAAAGGAGTTTCTCATGAAAAAAATTATAAATGAACCGACACAAGTTGTTGATGAAATGTTGCAGGGATTGTCATTCATGCATGATGACTTGGTAGAACGCTTAGATGGTTTTGATGTCATCGTTAGAAAGGCAGAAAAGACAGGAAAAGTTGGACTCATTTCAGGTGGAGGTTCAGGACATGAACCAAGTCATGCTGGATTTGTAGGAGAAGGAATGTTGTCTGCCGCCATTTGTGGAGCAGTCTTCACTTCACCTACTCCAGACCAAATTTTAGAAGCCATTAAGGTGGCTAATGAAGGTGCTGGAGTTTTCATGGTCATCAAGAACTATTCTGGTGACATTATGAACTTTGAAATTGCACAAGAACTTGCTGAAATGGAAGGTATTGATATAGCAAGTGTTGTGGTTGATGATGATATCGCTGTTGAAAATAGTCTCTATACCCAAGGCCGTCGAGGTGTTGCAGGTACTATTTTAGTCCATAAAATTTTGGGTGCTGCGGCTCGTTCTGGTAAATCATTATCTGAAATGAAGGACTTGGCTGACAAACTTGTCTTAGAAATTAAAACAATTGGCTTAGCTCTATCTGGCGCTACTGTTCCAGAAGTTGGCAAACCAGGTTTTGTTCTAGAAGATGATGAATTTGAATACGGAGTTGGTATCCACGGTGAACCGGGATATAAGAAAGAGAAGATGCAACCCTCAGCACAATTGGCCTCAGAATTGGTTGAAAAGTTATCTGAAGGTTTCCAACTTAAAGCTGGAGAACGCTATGGCCTTCTCATCAATGGTTTAGGAAGCACTCCTCTTATGGAGCAATACGTATTTGCAAATGATGTGGCTAAATTACTCCATGAAAAAGGTGTTGAGTTGGCATTTAAGAAAATTGGAAACTATATGACATCAATCGATATGGCTGGATTATCATTAACATTGATTCGATTGGCAGATGATGAGTGGTTGGATGCTCTAAATACACCTGTTACTACCCCAGCTTGGTAAAACTCAAGGAGGATATGTCGCATGAATGTTGAACAAGCTCTTGAATGGATGAAGCTTTTTAATGAAAAGATTCAAGAACAGAAAGATTACCTTAGTGAGCTAGACACCCCTATAGGAGATGGAGACCACGGTGGAAATATGGCGCGTGGAATGGCTGCAGTTATGGAAAACTTAGAAGGAAAGCAATTTGAAACAAGCAGTGATGTGTTTAAACTTGTCTCAATGCAATTACTGAGCAAGGTAGGCGGTGCTTCTGGTCCTCTGTATGGCTCTGCTTTTATGGGCATGGCCAAGGCTGATTCTCATTCTAAATTAGAAGAAATCTTACAAAGTGGTTTGGATATGATTATCAAACGTGGGAAAGCAGAAGTTGGAGAAAAGACAATGGTTGATGTTTGGACTCCTGTTATTGCTGCTTTGTCTGCTGGTCAATTGACTCAAGAGGTTATTGATAAGGTAGTGAATGCTACCAAAGATTTACTTGCAACTAAAGGAAGGGCATCTTATGTAGGAGAACGTTCTCTTGGACATATTGATCCTGGATCATTCTCATCAGGATTACTCTTTACTGCTCTTTTAGAAACTGGGGTGGTTTAATGGGAAGTATTGGTCTTGTTATCGTTTCACATTCCAAACACATTGCACAAGGTGTCGTTGAACTGATTAGTGAAGTAGCTAAAGATGTTCCGATTACTTATGTAGGAGGAACCGAAGATGGAGGAATTGGAACGAGTTTTGATCAAGTAGATAGGGTTGTTTCCGAAAATCCAGCAGATACTTTATTAGCTTTTTTTGACCTAGGTTCTGCTAAAATGAACTTAGAAATGGTGGCTGATTTCAGTGATAAAAGTATCGTCATCAATAGGGTTCCAATTGTAGAAGGTGCCTATACTGCAGCTGCTCTTCTTCAGGCTGGTGCAGAACTGTCAGTTATTCAAACACAGTTGTCGGAGATTGAAATTAATAAATAAGGAATTTTACTATAACTCTTTTTATAAGTGGGCTATTGATTATCTCAACTATCAAATTTTAAGTAAATAATTTCAAAATCAGAAAGGGATTGCTTTATGCAGTTCCTTTTTATTTTAACAGGAGTAGAGCTATAGTGTTTCTAAATTGTGAATCATTCAAAACAGATTGTGATGGGACTATTCTAGCTTTAGAATTCTTTAAAAATTAAAATTTAAGGCAATCAATGACTTAGAATAGTGCAAAAACATCTATTTTATAGGAATTCTAGGTTTAGAATTACATAGATATTTATGAAGTTAGGATATTCGATAGATAGAATTATTCTATTCTGAAAGATTTTGACAATCAAAAGTCTAGAAGAGTGATTTATAAGTATACTTGTAGCCTTTAGTTGCGATAATTGTATGTCAAATAGATGGAATAAATTGGTATGGCTTTCTTACTTTATGCTATAATATTCATAATTCTTTTCAGAAAGGAAAACCTCAATTGTCCTACAAATTTTTACTTTTCGACCTCGATCACACCTTGCTTGATTTTGATGCTGCTGAGGATGTGGCTTTGACGCAACTTCTAAAAGAAGAAGGAGTTGCAGATATTCAGGCTTATAAAGACTATTATGTTCCGATGAACAAGGCTCTCTGGAAGGACTTGGAGCAAAAGAAAATTAGTAGACAAGAGCTGGTTAACACGCGCTTTTCTCGTTTATTTACCCATTTTGGATTTGAGAAGGACGGTACTTTACTTGCCCAGCGTTACCAATTTTACTTAGCCCAACAGGGACAAACGATTTCAGGCGCTCATGAACTTTTGGACAGCCTCATCGAGCGTGATTATGACTTGTATGCTGCGACAAATGGCATTACTGCCATTCAGACAGGGCGTTTGTCTCAATCTGGTCTAGCACCTTATTTCAATCAAGTCTTTATCTCAGAACAATTGCAAACACAAAAGCCTGATGCTCTCTTTTATGAAAAGATCGGTCAACAGATTGCTGACTTTAGTAAAGAAAAGACGCTGATGATTGGAGATTCCCTAACCGCCGACATTCAAGGCGGCAATAATGCGGGGATTGACACTATCTGGTACAACCCTCATCGTGTTGAAAATCACACACAAGCCCAGCCGACTTACGAAGTCCATTCTTACCAAGACTTGCTGGATTGCTTAGATAAACTGTAAAAAGTGGTTTAGAAAGCCACTTTTTGCTATAATAGAGGCAGTAAAAACGAAGGAGTCGGCTATGGAACACTCGTCTTGGCATGCTTTGATTAAGGAGCAATTACCTGAAGGTTATTTTGGAAAAATTAATCAGTTTATGGAGCAGGTTTATGCTCAGGGGACTGTTTATCCACCCAAGGAAAAGGTTTTTCAGGCTCTCTTGACAACACCGCTTGAAGAAGTTAAGGTGGTGATTCTAGGGCAAGATCCCTATCACGGGCCAGGTCAAGCGCAGGGCTTGAGTTTTTCTGTACCGGACTCTATCCCAGCTCCACCATCCTTGCAAAATATCTTGAAAGAATTGTCAGATGATATCGGGGTTAAGAAATCTCATGATTTGACAGCTTGGGCTGAGCAAGGAGTCTTACTTCTTAATGCTTGTTTGACAGTTCCGGCTGGACGGGCTAATGGTCATGCTGGGCAGATATGGGAGCCTTTTACGGATGCTGTGATTCAGGTGGTCAATCATCTAGATAGACAAGTCGTTTTTGTACTCTGGGGAGCTTATGCACGCAAGAAGAAGGTCTTAGTTACCAATCCTCATCACTTGATTATCGAATCAGCCCATCCCAGTCCTTTGTCAGTTTATAGAGGATTTTGGGGTTCCAAGCCTTTTTCCAAGGCCAATGCATTCTTAAAAGAAACAGGACAAGAGCCAATCGATTGGCTTAGATAAGGAGAAAATATGCCTCAGTTAGCGACGATTTGCTACATTGATAACGGGAAAGAACTGCTTATGCTCCACCGTAATAAGAAGCCAAATGATGTTCATGAAGGAAAATGGATTGGTGTGGGTGGTAAGCTAGAGCGAGGAGAGACACCTCAGGAATGCGCGGTGCGTGAAATCCTTGAGGAAACAGGGCTCAAAGCCAAGCCAGTTCTAAAAGGTGTCATCACTTTTCCTGAATTTACACCAGATTTAGACTGGTACACCTATGTTTTTAAGGTGACGGAGTTCGAGGGGGATTTGATTGACTGCAATGAGGGGACGCTGGAATGGGTTCCTTATGATGAGGTTTTGAGCAAGCCGACTTGGGAAGGTGACCATACCTTTGTTGAGTGGCTTTTAGAGGACAAACCCTTCTTTTCAGCTAAGTTTGTTTATGATGGGGATAAATTGTTGGATACCCAAGTTGATTTTTATGAATAAAGGAGAAAGCAGATGCTACTAATCAAAAATGGTCGTGTTATGGATCCCAAGTCTGGTTTGGATCAAGTGTGTGATGTCTTGGTTGAAGATGGAAAGATTATCAAAATTGCGCCTGAAATTAAAGAAGAAGGCGCAGAAATCCTGGATGCCACAGGTCTTGTAGTTGCTCCTGGCTTGGTTGATATCCATGTTCATTTTCGTGAACCTGGTCAGACCCACAAGGAAGACATCCATACTGGTGCCCTAGCAGCCGCTGCAGGTGGTTTTACCACGGTTGTCATGATGGCTAATACTAGTCCAACCATTTCAGACGTGGAGACTTTGCAAGAAGTTCTCCAGTCAGCTGCCAAAGAGAAGATTAATGTTAAGACGGTTGCGACCATTACTAAGAATTTTAATGGGCAAGATTTGACTGACTTTAAAGCACTCTTAGAAGCTGGAGCTGTTGGTTTTTCTGATGACGGTATTCCGCTTGAGAGCAGTAAAGTTGTCAAGGAAGCCATGGAGGAAGCTAAAAAGCTTAATACCTTTATTAGTCTTCATGAGGAAGATCCAGGTTTGAACGGTGTTCTTGGCTTTAATGAAAATATCGCTAAAGAACATTTCCATATCTGCGGTGCGACTGGGGTGGCTGAGTACGCTATGATGGCGCGTGATGTCATGATTGCCTATGCAACTAAGGCACATGTTCACATCCAGCATTTGTCTAAGGAAGAAAGTGTTAAAGTAGTGGAGTTTGCTCAAGGATTGGGAGCGCAAGTAACAGCAGAAGTAGCGCCACAGCATTTCTCCAAGACAGAAGCGCTCCTTTTGACACAAGGAAGCAATGCTAAGATGAATCCGCCACTTCGTTTGGAATCAGACCGTCGTGCCGTGATTGAAGGTCTCAAGTCAGGTGTCATCACAGTTATCGCGACTGACCACGCGCCTCATCATGCAGATGAAAAAAAAGTCGAAGATATTACCAAAGCGCCATCTGGTATGACTGGCTTAGAAACATCTCTATCTCTCGGATTGACTTATTTGGTCGAAGCTGGTGAGTTAAGCTTGATGGAATTACTTGAAAAAATGACATACAACCCATCCAAGCTTTACAACTTTGAAGCAGGTTATTTGGCTGAGAATGGTCCAGCGGACATCACTATTTTTGATGCTAAGGCTGACCGCCTTGTGGACTCCCATTTTGCTTCCAAAGCAGCTAATTCACCATTCATAGGTGAAACCTTAAAAGGGCAGGTTAAATATACCATCTGTAAGGGACAAATCGTCTATCGAAACTAGGTGGGAGTCTGCTCTGTAAACAAAAAGAATAGAGAGCCTATATGTACCAAACCCATCATTTTAAAGACAAGTTTATCTTATTTTTAAAGATATTTTTCCCCATCCTGATTTATCAATTTGCCAATTATTCTGCATCCTTTGTTGATACGACTATGACTGGCCAATACAATACCATGGACTTGGCTGGTGTGTCTATGGCAACCAGTATCTGGAATCCTTTCTTTACCTTTCTAACAGGTATTGTGTCAGCCCTGGTGCCTATCATTGGTCACCATCTTGGTCGAGGCAAAAAGGAAGAAGTTGCGTCTGATTTTTACCAGTTCATCTATTTGGCCTTGGGTCTATCTGTGGTCTTGCTGGGGATGGTACTTTTCTTGGCACCACCAATCTTGAATCATATTGGACTAGAGGCACAAGTGGCAGCAGTAGCGGTTCACTATCTTTGGTTTTTATCTATTGGAATTATCCCCCTGTTGCTTTTTAGTGTCGTTCGTTCCTTGCTGGATTCTCTGGGCTTGACCAAACTGTCTATGTATCTCATGCTTTTGTTACTTCCTCTCAATAGCGGATTTAACTATCTCTTGATTTACGGGGCCTTTGGTGTTCCAGAACTGGGAGGTGCTGGTGCTGGTTTAGGAACATCCTTGGCCTACTGGGTCTTACTGGGAATTTCTGTACTGGTTCTATTTAAACAGGAGAAGCTCAAAGCCCTACATCTTGAGAAACGAATTCCGCTTAATATGGATAAAATCAAGGAAGGAGTTCGTTTAGGTCTGCCTATAGGGGGGACTGTCTTCGCGGAAGTGGCTATCTTTTCTGTGGTTGGCTTGATTATGGCTAAGTTCTCATCCTTGATTATCGCTAGTCACCAGTCAGCTATGAATTTTTCAACTCTCATGTACGCCTTTCCTATGAGCATCTCATCTGCTATGGCTATTGTTGTTTCCTATGAAGTGGGAGCCAAGCGATTTGATGATGCGAAAACCTATATTGGTCTAGGAAGATGGACAGCCCTCATTTTTGCGGCCTTCACCTTATCCTTTCTTTACATTTTTAGGGGAAATGTGGCCAGTCTTTATGGCAACGACCCAGAATTCATCGATTTGACAGCGCGCTTTTTGACTTATAGTCTTTTTTTCCAGTTAGCAGATACCTTTGCGGCACCGCTTCAGGGAATTTTACGGGGGTATAAGGATACCGTTATTCCTTTTTACCTTGGTTTGGTTGGTTATTGGGGCGTAGCAATCCCAGTGGCTATTGTATTTGATTCCCTAACAGATTTTGGAGCTTATTCTTACTGGATTGGCTTGATTATTAGTTTGATTGTGAGTGGAGCGCTCTACCGTTGGCGTTTAACTGTGATTATGAAGAGATTTGAATCTTTAGCAAAATCCAAACGCTAAAAAGTTTGTGAAAAAATATTCTTGATAAGAAAATTCCTTGTTTTTACGGGGTTTTCTTTTTTATTTTGTGAAATTTCTTTTAGAAAAACTTTGACAGTATTTGCCAAAAACGGTAAAATAGTAAGGTAAGAAGAAACTTAGAAAGGCAAGAAGATGTCAATTTTAGATAAAAATCTTTTGCTAGAGATGTTCCGTAAGATGGAAGAAATCCGTCGTATGGACTTAAAAATTGCGCAATTAGTAAAGAAAGGGAAAGTGCCAGGAATGACGCACTTTTCTGTTGGAGAAGAGGCGGCTAACGTGGGTGCTATGTTGGCTCTCAATCCAGATGATCTAATTACCTCAAACCACCGTGGTCACGGACAAGCTATTGCCAAAGGAATTGACCTCAACGGAATGATGGCTGAAATCCTTGGAAAATACACTGGAACCTGTAAAGGTAAAGGTGGATCTATGCATATCGCCGACCTTGATGCTGGTAACCTTGGTGCCAATGGTATCGTAGGCGGTGGTATGGGGATTGCTGTTGGGGCAGCCCTCAGTCAGCAAATGCAAAATACCGGTAAAATCGTTGTCTGCTTCTTTGGAGATGGTGCGACCAATGAAGGTGTTTTCCACGAAGCAGTGAACATGGCTTCTATCTGGAAGCTGCCAGTCATTTTCTATTGCATTAACAACGGTTACGGTATCTCTGCGGATATCAAGAAAATGACTAATGTAGAACATATCCATCAACGTAGCGCCGCTTATGGAATTCCTGGAATGTTCATCGAAGATGGAAACAACGTCATCGATGTCTACGAAGAATTTGAGAAAGCTGTAGACCATGTTCGTAGTGGCAATGGGCCTGTCTTGATTGAAAGTGTAACTTATCGCTGGCTTGGCCATTCATCATCTGACCCTGGTAAATATCGTACCCGCGAAGAAGTGGAATTGTGGAAACAAAAAGACCCAATCGAAAACCTTCGCAAGTACCTCATTGAAAACACTATTGCAAGTGCCGAAGAATTGGAAGAAATCCAAACGCAAGTCAAGGAAGCAGTAGAAGCTTCTGTTAAATTTGCAGAAGAAAGTCCATTCCCACCGCTTGAATCAGCCTTTGAAGATATTTACGCAGACTAAGGAGAAAGAGATAAAATGGAAACAAAAACAATGTCCTTCCGTGACACCATTATCCTTGCTATGTCTGAGGAAATGCGTCGCGATGAAAATGTGTTCTTGATGGGAGAAGACGTCGGTGTCTTCGGAGGAGACTTCGGAACTTCTGTTGGAATGCTTGAAGAATTTGGTCCAGAACGTGTTCGTGACTGTCCTATTTCTGAAGCTGCCATCTCTGGAGCAGCAGCCGGAGCAGCCATGACAGGACTTCGTCCAATCGTTGATATGACCTTCATGGACTTCTCGGTTATTGCCATGGACAATATCGTCAACCAAGCTGCTAAAACACGTTACATGTTTGGTGGTAAAGGTCAGGTTCCAATGACTGTTCGTTGTGCAGCTGGTAACGGAGTTGGTTCTGCAGCCCAGCATTCACAATCTCTAGAGTCTTGGTTCACTCATATCCCAGGACTTAAGGTTGTAGCACCAGGTACGCCTGCGGACATGAAAGGACTGCTTAAGTCTTCTATCCGTGATAACAACCCTGTTATTATCCTTGAGTACAAGTCAGAATTTAACCAAAAAGGGGAAGTACCAGTTGATCCAGACTATACGATTCCACTTGGAGTTGGGGAAATCAAACGTGAAGGTACGGATGTAACAGTTGTTACTTATGGAAAAATGCTTCGCCGTGTGGTTCAAGCAGCTGAAGAATTAGCAGAAGAAGGAATTTCTGTTGAGATTGTTGACCCACGCACCCTTGTTCCGCTTGATAAGGAGATTATCATTAACTCAGTTAAGAAGACTGGTAAAGTTGTTCTGGTTAACGATGCCCATAAAACAAGCGGCTATATCGGAGAGATTTCAGCTATTATTTCAGAATCAGAAGCATTTGACTATCTAGATGCACCAATCCGTCGTTGTGCAGGAGAAGATGTGCCAATGCCTTATGCACAAAATCTAGAAAATGCAATGATTCCAACAGTTGAAAGCATCAAAGATGCCATCCGTAAAACATATAACAAAGAATAAAATTACATAAGATAAGTTATGTAAAATAACGGTTGTTTTTAACTTTAGTAACTTGAGATATGTATTGTACCCAAGTTATTTGCAAATTTGCGACAGGAGAGAGTCGAATCGATGTTATTCGACGAACGACTTAGTAAGTCTACTAGGTTGACCGCCTAATAGCGGCAACCGTAGCAACTTGAGATGCATTACGTATCCAAGTTACTTGCAAAGTTGCGACAGGAGGGAGTCGAATCGATAATATTCGACGAACGACTTAGTAAGTCTACAAGGTTGACCGCCTGATAGCGGCAACCGTAGTAACTTGAGACACGTTCCGTGTCCAAGTTACTTGTAGAGTTGAACACGGGCTAAAAACTCGGAAAAAAAATAAATCTCCTTGACTTCATCAAAGTCTGCGTTGATTTCCTATTTTTCAGTCGCTTTTAACGCCCTTTGTATCATTTAATTGAACTCGGGCTAAAGTCTGTGTGAAAAAGATAAACTTTCCTAGAAACTAAAGTTTCTTCGTCAAGTTTCCTATTTTCACTTTGACTTTTGACGCCCTTAGTATCTTATAATAGAATTGGAGAGGTCATGGCTGATGACAAGCTAAGAGCGACTCCTGCGGCTAGAAAGTTAGCGGATGATTTAGGGATCAACCTTTACGACGTTTCTGGCTCAGGTGCAAACGGTCGTGTCCACAAAGAAGACGTGGAAACTTATAAAGACACAAACGTGGTTCGCATTTCGCCACTTGCAAAACGAATTGCCCTCGAACATAATATTGCTTGGCAGGAGATTCAAGGAACCGGTCATCGTGGTAAAATCATGAAGAAGGATGTTTTGGCCTTGCTTCCTGAAAATATCGAAAACGATACCATCAAGTCTCCTGCTCAGATTGAAAAAGTGGAAGAAGTTCCTGATAATATCACTCCTTATGGTGAGATTGAGCGTATTCCAATGACACCAATGCGTAAGGTGATTGCCCAACGGATGGTTGAATCTTACCTAACTGCGCCAACCTTCACGCTCAACTATGAAGTTGATATGACTGAAATGTTGGCTCTTCGTAAGAAGGTTCTTGAACCAATCATGGAAGCAACTGGGAAGAAGACCACTGTAACAGATCTTCTTTCACTTGCAGTTGTTAAGACCTTAATGAAGCACCCTTATATCAACGCTTCATTGACAGAAGATGGCAAGACTATTATCACTCACAACTATGTCAATCTTGCAATGGCAGTTGGGATGGATAATGGATTGATGACACCTGTTGTTTACAATGCTGAAAAGATGAGTCTTTCTGAACTAGTTGTAGCCTTCAAGGATGTCATTGGCCGTACCTTGGATGGAAAATTGGCTCCAAGTGAGTTGCAAAATTCAACATTCACAATCAGTAACTTGGGAATGTTTGGCGTTCAGTCCTTTGGTCCTATCATCAACCAACCAAACTCAGCTATCCTTGGCGTGAGCTCGACAATCGAGAAGCCAGTTGTCGTCAATGGTGAAATTGTGATTCGCCCAATCATGAGTCTTGGTTTAACCATTGACCACCGTGTCGTAGATGGTATGGCTGGTGCTAAGTTTATGAAAGACTTGAAAGAGTTGATTGAAAATCCAATCTCAATGTTGATTTAATTGCAAGAGTATTCATTTTAAAGATATAGATAAAGGAAGGAAGACATGGCCTTAGAAGTAATTATGCCAAAAGCCGGCGTGGATATGACAGAAGGACAAATCGTCCAATGGAATAAAAAAGTCGGAGAATTTGTAAAAGAAGGAGAAATCCTTTTGGAAATCATGACTGACAAAGTCAGCATGGAATTGGAAGCCGAAGAAGATGGGTACTTGATTGCCATTCTCAAAGGAGATGGCGAAACTGTCCCTGTAACGGAAGTTATCGGTTACCTTGGCGAAGAAGGGGAAAATATCCCAACAGCTGGGGCAGCAGCGCCAGAAGCTAGCCCAGCACCTGCAGCAAGTGCCTCAAACGATGATGGTAAGAGCGATGATGCTTTTGATATCGTTGTGATTGGTGGAGGTCCTGCTGGTTATGTTGCAGCCATTAAAGCTGCCCAACTCGGTGGTAAGGTTGCTCTAGTTGAGAAATCTGAACTCGGCGGAACCTGCTTAAACCGTGGTTGTATCCCAACCAAAACCTACCTTCATAACGCTGAAATTATTGAAAATATCGGTCATGCTGCAAATCGTGGTATTGTGATTGAAAATCCTAACTTCACTGTTGATATGGACAAACTTTTAGAAACTAAATCTAAAGTTGTTAATACTCTTGTTGGTGGTGTTGCAGGACTTCTTCGTAGCTACGGAGTTACTGTGCATAAAGGTATTGGTACCATTACTAAAGACAAGAACGTCTTGGTAAATGGTTCTGAATTACTTGAAACCAAGAAAATCATCCTTGCCGGTGGTTCAAAAGTCAGCAAGATCAACGTCCCTGGTATGGAATCTCCACTCGTGATGACAAGTGACGACATTCTTGAAATGAACGAAGTGCCAGAAAGCCTTGTCATCATCGGTGGTGGAGTTGTCGGTATCGAACTCGGTCAGGCCTTTATGACATTTGGTTCAAAAGTAACTGTTATCGAAATGATGGACCGTATCGTGCCAGCTATGGATGCAGAAGTGTCTAAGAACCTTCGCTTGATCCTTGAGCGTAAAGGAATGACCATCTTGACTGGTACTAAACTGCAAGAAATCATCGAGGAAAATGGTCAACTTCGTATCAAGGTTGAAGGAAAAGATGATATCATCGCAAATAAAGCGCTTCTTTCAATCGGTCGTGTACCAGACCTTGAAGGTATTGGCGATGTTGAGTTTGAACTGGACCGTGGACGCATCAAGGTCAACGAATACATGGAAACTTCTGTTCCAGGAATTTACGCACCAGGTGACATCAACGGAACTAAGATGTTGGCGCACGCAGCCTTCCGTATGGGTGAAGTTGCTGCTGAAAATGCCCTTAAAGGAAATCATGCTGTTGCCAAACTGAACTTGACTCCTGCAGCCATCTACACTCTTCCTGAAGTAGCAGCAGTAGGCTTGACTGAAGAACAAGCACGTGAGAAATACGATGTCGCTATCGGTAAGTTCAACTTTGCTGCTAACGGTCGTGCCATTGCTTCTGATGCTGCTCAAGGTTTCGTTAAAGTTATTGCTGATAAGAAATATGGAGAAATCCTTGGTGTTCATATCATCGGTCCTGCAGCTGCAGAATTGATCAATGAAGCGTCAAGCATTATCGAAATGGAAATTACTGTTGAAGAAATGCTGAAAACTATCCACGGACATCCAACTTACTCTGAAGTGATGTACGAAGCATTTGCGGATGTTTTAGGAATGGCCATCCATTCACCTAAGAAAAAATAAAACGAAGATAGAATAGACTGGAAAATATCTTTCCAGTCTCTATCGTATAAAGGGATATCATGAAATATATTATCAATCATTCAAACGACACTGCCTTTAATATTGCCTTGGAAGAATACGCCTTTAAACACCTTTTGGATGAGGATCAAATCTTCCTACTTTGGATTAACAAACCATCTATCATTGTTGGTCGTCACCAGAATACCATCGAAGAAATCAACCGTGATTATGTTCGAGAAAATGGTATTGAGGTGGTCCGCCGTATCAGTGGTGGTGGAGCTGTTTACCACGATTTAAACAATCTCAACTACACGATTATCTCAAAAGAAGATGAAAACAAGGCTTTTGACTTTAAGAGCTTCTCAACTCCAGTTATCAATACTTTGGCTCAACTTGGGGTTAAAGCTGAGTTCACAGGTCGTAATGACTTAGAAATTGACGGCAAGAAATTCTGTGGCAATGCCCAAGCCTATATCAACGGTCGTATCATGCACCACGGTTGCTTGCTCTTTGACGTTGATTTGTCAGTCCTTGCTAACGCCCTCAAGGTTTCAAAAGATAAATTTGAATCAAAAGGTGTGAAATCCGTCCGTGCTCGTGTAACCAATATTGTCAATGAACTACCAGAAAAAATCACAGTCGAAGAATTCCGTGACTTACTCTTGGAATACATGAAAAAAGAGTATCCAGAGATGACAGAATACGTTTTTTCTGAGGAAGAATTAGCTGAAATCAATCACATCAAGGATACTAAGTTTGGTACTTGGGACTGGAACTATGGTAAATCACCTGAATTTAACGTCCGTCGTGGGACAAAATTCACCAGTGGTAAGGTTGAAGTCTTTGCTAACGTTACTGAATCAAAAATCCAAGACATCAAGATTTATGGTGACTTCTTTGGTATTGAAGACGTTGCTGCAGTAGAAGATGTCCTTCGTGGGGTAAAATATGAACGCGAAGATGTCCTCAAAGCGCTAGAAACCATTGATATCACACGCTACTTTGCTGGTATTAGCCGTGAAGAAATCGCTGAAGCGGTAGTTGGATAAATCAAAAAGAAGTTGGTTGTAGGACCAGCTTCTTTTTTTGATATGTATTTACATAATTTAAAATACGTAAAATCATAAACTATCTAGAGCATTTTTTTGTTCATCGTTGACGATATGGGTATAGAGGTCAGTGACTTGTGTACTGGCATGTCCTAGCTGATGACTGACCAAAACTTGCGATTTAGTGGCATCATAGAGCCTGGTTGCTAGCGTATGGCGTAGTTTATGGGGTGTTACACGGACTTTGAAGTCCTCAGAGTACTTAGCAACCATTTTCTCAACGCTGGAAGCATCGATACGATTAGGAACACCTCTGTAGAGAGTCAAAAAAAGGGCTGTATCTGTTTTTTCTGTCTTATAGCGTTGATTTCGAATGGCTAGATAATTCTCTAGATAAGGTTTTGCAAAGGCAGCGACATTGACCGAGTCACGTTTGCCCCCTTTTCGAGTGACATCAATAACCATCATTTTGAGATTGAGATCCCTTATATCTAGATTAACTGCTTCAGACAAGCGAACACCGGACGCCAAGAGAAGAGCAATAATGGCCAAATCACGTTCTTTATTTTTATTAAATGAAGATAGGGCGCGATTTGAGAGCTGTTGTGGGTAATCTTGGTCGATATAAGTTAGAAAACCTTCTGTTTCATCACCTAGAAAGAGCTTTTGTTTGATGTTTTCAGCTCTGGCAGCAAGTGTTTCTTTCTTTTTTTTGGTTGAAACTTTTTTCATTACATTACGATAAAAATAAGGTTCCCCCTGATCGTTTTCGACTTCCTCGGTTAGATACTTATAAAGACTGGAGAGAGCTGACAAGGTTCGATTGATAGTTGTCTGAGAAACTCCTTGCTTGGTTGTATTAGCATTCAGCAAAGGGCGTTCACGTAGGTAAAGAATAAAAGATTCCATGTCTTTCTTAGACATATTTTCCAAGACAGATAAAGAAATATCAGATATTCTATCGGCGTTTGAGATACCAGACTCTAAAACCCAGCTGAAAAATCGATCATATTCCTTGAGGTATTCGTACAAGGTTGTAAAACTGTAAGGTACAGCCAGCTTAGATTGGTAGTATTCAAGAACATACCAGGGCATGATTTGTTTTAGTTTGTCGATTCGTTCCAGTAAAATCTCACGTTTCATGTATTTTCTCCATAAATAAGTCTACTAGTAGTATAGCATAGACTTATTTATTTTTCAAGAAAATTATAGTTTTTCGGAAAGATGTTATAGGAGTTTTTTTAAAAGTGATAAAAAGACTTAGATCGCGATTATAACTAAAAATTTTTATTTTAAAAAATCAGCTGATTTTGTACTTTATAAAAGTGAAAACTAAAAATTTTTCCAATTGTACATCCTAATGAAAACGACTCTTGCTAAAATTCAAAACATTGTTAAATCAAGGTTTTAAAGTACAATTTTTAGAGAGTGTACTTTACGTCTTAAACCCAGTTGTATCAAGGGCTTATCCACTGTTTAGGAAAAAGTACAAAATTTTCCAGTTTTTGCGTAAAATGGATTTAAATCTTTGCAGTTTCATTGTGAATCATTATCTAGTGCTTTTTCTAGTTTCCAAATACTAAACCAGAATGAAATAGTCAACAGAATAAGGAAAATAAAAAAGAGATTATCAGTAACGATACTTCTGTTCATTCTACTTAACTGAAGAGCTGTGTAAGGAGCTATGGGATACAAAATACATTGTATAATTGCTATTGTTTTCTTTTTCATGATTTTAATCTTACTGTACAGATTTTATACAGTAAACTCCTTTCTAGCTTTATCATTTCTAACTTAATTATAGTCTTATTTTTACCAAAGCTCAATTATTTGTATGTGAAATATCTTATCTGTAAAAAATAACCGATCTCATTGCTGAGAATCGGTTTTCTAATATATTTAATTAAGAAATTTATTTTTACATAACATAAATTATGTAAAAACTTCTACAACAACAAATCTTTGACTTTCCCAATTTCACTTTTTGGAATAACTAGGTGAATCATATCTCCGAGATACATTCTAGTTGAACCGTTAACTGTTTGGCTCTTACCATTATGTACTTGGGTGGTGATGAGTACGTTATGTGGCAAGTTGAGTTCGTGTACTTGTTTTCCTGCTATTTTATCTGAAACAGGAATTTCAATAAGTGTGACTTCTCCTTCATCTGACGCTTCTTCAGGCAGCATTTTTTCCAACATAGCCTCATAGACTGGCGCACCTTTGAGCAGATCCATGATGATGTAGGCAACTAGGGTTACTAAGCCAAGTGGCATGAGGTTGCGAATATCTCCTACCATCTCAGTTACGAGTATCATAGCAGTTAAGGGAGCCTTGGATATTGCTCCAAAATAACCACTCATTCCTAGAATGACAAATATAGGGAATTGCTCTTGACTGACAAGTCCAAGATTGACACAAATAACACCAACTAGGGCTCCAAGTAAGGAGCCAAGTGCCAAAATGGGTAGGAAAATTCCTCCTGGCAGGCCACTTCCATAGCTAATCATACTCCAAATAAAGCGAATCAAAAAGTAAACTAATAGAACTTGGAAACTAAAATCTTGCTCAGTTAAGGAAAGAACCAGCTGATTTCCACCACCAAGGATTTGAGGTAAGAAGATTCCGACTGGTAGGATGAGAATGAAGGCAAGAATTGGGTAATAAGCTCTATCCAAACGGATTTTTTGACCTATCCAGTCATAAACTCTACCGACATTGAGTACAGCTTTCTCATAGATAAAACCAGAAAGTCCTAGAAAAATTCCCATGAGGAGGTAAATCCAATACTGGTCTAGGGTCATGAGTGGGATGTTGTCTGGCATATCCAGTACGGGTGTTAGACCAAATATGAGCAGAGAGACAAAGTTTGCTACGAGACTAGCTGCTAGAGTAGATACCCAGAAAAAGCGTGAAAAATGGTGATAAACTTCTTCTACTACAAAGAGGAGGCCTGCTATTGGTGCATTAAAGGCAGCGGCTAATCCTGCTGCAGCACCACTGGCAATCAGGGAGCGTTCCTCTACT
The DNA here is from genome assembly GCF_046352925.1 of Streptococcus sp. KHUD_011. Lineage (GTDB taxonomy): Bacteria > Bacillota > Bacilli > Lactobacillales > Streptococcaceae > Streptococcus. Next base: position 1,056,546 of record NZ_CP157578.1, on the reverse strand, counting down.
GGACTGGATTTGAGCCATTTGGCAATTCCTTTACCACCAACCGCTCCAAGTTGAATACTGGGTCCTTCACGCCCCAGCATAAGGCCACTTGCAATAGCAAGAATTCCTAGGATATATTTTTTCCAAAGAACGCCCCACCAGTTGAGGGTCATGAGGCCTTTCAGTTCGGCTTCGACTTGAGGAATTCCTGAGCCTTTGATATCTTTTTCTGATCGAGTTAATTTCGCACTGAGCCAACAAACTATTAAATAAAATAGAGCAATGATAAAAAGATTGCGCACTAGATGCGCTTGATCTTGATAAAGTCCTTGTATCAGGTGGAAGCCTTTTTCGATTAAGAAACGAAAGGATCCAACTATAATTCCAACAACGAGACCAACAATGATTCCTCGTCCAACTTGGGATAATATGGTGCTTGAGGCAAAGGCAAATTCTTTCTTGGAGCTGAGTGTTTCTGACTGTTCCTCCATAATCATTCCTTCTAACTTAACTTTCTTTTTTACCTGCAACCAGTGATTTAACGGGTTCAAAGCTGGTTCGGTGAAT